>JANWWT010000001.1:328408-656816 GCA_025055675.1 Pseudanabaenaceae cyanobacterium SKYG29
AAATTGTCGGGAGGAAGTGTAATTTGGGGATTCTGCCAGAAATCTCTGATCGCTTGAATTACCTTGATGTCAGTTCGCAAATCAATATGAAAAATACCAGGTAAACACAGCCATTGGCAATATTTGAATTGTGTTGACCCGATCGTGACTACGCTATCACTACCATCACCTAAATCACTCGCCACACTGAGGGTAGGAATTTTTTGCGCAATTACTTCTGCAATAGGGCGGCGGTTGGTACCCAAATCCTTGGCGATTCCTATGCCCAACCTGAGGGGATCAAGTATGCGACTGAGTTCCGCACCGCCCACAGGGGAACCAACCAAGGTTAAGCTCTCCACCCGATCGTGCCATTGGGGATGGCGATGTAACAATTCCAACCAGATCAATCCCCCCATAGAATGCCCCACAATCCGCCAAGGCAGATCAGGATAACGTTGTCGTTGTCGTTCCACTTCAGCTCTGACTTTTTCAATCAAAGGTTCAATGCGCCACCAAGTATGCCACCAGCCTAAATTGGGAGCAATGATGAATTCTGCAGGTGCACCTAGCAGCTTGCCGCAGTAGTACGCGCGTTGGTTGGTATCTCCCATTCCATGTTGGACAAACAGCAAGAAAGACATAGGATCAATTAGCTAAGAAGTGACCAAGTTTTGTTGCTTTTGTTTTTAAGTAGCGTTGGTTGTGGTCATTAGCTTCTATTAACAATGGTACCCGATCGACGACTTCTAGGTTAAACCCCCTCAAGCCCGCAATTTTACGGGGATTGTTGGTAATTAGCCGCATCCTTCTAACCCCCAAGTCGCGCAAAATCTGGGCACCAATACCGTAGGAACGTAGGTCAGGGGGAAAACCTAGCTTTTCGTTGGCTTCTACCGTGTCCAAACCCTGGTCTTGCAGGGCATAAGCTTTAATTTTGTTCACTAAACCAATCCCTCTCCCCTCCTGCCGCAAATATACCACTACCCCTGCCCCTGCATGCTCAATCATTTTGAGGGCGCTCTGCAACTGCCCCCGACAATCACAGCGCAATGACCCCAAGGCATCCCCCGTCAAACACTCAGAATGTACCCGTACCATCACATCCATTTCAGGAAACTTATTCCTATCTCCTTTGACGATTGCTAGATGTTCTGATTGGTCTAAAAGATTGCGATAGGCATAGACCTGGAAATCCCCAAATATAGTGGGCAAATGGGCAACAGCATCTAAGGATATGAGTTTTTCGTTGGCTAAACGATAACTAATGAGGTCAGCAATACTGATTAACTTCAGATTAAATCTTTGGCAATAATCTACTAACTGCGGTAGACGCGCCATCGATCCGTCTTCATTTTGAATCTCACAGATCACCCCAGCGGGATAAAGACCTGCTAAACGTGCTAAATCGACGGCTGCTTCAGTGTGACCTGCCCGTTTTAACACTCCTCCTTCCCTTGCCCTTAAAGGAAAAACATGACCCGGTCTTCTTAGGTCTTCTGGTTTGGTATCGGCATGAATGGCTGCCTGGATAGTGCGCGATCGGTCTTCTGCAGAAATTCCTGTAGTGGTAAAACGGCTATCAATACTCACTGTGAAAGCTGTCTGGTTTTCATCTGTATTGCGCTCCACCATCAAAGGTAAATCCAATTGGTCGAGTCTTTCCCCTGTCATTGCCAAACAAATTAAACCCCTGGCATGGGTTGCCATAAAGTTAATCATTTCGGGTGTGGCAAACTGAGCAGCTCCGACTAAATCCCCCTCATTTTCTCTGTTTTCATCGTCCACTACAACAATCAGTTTCCCCCCCCGTAGGTCTTGCAATGCCGCTTCGATCGAGTCAAACTGCCAAGTCATACTTACTTAGTTATTGTCTAACAATAATATTAAGATAAAAGAGGTCATAGTGTATATATCTGGTTTCGCATTTCTGCTAGTATGAGTTGCCAAACTGATTGCCAATCGCCGCGCTGGGGTTGACGAAATAATTTCATGGTGGGATACCAGGGAGAGTCAGCCCGATCGATGAGCCAGCGCCAATCGCTAGCAAAGGGTAACAACACCCAGACTGGTTTTGCTAGAGCACCTGCCAGATGGGCTACCGCTGTGTCGACGGTAATGATTAAATCTAGCTGCTGCATGATTACTGCTGTGTCATAAAAATCACGAATTAAAGGGCGACAATCCACTAGAGAGGGATGGGTTAAGTGTGGTTCTAATTCAGAAGCTGATTCATCTATTTGTAAGCTAAATAGGTGCAGATTGGGTAGGGACAAAAGTTGGAGGAAGTAATCTAGGGGACAAGACTTTTGCTGGTAAGAAAACTCACCCAACTCAATGGAATGACGACCACTGGCCCAAACAAATCCCACCTTCAATCCTTGCCGCTCTTGTATATCTCCTAACTGCTGAAATTCAGGATAGAAATAGGGCACTTGCTTGGGAATGCGATCGATCGTTAACTGTAAAACGTGGGGAATAGACAAGAGAGGGATGAAGTAATCTAGGGGTGGCAGTTGATCAATAGGTGTACTGTCCTCTACGATGGCTAGGTTAGGGATGGTGCTAAACAATCTTGCTAGTGGGGGAGGGCATAAATAAAATACATTTGCTCCCAATTGTTGTAAAACAGATACAAAGCGGATAAACTGCAGTTTGTCCCCAAAACCCTGTTCACCGTGCAGCAGTATGCTTTTGTTAGTTAAATCTTCACCTTGCCATGGGGGAAAGGGAAAGTTAGGCAGCTTAATGTTAGCATGTTGCCAACGCCATTCATATTCCCGCCAACCATTGAGAAAATCTCCTCTTGCCAGCAAAATAGCCGATTTAGCATAGTGGGCATGGGGAAAACTGTAGTCTAATTCTATAGCTCGATTGTACAATTCTTCTGCTCGATCGTAATTGTTGTATTCCATCATCAAGTTGCCTAGTAAAGCGTAAGTGGGTGCATAGCCTGGATGCAGGTGCAGAGATTTTTCGTAGTACACCTGGGCTAAAACCAGATCATCTTCTATGTGAGCAATATGTCCTAAAGTGGCATAGGCATTGGCAAAATTGGGGTCTATTGCTAGTGCCTGTTTAGCTTTTGCTTTCGCCAATTCATACTGATTTTGCTTAGCCAGTAATATAGCCCAATTGTTATAAAATCTGGCTGAGTTGTGCTGTAATTCTAATAGCTTTTGACAATAGGCAGTGGCAAGGTCGTATTCCTGCCTTCGACTAGCTATTTCCATTAAATTGACGTAACTGTCGGCAAAATTGGGATTGGCATCCAGCGATAGTTTGTAGGCTTCTGCTGCTCGATCGAGTTCCCGCTGCGCAAGATACAAATTACCTACATGAAAATAGATAGTAGCGGGGTCTTCTCCCAACTCTAGTGCTCTTTGATAGCATCTTAGAGCTTCATCCCATCGATTACTCTTTTTATGAATAACTCCGAGATTGAAGTAGGCTTTGCCACACTGGGGATTATGAACGATCGTTTGCTCAAATAGAGCGCGTGCCCTGTCTAATTCCCCTGCTCTGTAGGCTTCCTTCCCCGCCCTCAGTAATTCCTCTGCTGTGTCAATATTACCTTGATAGAATTTAGCCAGCTCTGCCTTAACAACATCGATTACACTCTGCCAATCATTGATTTGTTTCTGCCGAAATAAACGCATAGTGGGATACCAATCAGAATCCGATCGGTCTTTATGCCACCGCCAATCAGCAGCAAAGGGTAATAATAACCACACAGGCATCCCCATCGCCCCCGCCAAATGCGCAATTCCCGTGTCAACTGTAATTAGCAAATCCATTTCTTTTAGGAGTTTTACAGTGTCAGTAAAATCTTGTAACCGATCGGATAAATCTATGACTCTATCTTGTAAGAAAGGTTGAATATCTTTTGCATCTCTCCCTACTTGAAAGCTGTACAGCCAAATGTGGGGAATATCTAATAGTTGCATGAAGTAGGCAATGGGACAACTTTTTTGTTTATACAAACGATACAAATTAGGGGTAGAACGATAACCACTTGCCCACACGATACCAATTTTCTGCGGTGTTCTCTTCTGTTGTGGGTAACGACTGATATAGGGGATAGGAGTGGGAATGTATTCTAGTTGCAAAACATGGGGCAAGCTCATTAGGGGTAAGTGATAGTCAAATTGATAGTGGGAAACTTTGGACTCGATCGGTATCACTCGTGCATAGGGTAGTTCTTGCTGTAAGAGTTTGACTAATTGCTGTTGACAAGCTAGGATAATTGTTGCACCCTGTTGCTGTAGAAATGGTATGTAACGCAGAAATTGAATGGTGTCCCCGAATCCCCCTTCACTCCATAGTAAAATAGTTTTGTTAGCTAGGTCACTGCCATCCCAACGCGGTTGTTGCAGCTTAATGACGGCATCCTGGGCATTCATGCGCCATTCATATTCCTGCCAGCCTTCTTTGTAGTTACCTTCCAGGAGTAAAGAAATCGCTAGGTTGTAGTGGGTAAGGGCATCCTGGGGATTTTTATTGATAGCTATACGATAATTCTCGATCGCTTCTTTGTTCTTGCCCTGGCGGAAATAAATCAGTCCCAATGTGTGATAACCTTCAGCAGCATCGGGCATAAATTGCAAATACTGCTGGATACTCCTGTAGGCATCATCTAGCATTTCCCGATCGATATAAGCCTTAGCTAAGGTCAAATAGGCAGGGGCATAGTTAGGTTGTTTGTTTATTACTAAATCAAAATATACACAAGCCTGTTCTGGTAGACTTTGGGATCGTTTGACGACACCAATATTGAAGTAAGGATGAATAGTAGGATAATTTAGGTAAATAGCCTGTTGGTAACAGGATACTGCTTTCTCTGGTTGGTTGTGGTGAAAGAAAATATTACCCTGCTGAAAGATAGCTTCCTTATCTGGCAAACTGATAGGAGAGAAATGCGACAAAGCTAGTTTGACTCTGGCAAATACTTCTGCCCAATTGTTCGGTGCTTCTTGGCGAAATAGACGCATGGTGGGATACCAAGGAGAATCTTCTCGTCCCTGTAACCAGCGCCAATCACAGGCATAGGGTAACAATACCCATACAGGTTTGCCCAAGCCCCCCGCCAGATGGGCAACGGCAGTATCGATCGTTATGACTAAATCCAACTGTTCTATAAAATCAGCAGTGTCAGCAAAATCTACCATTAAGGGAGCCAGATCAACTATGTTGGGTGGTAATAAAATATCATCTACACCCACTTGTAAACTGAAAAACTGATAACGATCGTCTAGTAAAGTGAGAAAGTGATCCAAATCAACGGATTTATGTCTTCTTAACTTCTGGGCTGACAGGTCATTTGCATTGACACTTTGCCAGACAATGCCTATCTTTAGTTTATCCCCTGTTATATCTCTTAGGGGTAATTTCTTCTGCTTGGGAGAACGCAAATAGGGTACTACTGTAGGCACATTCTCCAGGGTTGTCTGGCAGAGACGGGGTAAGTCTAATAAAGGTGCATGCACAGCAAATGCAGGGAGAGCTTCCCCTTCACTGACAACCTGTTCTACTCCTTCGACAAGCCCTAGAAGACGAGTTAACGATGGGGGACAAGAGAGAATGACTTTCCCACCCCTTTCTCGGACATACCAAACATAGCGGACAAACTGTAAAGTATCACCAAAGCCCTGTTCTGACCACAGTAAAATCTTCTGCCCCTCTAAGAAAGAACCGTCCCACCAAGGTTGAGTAAAGGCTGGTATTTGTATATTCCCTCGCTTAAATCGCCAGAGATATTCTTGCCACCCCTCTTCCCACTGTCCTAGACTTAATAGCGCATGGGCTAAATTGAAATGGGCGTTAGCAAAGTCAGGTTTTTTGTCAATGGCTAAGCGATAATTTCCTATTGCTGCCTCCAGCTTGCCCTGTTGTTCTAAACAAGCGCCCTTGATGTCATAGCTATGGGGTAAATCGGGGTCAAGGGCGATCGCTTTGTCACAACATTCTATGCCCTTCTCTAACTCATCCAGTAACAGGTAAATATTAGCTAAATTGCTGTACAAACCCGCATGGGGAGAGAGGGTGATTGCCCTTTGATAAATGTCTATTGCCTCTGGATAACGCCCCTGCTGCTTCAGTAAAACTCCCAAGTTGATGTAGCTGTTGACCCGATCGGGCTGGATTTGTATAGCAGTTCGGTATAATTCGATCGCTTTTTCTATCTGCCCCAGATGCTGGTAAATAAGGGCTAAGTTAAAATGGGCATCCCAGGTATATTCTGGCTGGTGGCGGAGTTTTTCATAGTGATAGATTGCCTGCTCATAGTGTTTTTGTTGTACTAGAGAATTAGCGATCTGCCAATGGTCTATGTCATCTTCCTCCTCTTCTTCCAGCTCATCTAACTCCTGTTTGATGTCCCTGCGCTGCGGATAAAACTCCAAACATTTCTGATAGTGAATCCGCGCTTCCTTGACTTGCCCTAACTGGCGATAACACTTGGCTAAGAGATAACAAGCATTGGCTGCCTGGGGATTGCGGGTGATAATTTCTTGACATATACTGATCGCTTCTGTAGTGTTGCCTGCCTGCCATGCCACCCATGCCTGTTCGATCTTGGTCAAGTTCATAGCTCTCCCTAGCAAATCCTCTGGCGTAGATAGTTTACCAAAGCCTGCAACCCCAAACGATAACTGTCGGCACCAAAACCGCAGATTTGCCCAATGCACACTGGTGCTATGTAGGATTGATGACGAAATTCTTCCCGTCTGTGAATGTTGCTGAGGTGAACTTCTACGGTCGGCAAATCTACCCCTGCGATCGCGTCCCTGAGCGCAATACTGGTGTGGGTATAGGCACCGGCGTTGATGACAATTCCCGCGTATTTGCCGATACTACTGTGAATTTTGTCCACTAATTCCCCCTCATGGTTGGACTGGTAACAGGTCACCTCTACCCCCAGTTTTTTAGCATCTTCCTGCAACAAACTATCGATGTCTGCTAGCGTGAGGGTGCCATAGATGGTGGTTTCCCGCCTCCCTAGCAAATTCAAATTCGGTCCATGTAAAACGAGGATTTCCATCGGTGCTAAACTGAGTGGGTCAATCTGATTTTGCCACCATGGGGGTTGAACTGCGCAGTTACGTCTACCTCGATCGTTTACAGCCCCAGCACGCGGCGTTCATTGGCACAGTGGCAGTGGGTTTTTTGCCCTTGCCAGGCGATGCTTCCCTCTGGATTGAGATTTCCCCAGGGATCGAGATCAACCGTGTTACGGATATTGCCTTGAAGTCCACTAGGGTGCGCCCAGGGGTGTTAGTGGTAGAACGTTTGTATGGACTCCTAGAAATTCATTCCAGTAACCAAGGCGATACCCAAACGGCAGGTAAAGCCATCCTCGATGCCCTCGGTGTGGACCAAAAGGACTGCCTCAAACCCCGTATTCTCTCCAGTCAGGTAATTCGTAACATTGACCCCCACCATGCCCAGTTGATTAACCGCTCGCGCAAGGGTCAGATGATTTTAGCAGGGGAAACGCTGTATGTATTAGAAGTAGAACCTGCTGCCTATGCCGCCTATGCTGCCAACGAAGCGGAAAAAGCCGCTATGATTAACATTTTACAGGTGAGTGCGGTGGGGAGTTTAGGTCGCTTGTTTTTGGGGGGAGAGGAACGGAATATCATGGCTGCCTATCGGGCGATTAACGAGTCCCTTGCCAGCTTGCCAGGGCGGGATTTCGGCGATGTGCGCAAAGAATAGGATGGCAATTGCCCTGTTTGGTACCAGTGCTGACCCCCCCACGATCGGGCATCAGGCAATTCTGCGCTGGTTGAGTGATAACTATGATTTGGTGGTGGTGTGGGTATCGGACAATCCCTTTAAGTCCCATCGTGCTCCCTTAACCCATCGGATTGAAATGGTCAGAGTTCTGATTCAGGCTACGGACTTCCCCCGCGCCAATGTGGAGCTGCATCCCGAAATTAGCCACCCCCGTACTCTCCTGACGCTGCACATGGCACAACAAATCTGGCCTGCTGCTCACTTTACCCTGGTAGTAGGAGCTGATATTGTGCCCCAGTTGCCCTCCTGGTATCGCGCCCAAGAATTGTTAGCCCAGGTCGCCCTTGTCGTCATCCCCCGCCGCGGCTATACCCTCACCGAGACACAGCTACAAACGATCGCTGCCCACACGCCCCAGATCACCATCGCTGACCTAGCAGTACCTGGGGTATCCTCTTCTAGTTTCCGAGACCACAAAGACCGATCGGGCATGCTACCCGCTGTGTTGGACTATATCGATCGGTGGGGTTTATACGAGTGATTTTCAGGGGACAGGCACAGTGCCCAGTAAACGATCGATGATGGCACGGCGCGAGCGTCTGCCGGCAGGGATAATGCGGTGACCAAGGACATAGGGAGCTAGAAACTTCACATCATCCGGCAGCACATAAACATCACCACCTGTTGCACCAGAACCGAGAGCAGAACGCAGCAGAGCATAGGCTTGGGCAGAGCGTTGCAAAGCTACCGTACCCCTGGGACTGACCCCTAGACTGATTTCATTGTCCTCTCGCGTTGCCCGCACCAAATTGACAATATATTCCGCCACCGCCTGACTGACTGCCACCCCGCGACATTGCTGTCTTAATTGCAATACTTCCTCCGTAGTGATACAAGGAGGGATTTCCTGGTGCATTGTCCCCCCTCGTTGTCTTTGCAGCATCTGTAACTCCTCCTCGGCGCTGGGATAACCAAGACTGAAAGACAGAGTGAAGCGATCGAGTTGGGCTTCCGGGAGAGGGAAAGTACCTTGGTATTCCACGGGGTTTTGCGTGGCGATAGTAAAAAAAGGGCTAGGGACAGGGCGGGAGACACCATCAACAGTGACCTGATTTTCCTCCATCACTTCCAGGAGAGCAGATTGGGTGCGGGGGGTAGCGCGGTTAATTTCATCCGCCAAAAGCACATGGGCAAACACAGGACCGGGCATAAACTGAAACGCACCCGTTTGGGGATTCCAAATATTTGTCCCTGTGATGTCCGTAGGCAAGAGGTCAGGCGTACACTGCACCCGTTGGAACTTCCCCGCAATTAAAGCCGCCAGAGATTTAGCCAGTAGGGTTTTGCCCACACCTGGTACGTCCTCTAGTAGGGCATGCCCCCCTGCCACCAGGGCTGTGAGCATCAAGAGAATTGCCTCGTCCTTGCCTACAATAATTTGCTGCAGCGCCTTGACCAGTTCGCGAATTTTCTGCCCGCTGTCCATAAAAAAATTGTGCTTTTCTTCAGTATATGAGACAAGTGTGCTATAGTGGAACTCAACCCACCCAGGGCATAAATTAGGTCTTGCCCCTCAGTATTCTTCCGTGCAGACTCTAAGGTAGGGTTTTCTGGCTATTCTGCGTTCGGCAACTCACGGTCTGGCTGTAGCTCACTAGACTTGTGAGCCATGATTAGTTACAGTGCTTCCTACCACCTGGGACTGGTTATCAACTTGTGCAAGCTTTTGAGGAAACTGAATGCCCAAGCAAATTATTATTGCTGAGCAACATCGTATTGCTGCTGTTTTTGCGGAAGACCGAGTTGAAGAAATTGTAGTTGCTAAAGGTACCCACCAAGTGGGGGATATTTTCGTGGGCACGATCGAGAACGTGCTGCCCAGCATCGACGCTGCCTTTGTCAACCTCGGTAGTACAGAAAAGAATGGATTTATCCATATCTCCGACCTTGGACCCCTGCGCACAAAGCGCAATAGTACGAACATCACGGAGTTGCTGATGCCACAACAAAAGGTATTAGTGCAGGTGATGAAGGAACCGACGGGGAATAAGGGACCGCGCTTGACGGGAAATATCTCTCTCCCAGGACGTTACGTGGTGTTGTTGCCCTTCGGCATGGGGGTCAATCTGTCTCGCCGCATTTTGAAAGAAAATGAACGCAATCGCCTGCGCGCCCTTGGTATTCTGATTAAACCACCAGGCATGGGGTTACTCATCCGTACGGAAGCGGAAGGCGTGGGAGAAGATTTAATCATCGAAGACCTAGACAACCTGCAACGCCAGTGGGAGAGTATCCAACAGGACTACCAAAATGCCAAAACACCCCGCTTACTCGATCGGGAACAGGACTTTGTCACTAGGGTGTTACGGGATTTATATTCCGCTGATGTCAATCGGATTGTTGTCGATACAGCCGATGGTCTGCGGCGGGTCAAACAACAATTGCAAACCTGGGGAGATGGCAAAATTCCTCCTAGTTTAGCGATCGATTTACACCAGGAATCCTCCTCCATCATGGAGTATTACCGCATCAATGCGGCGATTCGGGAGGCGTTGCGTCCCAGGGTGGACTTGCCTTCGGGGGGCTATATCATCATTGAACCGACGGAAGCTCTCACAGTCATTGATGTCAACTCTGGCTCCTTTACCACGTCTAAGACTTCGCGGGAGACGGTACTGTGGACTAATTTTGAGGCTTCCACAGAAATTGCCCGTCAGTTACGGTTACGCAATATCGCCGGTGTGATTATTGTCGACTTCATTGATATGGAATCGCGGGAAGACCAACTGAAATTGTTGGAACACTTCCATCGCAGTCTCTATGCGGATAAAGCCCGTCCCCAGATTGCCCAGCTGACGGAATTAGGTTTAGTGGAGCTAACGCGCAAACGGCAAGGGCAGAGTTTGTATGAAATGTTTGGACAACCCTGTCCCCACTGCAGCGGTCTAGGTATTTTAGCCCATCTGCCTGGTAGCGAACAGGAGGAAGTGCCTCTTGTACCCTTGCAGCAACGCAGTAGTCTGGAGAGTTCTGACCCCTTCCCCGATGAGCGGGAACGGCAGTTAGTGGGGGGCACCGATCGCAACATCATGTTCCACCCCGATTACCAGGAGCGCTTACCTCGCCGTCGCCGTGCCAAACGGGAAGAAGCCCGGCCTGAGGTCTCTGAACGCCGTATCCCTGCCCTCAAGGTGGTAGCAGCGGAAGAGGGGGAACCAGAAGTGCCCACAGTAGTAGAAAAAGCGCCAGCAGCTAAACCTAGGGTGAAACCAGAACCCCCTGAACCTGCTGAAGTTGTCACAGTGACTATGACTCCCCAGCAACAGCAGGTCTACTCGTTCATGGGTATTTCTCCCTTAGTACTTGTCAATCGGGAGGGAAAGGAGAACAAAAATATGATTGTGCGGATTGCCCTTCCTGGGGAGGAACAAACCCCTAGCTTGGTTAAGTTAGAGGAGAAAGAAGCCAAAGTGGAAGCAGTGCCGAGCAAACCCAAGGCAGAGGACAACGGTGTGCCTAAGATTGAGATTGTTGCTATTAAACCTAAGGAGGAGACCAAGGAAGGCGGGGAGGAAAATCTACTGCCGGTTTCCCCTCCTGCTTCTCGCCGTCGCCGCTCCAGTTCCACCCAGCCCCCAGAATGAAGGTTGTGATTATTGGTAGTGGCATCATTGGCAGTGCCATTGCCTTTTATCTGACTGGTTTGGGTATGGCGGTGGAGGTATGGGAAGCAACTCCCCAGCCGGGTTTGGGGGCAACGGGGGCAGCCCTGGGGTTTTTATTGGGCGTAGCCAGCGCCAAAACGACTGGCAGAATTGTCCGCCTGCGCTTAGCCAGCCTGGAACTCTATGACTCCTGGTTACCAGAGCTGGAAAGGTTGACAGGCAGACGGGTGTTGCTTCACCAGGGCATTGTCTGTCTACCTACCGATCGTCACCTCTGGCAAGAGCTAGCCCAAGTGCGCGCCCAGCAAGGATATATCCTAGAGCCTATTTTCCTGGGGCAATGGCAGGGCTTCCTCAGTCCCAGGGATCGGGTTGTTCATCCCTTAGAGCTTGTCTATGCCTTGGTGGAGGCTGCTGCCCTGAGGGGGGCGAAATTTTATTGGGGGCGTAAGTTAGAACCAGGAGAGGAGCCGCAGGCTGATTGGGTGGTAGTCTGTGCCGGTTTGGGCTCCCGGGAGTTGACCAGCCTACCCTTGCAACCTGTGGGAGGACAAGCGATCGCGGTAACAGTAGCGGCAGACCCTCAGTTGCCTGCCCTGCACATAGTCGATGAGGTGGGGGATGTAAATTTAGTCCCCCTTGGTCAGGGTCGTTACTGGATAGGGGCAACGGTGGAGTTTGAGCCGACGGTTTTGCCTAGGTCAGAGAATGTGACTTACCTCCTGGAGCGAGTAGGAAGGTATTTTCCCCAATTCGCCCACAGTGAGGTGCTAGGGACGTGGGCAGGTTATCGACCGCGACCGATCGGGCGGGGGGCACCTGTGATAGAGTTCTGCCGACCAAATTGGCTCGTAGCTAGTGGGCACTACCGCAACGGCTTACTGCTAGCTCCTGTTACCGCCCAGCTAGTCGGGGACATGTTAGTCAACTCCACTACCAAGAGTTAAGTTAAGAAAAGTTAAAATAAGGGGGAAACTGATAGCAGGGATATGAGTTATCCAGTCATTGGCATTAGTATTTACGGACGCAATCAGGAAGGGGATTTTTACTTACCAGGGGCTTATGTGGATGTTGTACGCAAGGCGGGGGGGTTGCCCATGTTACTGCCCCCAGGGGAGTCCCAGATCGATGCCCTCCTTGACCAACTCGATGGGCTGATTTTAGCGGGAGGGGGAGATATTGACCCCCAATTTTTAAGTTCCCCCACTGCCTGGCATCCCAAAATTTACGGTGTGGACTTGGAGCGGGATATATTTGAGTTGGCGTTAGTCGAGCGGGTAATGCAGCGGCAAATTCCTGTATTGGGGGTCTGTCGTGGTTTACAGGTAATTGGCGTAGCAGGGGGAGCGGAATTGGTGGTGCATATCCCCGATGTCTATGGGGAAACTGTCCTACACAGATTAGAAGAACCCTCCCGCTCTACCGAGCATGGCGTGACAATTGCCTCCGACAGTCGCCTAGCCCGCACGCTGCAAACTACGAGCGTCCAAATTACTTCTTGGCATCACCAAGCGATCGCTAGCGCTCCCCCCCAGTGGCGCGTGGTGGCAACCGCCGAAGATGGTGTGATTGAGGCGATCGAGCATACTTCTCACCCCTGGGCAGTAGCAGTGCAGTGGCATCCAGAGATGATGAATCAGATGGCTTTGTTTGTTGAGTTTGTCGAAGCTAGTAGGCAGTTAGGGAGAGGAGTATAATGTAGCCTAAACAGGGCTAAGAATTACTATGGATAGCGCCAATATTTTGAAACAGCTGCTGCTGTTGGGGGTGGGGACTACGGCTTTACTGATAGATCGATTACGGGAGCTGACAGATGAATGGGTAAAGCAGGGCAAGATTGACCCGCAACAAGCAACAGATTTAATCAACGAGATTTCCAAACGCATCAAAGATGAACAGGTGAATGTGGAAATTTTGATCCAGCGGCAAATCAGGAATGTAATGCAGGATTTAGGTGTACCGCGGCAAAGCGAAATCGATGAACTACGGGGCAGAATCGATCGTTTAGAACGGCAAGTACGGGAGTTGGAGAATCGCAGTTGGAGGTAAGACCCCAGACCCTCTATATTGTGGGTACGCCTATTGGCAATTTGGCTGATATGACCCTGCGGGCGATCGAGGTTTTACAAAAAGTTGATTTGATTGCGGCGGAAGACACTAGGCATACCGCTATTTTGTTGCAGCACTTCCAGATTGCCACTCCCCAGATTAGTTTTCACAGCTACAACAGCCAAGCCCGCTTACCAGAACTGCTAGCAAAATTACAACATCACTCCCTTGCCCTTGTCACGGATGCAGGGATGCCTACCATTTCTGACCCTGGTTTAACCTTAGTGCGGGCTTGTGTACAGGCAGGATTTAGGGTGGTGCCGATCCCAGGCGTCACAGCAGGGGTTACTGCCCTCGTAGGTTCTGGTTTGGACACCGATCGGTTTGTGTTTGAAGGGTTCTTACCCCTGGAGCAACATCTGCGCCAGGCGAGGATAGAAGCATTGTGTACAGAAACCCGTACCGTCATTCTCTACGAAGCCCCCCACCGTCTGGTGACTACCCTTGCCGATTTAGTCCGTATCCTGGGGGAGACTCGCCCCCTCGTCGTGGCGCGTGAACTGACGAAGCAATTTGAGGAATTTTATCGGGGTACACTTGGCTCAGCCCTTGCCCATTTTCAGCAGTTCCCCCCCAAAGGGGAATTTACCCTCGTCCTGGGGGGTGTGGCACCGCAGACAGTCTGGACCACCAGCCAAATCATGGCAGAATTGCAACAGTTGATTGCGCAAGGAATGTCCCGATCGGCAGCTAGCCGTCATCTGGCGGAACTAACTAAAATCTCCAAACGGCAAATCTATCAGTGGTCGCTGCAGATTGAAGACAAATCATGAGCAAAGTCACGATCGTTATTCCTTGTTACAATGATGGATTATTCCTGTTGGAAGCCATCGACAGTGTTAAGCAGTGCGACCCTGCTCTGTACGAGGTAATCATCGTCAATGATGGCTCCAGGGATGCCACTACCCTAGCAATTTTAGACAATTTGACCCAGGCTGGGTACTTAGTTCATCACCAACCCAATCAAGGGCTAGCCCACGCCCGCAATACCGGCATTCACTTAGCCCAGACTCCCTATGTGCTGCCCCTCGACTGTGACAACAAAATTAGACCCTGCTATTTAACTGAGAGTATTCCCATCCTGGAGCAAAATCCCCAGGTGGCCGTGGTTTACAGTGATGTCCATTACTTCGGCGAGGAGGATTTAATTTGGTCATTACCCGAGTTTGATCTATGTCATCTGCTGGTGCGGAATTACATTGATGCCTGTGCCGTCCTGCGTAAAAGTATCTGGCAGGCAGTAGGAGGCTATGATGAGCAGATGCCCGATCGGTTAGGTTATGAAGACTGGGAATTTTGGCTAAGGGTGGCAAAAACAGGTGCCCAGTTCCATCATTTGCCCCTGGTGGGGTTTGACTATCGTACACGGCCTGACTCTATGGTACAAGCCTGTAAAATTCCCGCCAATCACCGTCGTTTAGTCGAATACATTGTAACAAAACATGAAGACCTCTACAGGCAACACCTAGGACGAGTAATAGCTGACAAAGAATACCTCTGGTTTAGTCAGTTTGTAGAGCTGCAAGCAAAAGTCAAACAACTGCAAACAGAAATCTGCCATCTACGACAGAGCATAAGAGAACTAGGCATTGGTCATCCCTAGTAGAGACAATCCTGGTGGCTAAGGAAAGAAAATGAAGTTCCTTTATCTTGCAAAATTACCAGACCAAGGGTAAGATAAAGATAAAAGACATAAATACAGCAAATGAACAAACTGCAACAGAGTGAAGCCATTAACCTACAAGCCAGCATCATTGCCTGGTTACAACAGCAAGTAATCAAGCCTACTTTTAACCTGACAGAGGTAAAAGAACTGATTGAAGTTCTCTACGAAGCGGTCAAGTCCTATGAAATCCTCCTCGCCCTGGAAGAACGCCGCCTCAGTCAAACTCTGATCAGCCCTGCCCCCCTTCCCCTAGAAATAGAAAACAAACCCCGCCAAAGACGTAAAACAAAGGACATACCCCTGCCCCCTACTGAGGAAGAGGAGCCTACCAATCGGCAATATTTTTCCCTGGAAGAAGCCCATGCCGACGCAGTGAGAGCTGGTTATGATAAGTCTGCTAGTGTCTTTCGTCGTGATTTGACCCTGGGGCACAAGATTTTTGGTTGGCGTAAAGCCAATCGATCGGGCAACAAACCTAGCTACTACAAAGAAGAGTGATATATGCCCCAGTGAAACAGCCACCACTTGAATATCTCTTAATGCGCATTGTCTGTTCATTTTCTCTCTTTTACACTGAAGTCGTAAACGTAGTGCAAGAGGAAAGTTTATGCCGTTTACGATCGAGACAGCGCGGAATATATTTCCCCAAACCCTGGTGGCAGACGCGGTGCCTGCTACGATTGCCCGATTTAATCAACTATCCGCCGAAGACCAACTAGCACTGATTTGGTTCGCCTACTTGGAATTGGGGAAGACAATGACTGTAGCTGCACCGGGGGCAGCCAGTATGGCGCTAGCAGAACCGGTATTAAATCAAATTCGTAATATGCCTTTTCCCCAACAAACCCAAGTGATGGCAGACTTAGCTAACCGTGCCGACACTCCTATCTGCCGTACCTATGCTGTATGGTCTCCCAATCTGAAGTTAGCCTTCTGGTATCAACTGGGTAAGTGGATGGAGGAAGGAATTGTCGCTCCTATTCCGGAGGGGTATCGCCTATCTGCTAATGCTAGAGCAGTGCTAGAAACAATCAAAACCCTTGACCCTGGTCAACAGATCACGGTACTACGTAATGCTGTTGTGGGTATGGGGTATGACCCGAACAAACTAGGGGAATATCAACCGGTGACCGAACCCTTCGTTCCCCCCACTGAAAAATCCCAGCGCACTTCTGTAACGATCGAGGGTGTGACGAATCAGACCATCTTTGACTACATGAATAACCTCAATGCCAACGACTTCGATGCCCTCATTGAACTGTTTGCCCCCGATGGTGCCCTGCAACCCCCCTTCCAAAGACCGATCGTGGGGAAGGATGCCATCTATCGCTTTTTTAGGCAGGAGTGCCAGAATCTGCGGTTGATGCCGGAGCGTGGTGTTGAGGAACCTGCCGAGGATGGGTTTACCCAGATTAAAGTAACGGGAAAAGTCCAGACCCCCTGGTTTGGGGCGAAAGTGGGGATGAACATTGCCTGGCGCTTCCTGCTCACACCGCAAAACAAAATCTTCTTTGTCGCCATTGACCTGTTGGCATCACCCCAGGAATTGCTAAATCTAGCTCGCTAGAGAGTCATCTAGCCAGCTTAAAGGATGTGTCCCCCCCAGGGGACTTTTTTTTGCCCCACTCTTCCATTTGTAAAACTAATGTTACATAATAGTTAATCATATATCTACCTTTTGATGCTTGGTTTAACTATGCTAGTTATGGACTGGACGGTACAGGAGCAACACATTGCCCAGCAAGCGTTTCAACGGGCTTATAACAGAGAAATTACTGCCCTCACCGACCTGGTGCGGGAGATGGCAAAATCTGTTAGTAACATCCAAGACATTTGGCGCTTACATGATTTTTTAAGTGCCCGCCGCCACGAGATTGATGGCAAGTATGACTATGATTATCCCTCCTTGATGTTTGTGTTTGCCAATCTGATTAAGGACGGTTGGCTGTCCCTAGAGGAGTTAGAGGGGTTGCAGTCGGATAAATTGGCAAAAATTGCTGCCCTGACGCGGATGTAGAGCTACCAACATCTGCCTGCAGATAAACCACTGTTCTTCTGGGGGTATCTATTGCCCCCACTTCTATTGGGGTTAAAATCATTAGCCCTCTGAGACTGCCCACCAGGTGTTCAGGGACAAGCGAATAAAGGCTGCTGGCTGCTATCCAGTAAGAGGTAGCAATGGGGTTGATATTCCTGACGTAAATTTCAGGGTGCCAATAGTCAGGCAACATTTTGTCCCCATTGACAGAGGAGTAATGCTTGTAGGGGAGCAGGTTAGCACTCCTCAACCGTGGGGGCTTCTGGGCATCTGATGCTGTGGCACTACTGTCTCTGGGCGTAGGCATTAATAATTTCTGCCACGATCGGTCCTGCTACGGCACTCCCCCCTTTGCCTGCATTTTCCACAAACACAGTCACGACGATCTGGGGATTAGCCACAGGGGCATAGGCTGTAAACCAAGCATGGGTAGGACGGGGTGGGTCTTCTGCTGTGCCGGATTTGCCCGCAAAGGGTATGACTGTACTTAAACCCGCGCCTGTCCCAAAGGTAGTAACTGCTTCTAGTCCCCGCCTGACTACCTCGATCGTAGTAGGTTGCAGACCGATGGGTTGTTTGTGGGGGGGTGTAGTTTTATCTAGCAACAGGTGAGGACGGACTCGGTAGCCCCCGTTAGCAATTGCTGCAGTCACCACTGCCATTTGGAGTACGGTTGCCTGTAAATCCCCTTGACCAATGGATAGGTTAACCGTATCCCCTATGTACCAAGGTTCCCGCAGTAGTTCCCATTTCCACTGGGGTGTGGGCAATAGTCCCTCCGCTTCCTCCCGCGCTAACTCTATCCCTGAAGGCTCCCCTAACCCCAGGCGCTGGCACCACTTGACTAACTCTTCTATGCCAATTGTCATCCCCACCTGGGCAAAAAACGTATTGCTGCTGTAGGCGAGGGCTTCCGCAAAACCGATCGTGCCAAACCCCGCTTGGTTGTGGTCCCAAAACAGCAATCCCCCCAAATCCAAGTAGGGGTAAGTGGGTAGGAGGGAAGCAGGCGTAAATTTGCCCGATTCTAAGCCCGCAATGGTCGTGATAATTTTGAAAGTGCTGGCAGGCGGAAAGCCCTGCAACGCGCGGTTGACAAAGGGTTTATCTTCGGAATTGAGGCGCTCCCAGGTAGCCTGGGAAATGGGAGTGGAGAAAACATTGGGGTCAAAGCTAGGACGGCTGACCATTGCTAGAATTTCACCATTGTGGGGGTTGAGGACTACGGCTGCTCCCCTGCCATAACCCAGTGCCCGTTCTGCTGCCTTCTGTAACTCCAAGTCGATCGTCAATTGGATGGAGCCGCCGGGAATCGGTGGTTTTTGTCCCAGTACCTGGATGACTCGCTCCATACTGTCCACTTCTACTTGTTGCCCGCCCCAGCTACCACGCAACTTCTCCTCAAAAGCAAACTCTGCCCCCATCTTGCCAACTATATCCCCTAGGCGATAGCCCTTGTCCTGTCGCTTAGCTAACTCCGAATCCGTGATTTCCCCCGTGTAGCCCAAGACATGGGCAGCCACATCCCCATTGGGATAATAGCGCACAGCCTCCGGTTCCACTTGGATACCCGGAAATTCACTGCTGTGTTCTGCCAGGTAGGTAATGAGACGGGGGCTAATATTACTAGCAATTTTCACCAAGTTAGGGGATTGATAGCCTGCCTGGGCAATTTTTTGGCGAATTTCCCTGCTGGGCATACCTGTCACTTGTGCCAATTTTTCAATGATTGGCTGCCACTGGAGTTCGGTTTGGGCAATAGGCCAGGCATAGATGGCGTAAGCAAGGCGATTAGTAGCTAGGATACGACTATGGCGGTCATAGATTCTGCCTCGTTCCGGTGGCTTGGGAATCAAACGAATACGATTGTTTTCCGCCAGTTGACGGTTGTAGCTGCCAGTAATGAGTTGCAAATAGACTAAACGACCACCGATCGCTCCCCACAGTAGCACAACCATGACACCCAGGAACACGTAAGCCCGCGCTCCCCTACCAACTGTACGCTCTTGGTCAGTGGCGATTTTGGTGAAAGATGCCATACTAAAATATGTCCTATAGATTCAGCTTAGCGTGAAACACGACTGGGACGATTTGCAGCAACAACTAAGGCAGGTGGAAGCAGAACTGGCAGCAGTTAAAACCCGCCTGGCTACGGTCATGGCAGGAGAGCAGGAGCAGGAAGAACTAGAACAAAGATTAACTAGTTTGTCTCCCCAGTTGAAGGCAGAGATTAAAGAGATAACCGATCGGATTGCTGCCATCGAAATTGAGATTGAAAGCCGTTTATTTAACTGGGGTGCCCTCAAGGAAGTGTTTTGGCTAGTTGTGCGGTTTACAGGACTGGGGATTGTCATTGGTGTCATGCTGCAAAGATGTGCTGGTTGTTGAAGTAACAAGTTAAAGCAATGGCAAGGGCATCAGCACAGTCATCGGGACGGGGAATCCGATCGAGGTGGAGTTCTCGTACTACTGCTGCTTGCACTTCTGTTTTACTTGCTTGTCCTGCCCCTGTGAGAGCTAATTTGACTTGGGGGGGAGAATATTCTTGGGGGGTAATCCCCCTTTGCGCTAAAGCCAATAATATTACACCTCTCGCTTGGGCAATGGGAATCAGGTTCCCCATGCGGTAGAAAAATAATTTTTCCATGCTTACCATCCCAGGTTGTGTTTGCGCTAATAATGCCTGTACATCAGTGTAGAGAACCGCTAAACGATCGCCAATCGTTAAATCTTTATCGGTCTGAATAATGCCATAGTCCAGTAAATGGGGTGTAGAGTTATTTTCTATGGCAATCAAGCCAAATCCCGTAGTAGCAATACCAGGGTCTAAGCCCAATATTTTCATGGGTAATTGATCAACCATGGTCGGAAACAGTTTAACAAGTGTTCAGCTCCTGTGGTAAGATTGAGCAAATAAGGGGAAGAGTTATGACAGAAGATACTGAAAAAATTCTCAGGGCGCTGGCAGAATTCAAAACTGAAGTGAGGGCGGATATAGAAGCTTTCAAGTCTGAGGTCAGAGCGGATATAGAGGCTTTCAAGTCTGAAGTGAGAGGGGATATTAAAAGTCTCTCCGATCGTTTAGATACAGAAGTGAAGCGATGGGATGAACGCTTTTTCCAACTGAGCAAAGATACCTTAGTTTTTACGCGCACTGTGATTACCACCGCTGCCATTGTGGCTGTTTTGACTCCCATTATCTTAAAACTAGTAGATTCGCCTTTATTTACTAAGGCAATTGGGAAATTACTAGGAGAATAACTAACGCATGAGGAACGGTAACAAAATAGAACCTAGGGAAGTAAACAGACCACTGAGGGGATGATTTTCTGGTTTAATTTCTTGGGGTGGGTTTTGTATGGTGAAAGCCAGTTGTTGTGCTAGTTTTGCTCCCTCCGGATTGTTTTGCCCTTGAAACAGAATTTCCGCTTGTTTGGCATCCTCTAGGGCACCGGCTAAATCCCGTAAAGACTGTTTCGCTAGTGCTCTGCCCATGTAGGCGGGGGCAAATTTGGGATCAAGGGTGATCGCACGATTGAAATTCTCGATCGCTCCTTTGGGGTTCTGCCTGCGTCCTTCTTCCATACCCCAGATGTAAAATTCCTCTGCTTTGAGGGCATAGAGGGGAATATCAACGGCTCCCCGCACATAGGCATTGCGCAAATCCACGCCCGTCAAGTTAGCACCAGTGAGAATGGCTTGCCGCAGGTCAGTCTGGGCAAAAATCGCTCCCTCTAGGTTTGCTCCAGTCAAATTAGCGCCCCCCAAATCCGTTTGGGTAAGATTCGCCCCCCGTAGGTCTGCCCCAGTTAAATCGGCACCGAACAGAGAAGCACGGCTGAGGTTAGCCCTTTGCAGGTTTGCTCCCCGTAGGTTACTCCTAGCAAGATTGGCATCCGTGAGGTCACTGCCAGTCGCGTCAATACGGCTGAGGTCACTTTGTACTAAACCCGATCGGGTGAGGTCGCATCTTTGACATTGCCGCGTCGTGAGCAGTTGATTGAGGTGCTGCAGATTTTCTGCTCCCACTGCCAGGGGTAATGCCACTAGGGTCAACAGTGTCCAACCTTTTGCCATAGCCTCTCCTCAGTTTTTTTCACCTTACCACAGGACGATTACTTGACAGCATTTGTTGCCCGCTTACGCCCCTCACAGTCGTAGTAGTCGGCTTTAATCTCTGCCCGCACTCTGCCAATTACCAGGGAGTTGGGGGGAACATCTTGATCGACTACTGTACCAGCGGCAATTGTAGTGTTGTCCGCCACTTGGACGGGAGCAATAAGCACACTGTGGCAGCCTGTCTTCACCCGATCGCCCATGACTGTGGGATGTTTGGCAAAACCATCATAGTTAGCAGTGATCGTGCCTGCCCCAATGTTGACCTGGGAACCGATCGTGGCATCACCGAGATAGCTCAAATGGGCTGCATTAGTGTGGTGACCTGTAGTGGTGTGTTTCAGTTCGACAAAGTTGCCAATGCGACAGTGAGCGCCTACCTGGGAGTAACCGCGAATGTGGGCAAAAGGACCAACGCGACAGTTATCCCCGATCGTGCTTTCCATTACCACGGAATAACGGACTTCACAGTTGTGCCCGATGTGACTGTTTTGGATCAATGAATTGGGACCAACAATAGTATCAGCCCCGATGTAGGTTTTACCCCGCAGATGGGTATGGGGTTCGATCGTGACATTGGCTTCTAATTGCACATCATCTTCGATCGTAATAGTCTCGGGACAGAGCATGGTGACCCCTGCTTCCATCCACTTCTGACGCAGGCGCTTCTGCAGTACCTCGTAGGCATAGGCGAGTTGTTGGCGGTCATTAATTCCTAGACTTTCTTCATAGTCCTCCACATCTAGGGCATAGACCGCGGGCATGTAGTGAAAAACCTCTGTGAGATAGTATTCCTTCTGGTCGTTGTTAGTGGTCAATTTGGGCAGTGCTTGGGTGAGAATTTGCCAATTAAAACAATAGACACCGGCGTTGACGCGCCGATTTTGGCGTTGGGCATTGGTACAGTCGCGGTCTTCAATGATGCACTCAATGCGATTCTCTGCGTCACAAAACACCCGTCCATAGCCCTTGGGATCAGGGAGAAATGCTGTCAATACCGTCGCATCTGCCTGGCGCTCCCTATGTACCCGCAACAGCTGTTGCACCGTCTCTTGGCGTAGGAGCGGACTATCCCCAGTCAATACCACTAGGTCACCTGTAAAAGACTGTAAATGGGGGAGGAGTTGCTGGATGGCATGTCCCGTCCCCAGTTGTTCCCGTTGCTCTACAAACTCAATCTGGGGGTCAGGCAAGGCTGCCCGTACCTGGTCACTGCCATAGCCAACGATGACTAGTTGACGATCGGGTTGCAACGACCTACCAATTGTTAAAACTCGCTCTAGTAGGGTCTTGCCGGCCAGAGGATGGAGCACTTTGGGAATGTTTGATTTCATGCGCGTACCCTTACCGGCGGCAAGAATGGCAATTGCCAACATAGACTTCTCCTGACTGTGGGCAGACCTGTATAATTATGCAAACAAATGCCCAAATTTCTATGGAAAAAAATCCGAACTTTCCCCAATTATTTGCGGGGATGGCAGTCCTGGGGGCATCAGTAGTGGTGGCAAGCACGATCGCAGGAGTGGCGATTACCCGCCTCAGGTCACAGGATGTCCTAACGGTAATTGGTTCGGCTAAACGTCCCATTCGCTCTGATTATGTGGTGTGGCGCAGTAGTGTCACTGCCCAGCAGCCCACCTTGCGTTCTGCCTACCAAGAGTTGAAGAGCTATAGCGATCGAGTGTTATTTTATCTAGGCAGTCAAGGGATTCCAAGTGAGGCTGTCAGCTTAAGTGCGGTGAATACAGAGACGATTTATGAAACCATTAACGGCGTTTCCACGGGTAAGGTGCAGTCCTACCGCTTGACTCAAAGTTTTACTGTCAGCAGTAGTGATGTTGATGGTATCACCAGGTTGGTACAAACCAGTGGGGAATTGATCAGCGAGGGTGTCCCCTTTAGCTCGGAAGCCCCTGAATATGTTTACACTAAACTCAGTGACCTGCGGGTGGAGATGTTGGCGGCAGCTACTGAGGATGCTAAACGGAGAGCAGAAGCTATCCTCAAGGTCACAGGTAGACGACCGGGGGCTATTAGGGCAGCGGAAACGGATGTCTTCCAAATTACTCGCCGTTTTTCCACGGAAGTCAGCAATATGGGCAGTTACGATACTTCCACAATTGATAAGGACATTACTGCTGTTGTGGCAATCACCTTTAGTGTGGAATAGGCATGGACAAAAAGGCAATTGTATGGGGCTTGGGCAAGTCGGGATTAGCTAGTGCCTGCCTATTACAGCACAAGGGATGGCAAGTGCGGGTCTATGACCACAATCAGGGTGGGGAATTGACCGATCGGCAACAACAACTGAGCAAGCTTGGCATAGAGGTATACCTAGGTCAGGATTTTACTCCAGCAGATTTGGTGGCTTGGTCACCCCAAATAGTGATAGTGAGCCCGGGGATTGCCTGGGACCACCCCCTTCTAAGAGCAGCGAGAGCAGAGGGTATTAACACGATCGGGGAAGTAGAGTTAGGTTGGCAGTATCTCAGTCATGTACCCTGGGTAGGGATTACGGGAACAAACGGCAAAAGTACTACCACCGCCCTGATCAGTGCTATCTTTCAGACTGCAGGTTACTATGCCCCCGCCTGTGGCAATATTGGGCTGCCCATCTGTCAGGTGGCTCTTACACCCCCCGCTTGGGTGATTGCGGAACTGAGTAGCTATCAAATTGAAGCAGCCCCTAGTGTGTGCCCCCAAATTGGTGTCTGGACTACATTCACTCCCGATCACCTCAGTCGTCACGGCACGATCGAGCGCTATAGCCAAATCAAAGCCCAGTTGTTGCACCAATCGCGACAGCAAGTCCTCAATGGCGATGACCCCTACCTCCAACAACAAAGGCAGCAATTCCCCCAAGCAGTTTGGGTTTCCACCGCCTCGGGAGCCTCGCCGACCGACAGCAATGCCGCTGATGTTTGTATTGCAGGGGAGAGGGTGTATTTTCGGGGTCAGCCGGTTCTCTCCCTTCGGTCTTGGCGACTCTTGGGGCAGCACAATTTACAAAATCTCCTCCTGGCAGTGGGCACAGCTAGGTTGGCAGGGATTGAGGCGGCGGCGATCGAGCAGGCGGTAGCTAATTTTCGGGGTATGCCCCACCGGCTAGAGGTAGTTGCCAACTATCAAGGAGTGCTGTGGATCAATGACAGCAAGGCTACCAACTATGATGCGGCGGAAACGGGACTCAAGGCAGTAGATGCGCCTGTATTACTAGTTGCGGGTGGGGAAGCAAAGGCAGGCAATCCCCAACCTTGGCTGCGGTTGATCAAAGATAAAGTGGCGAGAGTTTTGCTGATTGGCTCAGCAGCAGAATTGTTTAGCCAGCTGTTGACAGAACAGGGATTTACACAGTGGGAGGTGGTGGCAACCCTCGATCGGGCGGTGGCGGTGGCTGCTGGATTGGTACCGACCCTAGGCATAAAAACTGTATTGTTTTCCCCCGCCTGTGCTAGCTTTGACCAATATCCCAACTTTGAAGTCAGGGGTGATCACTTTCGGCGGTTAGTGCAGGGGTTAGAACATGACTAAAGCTGGCTTACGTGCCCGCGAGTGGTTACGGACTGTGCGCAGCGATCGGCTCATGGGAGTCTGGTTGCTGCTCATGTTGGCGACAGGGGGATTGTTTGCCCGTCTATTCTATCTGCAGGTGCATCAGAGTGAGACCTTGCGACAGCGTGCCCAAACCCAACAAATCTCCTATATTCAACCCTTTGTCCCCCGCCCCACGATCGTCGATCGCCATCAGCAAGTCCTAGCCGTCGATCGTCCTGCCTACGTCCTATTTGTCCATGGTCATCTCTTACGACAGCCAAAATCAGCCATAGCTAGTGCCCTAGCGCCCTTCCTGACCAAAGATACCGCCACCCTTGCCCAGGCAATCCCCGATCGGGGTAGTGTCAAACTGGTGGATGGACTGACGGAAGAGACCGCTAGAGGTATTCGTGCCCTGGGACTAGATGGGGTGGAACTGATGATGGAACGGCGGCGCTACTATCCCCAACAGGATTTGGCGGCGGAGGTGGTGGGCTATGTCAATCTCATCGATCACAGAGGCAGGGCAGGGGTGGAGATGGCTTACGATCGATGGCTGACCACTAACCTAGAACGCTATCAGGTGCGCCGAGACGGCTTGGGGCGGATCATCCCCCAATCGGTAAAACGACAGGTGCTGTTTAATGAGCGGACTTTCTTACAACTGACGATCGATCAGCGCACGCAGCGGGTAGCCCGCCAACTGCTGAAAGCGGCAATTGCCAAGTACAATGCCAAGCGGGGGACAGTCCTGGTCATGGATGCCCAAACGGGGGAGATGCGGGCCCTGGTCACAGAACCCACCTTCGACCCCAACCGCTACTTTGACTATGCCCAAAGACCGGAAGTGTTCAAAAACTGGGCGGTAACTGACCTCTACGAACCAGGTTCCACCTTCAAACCCATCAATATCGCCATTGCCCTGGAAGGGGGATACATACAACCTGACAGCACTTTCTACGATGAAGGAATGCTCACGATCGATGGCTGGCCCGTCGCCAACTTTGACTTTGAGAGCAAGGGACCAGTGGGGGTTCTCACCATCAGTCAGATTCTGGAACGATCGAGTAACGTGGGGATGGTGCACATCATGGAACAGATGCCCCCAGCGGTGTACTACAGTTGGTTGCAACGACTGGGCTTAGGGCAACCCTCAGGGATTGACTTGCCCTCGGAGCCAGCGGGAGAGCTAAAAAGTCAGGCACAATTTACCACCTATCGCATTGAAGCCGCTACTACAGCCTTTGGGCAGGGCTTTTCCCTCACACCAATTCAGATGTTGCAATTGCATGGTATTCTCGCTAGTGGCGGTAAAATTCTCACCCCCCATGTAGTCAAAGGGCTTTTTAACGAAGAGGGAGAGTTATTGTATCGTTACCCCCTGCCTGAACCCCGTCAAGTCCTTTCCCCTACAACAACTGTGCAAGTCCTAAAGATGATGGAAGCGGTGGTAGAAAAGGGTACAGGGCAAGCGGCGCGCATTCCTGGCTATCGGTTAGGGGGTAAGACAGGGACAGCGCAAAAAGCCGATGAACGGGGGGGTTATGCTAATGCCAAAATTACCAGCTTTGTAGGGATTTTCCCTACCACTGCCCCTCGCTATGTGGTGATGGCTGTGATCGATGAACCTCTAGGTGATGATGCCTTTGGTTCCACGGTGGCTGCACCGATCGTCAAGGGCGTAATTGCAGACTTGATTGCTGCCGACAAAATTCCCCCCTCCCACCCTGAAGAGTTATTGCAGAAAGCCTCCCCTCAAACGCCAAATCAAAACACTAGGGCAGATTAGCTAGATTCCCGCTCTAGGATAACAACTCCATTGTCTTTTTCTGCATTGTGTGAAAAACATTAATAAAGCCATTGGCACGGGAAGGAGTTAAACTGACAGACAAACCCAATTCTTTCACAAAATCAGGGGACAAAGCCAGGATAGTCTGGGGGTCAAGACCATTCATGCCTGCGGCTAGAAAACCCAAAAATCCTTTACTAATTAGGGCATCGGAGTCCCCGCTAAAAATTACCTTGCCATCCTGCAGAGCAGCAGTTAAATAAACGTTAGAAACACAGCCATTAACTCGATTGGCGGGAATTTTGAGGGCAGGATCAAAGGGAGGCAATTTCTTGCCGTAGAGAATCAACTGTTCATAGCGGGCTTTGGGATCGGACAGAGATTTGAACCGATCGACTAGTTTCGCCAATGTTGGAGGTAAAGCAGCTGTAGTCATGGGACTAAGTAGATTTACTAAGAATATTGTACGATCGATGCCGCTAGTTCCTGCGCTAGCTTAGCCACCACTGGGGGGGTGAAGGGACTAGGCAAAAGAGTTATACCGTCCCTGGGGATTTTATTTAGGGCATAGCTTCCCTCCAGGAAATAGGGCAAAACCCAGGCACCAGGGGGTAGAGGGTCAGCCAGGGTCAGCAGTTGGGCATGGAGTTTGTGGGCTAGGTGACTGACGATCGTGGTAGCACCAGGATACTTGCTGCCGTGACAGAGTAGAACCCTCTTTCCCTGGGGTGGGAATTGCCGAGCCAATAGGTCTACCATGCCTGGATGTTCCCCCAATAATGGTGTCAGTAGCCAGCGCCTCGCAAGCTGCATGGATTGGGGATCATTGGGTATCTGGGCGGGGATGTCAATTTGAGTATGCACACCCCGTAACAAAAACAGAGGAATGGCAATAATTTTAGTCTGGGAAGATACGCCCGCCGCAAACTGCAGCATTTGTTCTTGTAGAGTTTCGGGCTGCCCTTCTAAACAACCACCACCAACTATTACCTGGGGACACAGAGACTGCAGACATCGTTCCACTTCCTGTCGCCACACCACCGAGCGGGGGGAACTACTGCCATGGGTAATGACAAAATAGGCAATCATATTCCCAAGCGCTGGGCTAGAGCTTTTCGGGCTTCCACACGGTCATCAAAGGGATACTTGGTCGTACCAATAATTTGGTAATCCTCATGACCTTTCCCAGCTATCACTACCGTATCCCCCGCTTGGGCAGTGAGAATCGCTTCCATGATAGCTTGCCGCCGATCGATTTGGTATTGCACATGGTAGTCAGCGGTAATGCCTGCTCGAATATCTTGGAGAATGCGCTGGGGGTCTTCTGTACGGGGGTTATCGGAGGTGACAAACACCCGATCGGCAAGTCTGGCGGCAATTTCCCCCATCAATGGTCGTTTCGTCCGATCGCGGTCGCCACCACAACCAAACACAGCAATTAACTTCCCCTGGGTAAAAGGACGCATAGCTGTCAACACCTTCTCCAAACCATCGGGGGTATGGGCATAATCCACAACAACGGTTATATCCTGCCCTGGCCCAATTTGTACTTTTTCCAGTCGTCCTGGCACCGTTTGAAAAGCAGGTAACCTCTCCGCAATCTCTTCCTTGCTAATCCCCAAACTCAAAGCCACAGCTACAGCAGCGATGGCATTCATCACATTGAATTTGCCCAGCAAACTCGATCGGAACTGTACTACTCCCCAGGGGGAATGCAAGGTTGCCACCACACCCGTAGGACTAAAAGTTAAATCTGTGGTGTAGCAATCAGCCCCAGGGTCTTGTAAACTGTAGGTCAGTGTGTCCTTGGTCATGGTCAGTAATTTTTGACCATAGGGGTCATCTTTGTTTATAACTGCTGTACCGTCCAGATAATTACTGTGAAAGAGCAGGGATTTAGCCGCAAAATAATTCTCCAGGGTGCCGTGATAGTCCAGGTGGTCTTGGCTTAAATTGGTAAACACCGCCCTGTGAAACCGACAGCCCCACACCCGCCTCTGATCGAGAGCATGGGAACTCACTTCCATGATTGCCAAATTTACGCCGCTATCTAATGCCCGTCTTAGGTTTTTTTGTAGATCAACAGCAAAAGCCGTGGTGAGATTAGCCGTTTCCTGCTGCCCTTGCCAACGATTGTAAAGAGTCCCTAACAAAGCTGTGTGAAACTGCGACTGAGCCAGAAATTCAATGATATGAGTGGTTGTCGTTTTGCCATTTGTACCCGTTACCCCCACTAGCCGCAATTGGCGACTGGGATAATCATAAAAACAGTTGGCTAACTGACCGCAGGCAACTGCCACATCCGCAACTTTGTAAACCCGATCGTGCTCAATCCCTATCTTCTCTCCCACTACAGCGGCTACTGCTCCCTGCTCTATTGCCTGCAGCGCAAACTCCCCCCCGTCCACCTTTGCCCCAGGCATACCGATAAATAAATCACCCCGCTGACAGCGACGGGAATCCGTAGCCAAACCAGTGACCTCTGCTTCTTGGCGGCACGCCAGCCCGATCGTTTGTAGTAATTGGGACAGCAACATAATCTTGGCTAAGTTAATTGCATCATCATAGCTGATTTATGAACAAGTGTTAAAAAAATACGCCTCTATCTAACGAAATATTGAGAAAAGCGGGCAAACTCCCCCTTTTGGACTAAAGTAGGCACAGCAATTATACAAAACTTGATTTTAGTAAAACTTTATGTACAGAAACACTACCAAAGACCCAGTTGTTGCCGCTGTTACTGCTGCTATTGGGGCGGGTACAGTAGCTGCTATTAGTGTCAGTCGCGGACAGCCTCTCTTGGTTGGGATTGCTGTTACTATCTTTGCCACTGTAGTTGCCCTGGTCATCGATGCTTTGTTCTTCGAGTAAAAGAACTTCTACAGCATGGAGGAGAGATGTCTAACTGCAGGCATCTCTTTTTTTGTTTACTGCACTTGTATGATGTCGTAGCTACCAAACACTTTGAGAGTTTCTGTGATCTTTTGCAGAGCCTTAAGCGTGATTTGCATTCCCCTATCCTGCAGACTGGCCTCTACATCTACAAAAAAGATGTACTCCCCCAACCCCCGTTTAGACGGACGGGACTCAATGCGACTGAGATTTATCCCCTGGAGGGCAAACAATTCCAGAGCCGCCACCAAACTACCAGGACGATCGAGGACACTAAACGCCAAAGAAGTTTTCTTGCCAGGATGAGGGCTAGGCTCCCTTGCCAAGACCCAAAAACAGGTGCAATTATCCCCGTAGTCATTGATAGGGCAAGCTAGCACAGGCAAATTATGGAGACTAGCAGCGCGAGGGGAGGCAATTACAGCAACCTTGGCGTCCTGCTGCACCTGGGGCAACATATCTGTGGTGGAGTGGGTAGCAATGCGGTGGGCGTGGGCTAAATGCTGTTCCAGCCACTGTTCACACTGGGAGAGCGCTTGGCGGTGGGAGTAAACTACCTGCACGTTTTGTATTGTAGTTGCACAACTAATAAGGGCATGGCGGATAGGCAGAATAATTGCTTGGTGGATTTGTAGTTCTTCCCACTGCCACATGCCATCTAAAGTAGTAGTAACACTGCCTTCCACGGAATTTTCGACAGGCACAATTGCTAGGGAGCATTCCCCAATTGCTACACTTTTTAAGACCTGGGGAATTGTTGTGTGGGGACACAATTGCCAATCTGATTCAGGGTGTAGTTCCTGATAGATAAGAGCAACAGTTTCTGACCAGGTACCCGCTGGTCCTAAAAAAGCTAACTTAGTCATTCATTTCTCGATAAATAGCAGAAGTGGGAGGAGAAGCCCGCCGTAGGTATTGGAAAATCCAAAACTTAAACAGAGCATCCAAGAATACAGGAACGGTAGCAATAAAAATATCTGTCAATATCACGTTTTCCGGCAAGCCAAAATGGTGAAACAAAACTTTAATCAGGGCATCCCACCCATCGCTAGAGTGATACCCCACAAATGTATCGGTACTCACAATAATTAAAAAGGCTTTGGCACTATCACTCAACCCCGCTAGGGTTTCATAAATAAATTCCTTGACAATTCTCACTTCCCGCCTGCCAAATATAATGATCCCATACACCACCGCCGCACTGGTCAAATCCGCCAACAGATTTTTGATGCCCTCTATGCTCCTGTAGTTATAATCAATAACTAACTTTTCTGCTGCTTTTTTTAATTTCTCTTCCTGCGTGTCCCGATCGATTGGTTTTCCCTGCAATGCTGCTACCAAAGATTCTAATTCAATTTCTTCTTGCACCGATCGGAATTCTTCTAGGGCTTCGGTTTTGAAGTGGTCTTGGAATTTGATTGCTACGGTTTGGGGTTGATACCACCGATCGACGAGGGGAGAGTAAATCAGAGTTTTACTGCCCCATTGGACTACAATGGCTAGGGCAATTAGACTGACAAAAAAACGAATGGCAATAAAGGTACGGCGACGGGTTTGTTCTATCTCGTCCACAACTTCCTGTTCAAACTGAGAGGCACTCCCCGATAGAAGACCGGCAATTTGTTTGAAGGTAAACACTAGGGAATCAGGCACAATACTAGTCGCCCTCTCACGACCTTGATTAAAAATTTGTCGCTTAATTGGTGAAGGTTTAACTGCTGTAGAGTTTTCCCCTACTACTGCAGACACTTCTGTTCTAGTAGTTTGGTTACCGTAGCGCTCCAAATATTTATCAATTAGTTCTAACTTCGCCAAGATTGTTGGAGCACTGTCTGCCTTTTCCCCCAGTAAAACATTCTGTTGCCAGTTACCGGGAGCCAAGTTAACTAGCTTGTACTCCCACAATTTTATCCGAATTACATTGAGATACTTTTGTAATTGTGCTTGAATAACTGTATAAGTGCCACTGCCATAGGTGCCATCATCACGAATCGGTTCTCCCCGAAAGTATTCCATTTCCAACTGTTGAATTTGCAACGCCGCTCTGTAGGCATCCTCAATCGCCTTGGCTGGTCTACTTTGGTACCATTGTTGTAACCGACGACTCAGCTTTTTGCCCCAGGAAAAATCCATAGATACCTAGGTGACAGTCCTTGCTAATAGTCTAATGCGGGACAGCCAATTCAGTAACACTTTCTCTAACATTTCACTATGGCGATAGGTTTCCTGTTTCAGCCATTGGGCAATGGCATCAAGGGGACTGAAGTTTTTCCCTACTTTCCAATTGACCTCTACCCCCATAGAAGTTAAATGATTCCCTGGCAGAGTCTCTACTTTGACTGTGTCAGCAAATTTGTAGCGCAAAATGTCTGCTAAAACGGGAATTTCATCAATATCATCATCCCAGAACTTCACTAACAAGTTGTGTTTCACAGCGTAACGCTCGGCAACTAAGCTATTCAAGGCAGCGGGGGAAGGGCTAAATTCTGCTTCTGCTAGTTCCGGCAAACTCTGTCCTAGCTCCCGAAAGAAAGGAATCGATTGTTTAGCACTGTAATTGTTGTAGGCAATGAAGATGTTACCTGAGCGATCGGGCTGGAATTGGCAATTAATGATAAGGTGAATTTTACAGCCCATACTGTGGCCGATACCAAAAATAGGCAGGGCATCAAAGCCTAATTGGGCTTGGGCAGCCGCAAATTCTGTATAGACATCGCGGGCAATTTGGTAGTGATCAAAGGAATTATTCAAAAACGGTGTAGCTACTACTAGATAACCTGACTGTGCCAATTTTACCAACAGGCGATTGTAACTAATAGGGGGAGCTGCTGCTAGAAATGCACCCCCTAAAAAATGCACCACTCCCTTCACCCGCCGTGGCACTAACACCCAATTGTTACCGATCGCTGCCCAGTTCATTAGCGCTAGCCACTAAACTATATTGTTATGTTAGCTTAACGAAACTAAACTTTTTGCAAGTATTCTAACCCTTTACGGACAAAATCAGCACGGGGAATATCAGGACTGAGGGGACGGGTTGTTAAAAACTGCCGTGCTTCCTGGTACAGTCCCCCCTGGGGTAGAGAGCTGGATTCCTCTCCCTTGGATAGTGGCGGCGGTGTAGTGACAAATAAGTAATGTAGAGCTTGTTGTTGAAATTGCCGAATTTGTCGGTAGTTTAATTGATTTTGGTTAGAACGGGGTAAATTAATCACCCGTTGCCGCACCAGGGCATCAGTAATATCTGTCTGGCGAACATGATCAGCTATTAAATTATCAATCTCCTCGATCGTTTTACCCTGGGCATCAATGATGGGCAGATCAATTGTTTTCCTCGTCTCCAAGGGGTGAAAAAAAACTTTTTTGTGCTCTAAATCAAACTCAATAAACCCCTTCTCTTCCCCTGCCTCTTGCCAAATGTCATTGCTTGTGCGCTCAATTGCTCCGGCGTAGTAGATAAACCGATCGATGTGGTGAAAACTGTGGAAATGCCCACAGGCAACATAGTCCCAATCTTTTTCTAGTAACTCCCTGGGAACCGCAGCGCCACCATAGTCATTTTCCCAATGTTTATCGATCGTGCCGTGCAACAGCAAAACATTAAACCGAAAATCCCGATCGGGTCGTAAGTCCAATTTATCCACCTCTGCCAGGGCATTGTGGGGTAAACAGGCAACCCGAATATCCCCAGTGGCATTAATGATCACTTCGGGCTGTTGCCATACAACTGTGATGCCAGGAATTAAAGCGAATAGTTCTAAAATGCAGGCATTATCTTTTGTTTTGACGGAGTCATGATTACCCGCAATAATAATAGTTTCTATACCTGTTGTGTGGGCAAAATTCTGCCACAGCCTGTGGGTTTGCACCAAAGTTAAATTAGGAGGACGATTGGTGTGAAATACATCCCCCGCAACTAACACTAAATCGGGGGCTAATTCTATAATTTTGGTCAGAGCTTGTTTGAAGGCGCGGAACACGTCTGCTTCCCTTTGATTGATGCCTTTACTTGTCGTTCGACTATAGCTACGAAACCCCAAATGTAAGTCGGCAAGATGGACTAAACGCATGACCAATCTTTATTCCCTCACTTTGGAGATTGTAGCATCTACCAGCTATGATTATTTGTCAATGTTTAGCTAGGAGAAATTATGACTGGTCTATATGTAGCCATCTCTGGACATGGGTTTGGTCACACTACCCGCACTTGTTCAATAGTAGCCGCTGTGCAACATTTTTTACCCGACTTACCCGTCACAATCGTCACCACTAGCCCCCAATGGTTGATTGATTCCTATGTCACGCAACCCTACCACTATCGACCAGTCAGGTTAGATGTGGGGGTAGTCCAAAGGGATGGCTTACAAATGGATAAAACAGCAACTTTAGCGAAGTTAAAAGAGTTGTTGACACAACAACAGGAATTAGTCGCCCAGGAGGCAGCCTATATTCAATCCCAAGGCATCAATTTAGTATTTGCCGATATACCGCCTCTGGCTATAGCTATTGCCCGATCGGTAGGTATCCCCTGCTGGCTCAGTTCTAATTTTGGCTGGGATTTAATTTATCAAGACTGGGTGGCAGAATTACCAGATTTCCAGGAAATAGTAGAGTGGATACAGGATTTATATCGCCAAGTGGATTTACTCCTGCGCCAACCTTTTTGTGAAGCAATGCCCGTCTTTCGCAATAGAATAGATGTAGGTTTAACAGGGGGAACACCTAAATTCAGTCCCGCAGAAATCTATGAAAAATTGCAGTTATCACCCGATCGTTTGGCAGTATTAATTAGCTTTGGCGGTCTAGGATTACAGGCAATTCCCTATGACAATGTGATGAATTATCCTGACTTACAATTTATCACCTTTGACCAAGCAGCGCCCAATTTAGCTAATCTCCTAGTCCTGGCGGGACGTAATATTAGACCTGTAGATATTATGCCCATCTGCGATGTTGTAATTACCAAACCAGGTTACAGCACCATAGCCGAAGCCTGTCGTTTGCAGCGGGGAATTGTCTGTTTGACTCGTTCAGATTTTGCGGAAGGTAAATATCTGCTGGCAGGGGTGCGGAATTATATGCGTCATCACATTATTGAGCCAGAGGATTTTTATCACGGTAAGTGGGAATTTTTATGTAGTCATTTTACACCCCCCCGGTTAACCGACCCGCCTGCTGGAGGGGGAGAATGGACAATTGCGCAAAAAATCGTGACCTATTTCTGTGGGGGGGTTACCAACTGGATTTAACTACGCCTGGCAGTAAGCCCTGGTGTGCCATCTCACGGAGCATATTGCGACAGAGACCAAAATCGCGGTAGTAGGCACGGGGTCTACCCGTGAGGCGGCAGCGGTTGCGTAGACGGGTGGGACTGCTATTGCGGGGAAGGCGTTGTAGTTGCCGATGTAAATTTAGCAGTTCTGCTTGCGTCAGTTCCTCAGTCATCATCCGTTCCTTGAGGGCTTCCCGCTTGGCAGCGTATTTTGCCACTAGCTTTTGGCGCTTCTTCTCGCGCTCGAGCATACTTTTTTTCGCCATACACTTGTCGTAAATTAGGGAGACTCCATCATAGCTTAACTGGGCAAGATAAATCAAACTATACTAGGAGAGTATATTTACAGGTTGCTATGGTCTACACAGATAATGTCGATATATCCAGTGGCAGACTGCTCCAGCGGAGTCTCTTACCCCAACATATTCCTAGCTATCCAGGCTTGGAGATTGCCGCTGATGTATGGACAGCTGTGGACCTAGGGGGGGACTATTATCAGTTCCTAGAGCAACCAGGTCTTTTAGGGGTAGCAATCGCCGATTCCTCAGGCAAGTCAGTAGCAGGAGCAATTCACGCGGCTTTGTTCAAGGGACAACTGGATGTCTTGGCGCAGCAGGGCAAACTCCACAATCCGGTGCAATTACTGACGACTCTCAATAAATTGCTATGTGAAACACCGACAGGAGATGCAATTGCCCTTGCCTATGGGGTGCTGGACTTGAGTACCTACGAACTGCGGGTCAGCAATGCTGGCATTCCTGGTCCCATACTCTACTATGCTAAAAAACAACGCTGTGAAGAAATTGTCAATCCTGCTACTGCCCTAGGACGCTATGACCAAGCCACATTTAAGGTCACTACCCGATCGTTAGAACCAGGGGATGTAGTAGTTTTTTTTAGTGATGGACTGTCAGAGCAGATTAACATTAGGGGGGAGGAGTTTGGGGATTATGCCCTGGCACAGGCTTTAGCCCGATCGGCCCATTTACCAGCCCAAGGTATTTTACACAGCCTCAAGCAGGAACTAGATGAATTTTCAGGGCGGAGTGTCCCCGACGATGATGTTTCTATTGTGGTGATTAAGTTAATCAAAAAGGTAAAGCCTAGCCAACTGCGGGACTGTCCCTACCAGGAGGCATTTCAGGCATGGTTGCGCTCAGAAGAAAAAGATGCATCCTGTCTGCTGCGGGGAATCAGGCTGCAGGAAGCTCTGGAATGGGCAGAGGGACGAGAACTAACTCAATCGGAGCGAGAATTTTTAGAGGCTAGTCAAAGGGTCAATGAGCGGGAGCAACTGCAAGCCCAGCTCCTAGTAGAGGCACAGAAACGGGCAGAAGCCGCAGACCAATTGGAAAAACTTGCCCAGGAACTTGCCCGTAGTCTGGAGGCAGAACGACAACACCGTATCGCGGCAGAGCTGGGAGAACTGCGAGAGCGCATCATTGCCTTGACTAAGTCGGCAGAAACTCTCTACCTTTCTAACAATCAAATTGAAGCCCTCATTGCCAGTGTGATTGCGGGTGTGCAGCTCAAACGCCTGTCGGTACAGCTAGGGGATGAACTGGCTTCCAAGCTGGAGGATAAGGTGAAGATGCAAACGATCGTCACCCTAGAGCAAGTAGTCTACGGCATTCATGAAACCAACCGCCTGGAGGGACATGGTTACTGGGTGAACAAGGTGCGCTTTAGTGCGGATGGTAGCAGTATAGTTTCCGCTAGTAGCGATCGGACGATTCGGGTGTGGAATACCGACGGTAGTCTGCGCCAGGTTCTAACAGGGCACAACAACTGGGTCACCAGTGCCGACTTTAGCCCTGACCAAAGAATTCTAGCTTCCGCTAGCCGCGACAATACTGCCAGGTTGTGGTTTCTCGATGCAGAGAGGGGGTTATACCGCCAGGAGGGTTTTGTTGTCCTCAAGGGACACGATGGACCTGTAATGGATGTGCGCTTTAGCCCCGATGGGGAAATTGTGGCTACCGCCAGTGAAGATAACACGGTCAAACTGTGGAAGACGGACGGCACCCTATTGAAAACCCTGCGTAATGGGCATAGTAAGTGGGTGAGCTGTGTTGCCTTTAGCCCCAACGGCAAGGTGATTGCCTCCGGCAGTGCCGACCGCACGATCGTGCTTTGGAATCGGGAGGGGGCGATTGTGCAGGTGCTAAAGGGGCACGAGAGTTTTGTCGAGGATTTAGCCTTTGACCCCAAGGGACAGGCATTGGCATCGGTGGGGCGGGATCGCACGGTGCGGCTGTGGAATACGGAGGGGATGTTGATTCAAACCTTTGAGGGACACAAGGACAAGGTGTGGGGCGTGGCCTTTAGTCCAGATGGTGAAATTATAGCTAGTGGCAGTGCCGATCGGACAGTCAAACTCTGGGACTTGCGGGGCAATTTGCTCAAAACTTTAAGCGGGCACGGGGACGTAGTCCAGACTGTAGCCTTTAGTCCGAATGGCAAAATCCTCATCTCCGGCAGTCGGGATACAACAGTGAAGCTGTGGAATTTTCTGGGCACACCCCTAAAGACCCTTACGGGTCCAGAGGAAGCTATTAACTGTTGTGCTGTCAGTCCTGATGGGAAAATCATTGCTGCCGGTAGCCGTGACCGCCAAGTACAGGTGTGGATTGCTTCCGGCAAACCCGTCTATCGCATCAAGGATCACCACAACGATCGGGTGACCAGTGTCTGCTTTAGCCCCGATGGGCGCATGATTCTAACGGGTTGTGCTGATAACAGTGTACGGTTGTGGGAAACCCGATCGGGTCGTTTGTTGCTGACCATGACGCGGCATCGCGAGGAAGTCCATCAAGTGGCATTTCGTCCCGACGGGCAAGTGATAGCATCCTGTTCGGCAGATGGTACGATTCGGCTGTGGGACTTGCGGGGAGATTGTCTAGACACCTTGCAGGAGCACTTGGGAGATGTCTATACCATCACCTTTAATCCTGAGGGGACAAAGCTAGCATCAGGGGGCAAAGACCGCAACATTGTTATTTGGAATTGGAACGGCAAGGTTGAGCGCGTCTTTGAAGCCCACAGTGCGGAAATTTTGACAGTAGCCTTTAGTCCTGATGGCAAAATGATTGCCTCTGGCAGTGCCGATCAGAGTGTGAAGCTTTGGACCCTAGAAGGCAAACTGATCAAAACCCTCAACGGGCACAGTGCAGAAGTGCATCAAGTGGCTTTTCACCCTGATGGTACAACCCTAGCTTCTGCGGGGGACGACCACCTCGTACAGTTTTGGAGTATTGATGGGACACTGCTGCGATCGTTTACGGGGCACCAGGGACCAGTGCGGGGGGTGTGCTTCAGTCCCAATGGCAAGACCCTGATTTCTGCCAGTGCGGATTTGCGGGTAATTATGTGGAATTTAGACCTGGAAAACTTACTAACGCGGGGCTGTACTTGGCTACAGGAATATTTACGCACTAACGGCTATGTTTCTGAGCAGGACCGCCGCACCTGTTTAGGGGGCTGTAGTTGGTTCTTCAAATATCTCAAGGGGGAGAATACCAAATGATCGACCAGCAGGGCAGACTGTTTGGTAAGGTGAGCATTCTGGACATTGGGGCAGTGCTGCTTATCCTGGGAGTGCTGGCAGGATTATTAGTTGTCCCCAGTAAAAGCGGCTATTCTGTTGCCCAGGTGGCTACGGCAGTCAGCAAACCGGTGGAGATTGAGATTATGGTCAGGGGCTTGACCGTGAAGGAACCCGATCGGCTGCTGCAGCCAGGGGAAAAGACCAGCATTCTCATTCGCAACCAGGAGCGGGGCAAGGTTGACATCACAAAAGTAGAAGTGTTGATTCCCAAGATTCCTGTCCCCAAACTCGATGGCACAGTGGTGACAGTAGAAGACCCCCGTCTTGCTGATACCTATGTGCGGGACTTTGCCATTACGCTGGCGGGGAATGCCCAAGTGACAGGGGAAGAGGTAGTTTTGGCAGGGGAAAAGGTCAAAATTGGCACACCGATCGAGATTGAGGGGGCACGCTATTCCATTCGTGGTAGTGTGATGGGCATCCACATCCTTAATCGCTAAAAATCCCCACCTGGTGAGCTTGTCGAACCAGAGCTTGCCTTCGATGAACTCAGTCCGTCCGCCAAACCAAAGTCAAACAATTGTTGAGGTTAAGTTTTGCCATGCGTTTCCATGAGATTTTACAAACCTTGGGCATAGAGATTGGCGATACCCCTGACCTAGAACTCAGGGGAGTCAACACCCTAGAGCAGGCACAGCCCACGGAACTCGCCTTTTTAGAAAACAAACGTTTTTACCCCCAATTGCAAATCACCCAGGCGGGGGCACTGATTCTCCCCCAGGAAGCGGCAGCCCGAAAAATTGCCCAGGAGCGGCAGATTCCCCACGTGTGTGTCCCCAATCCCCGTCTGGTTTTTGCCAAGGCGATGGCATTGTTTCATCCTCCCCAGCGTTTAGCAGCAGGTATTCATCCCACCGCAGTTCTAGGCAAGGGAGTGCAGGTGGGAGCAGGAGTAGCGATCGGAGCATACACAGTGATCGGCGACGGAGTCACGATCGGCAACGACGTGCAAATTTATCCCCACGTTACTATTTATGACAATGTGGCTATAGGGGATCGGACAGTCATTCACAGCCAGTGTGCTATTCACAGTAACACCGTAATTGGGTCTGATTGCATTCTGCACAGTGGGGTAGTCATAGGGGATGAGGGATTTGGCTTTGTGCCCCAGCCCGACGGCACCTGGTGGAAAATGCCCCAGGTAGGGCAGGTAGTAATTGAGGATGGGGTAGAGATTGGGTGCCATAGCTGTATCGATCGGGCTGCCCTGGGAGTGACCCGCATTGGCAGGGGGACAAAGATTGACAACTTGGTGCAGATAGGGCATGGCTGTAGCATTGGGGAGAACTCCCTCCTAGCAGGGCAAGTGGGGCTAGCAGGGGGCGTAAAACTAGGGCGCAACGTCGTGTTAGCGGGGCAGGTGGGAGTGACCAACCATGTACACATTGGCGATCAATCAGTAATTGCTGCCCAGTCTGGTGTGGCAGAAGATGTACCCCCCAAGTCTGAGTTGATGGGTTATCCTGCCTTTGCCAGCAAAGACTTCTTCCGTGCCACCGTACTATTCCGTCGTCTGCCGGAACTTTATAAAATAATCAAACAACTGCAAGCAAAACTATGACTAACGAGCCTAATCTCAAGGTGGCGGAAGACTTATTCCAGCAGGGACTAGAGCGCTACAAAGCGGGGGAAGATGCTGCCAGTTTGATCCCCCTCTACAAAGAAATTACCGATCGCCAGCCCAAAGTTGCCAGTGGGTGGACTTGTCTCGCTTGGCTCTATCTATTGAATAACCAAGCCCAGGAAGCAGTCAAAGCTGCTAAGCAAGCAGTCAAACTCAGCCCCGAAGACCCCCAAGCCCGCATCAATTTAGCCATTGCACTCCTAGAGACAGGGCAGAAAGGAGTACGGGAACAGGTGGAAGCCGCCCAAAACTGGCTAATGTTACTCAGTGACCTGCGCAGTGAGATTGAAGAGAACTTTGCCGAAGGAGCCCGCCGCCGTCCCAACTGGGAAGCCTTAGAAAAAGTGCGCAAGTGGGTATTAGAAGGTTAAGTCCACTAACCGCCTGAGCACCCGATCGGCTCCCCTCTGCCGCAACACTTCCCCATAGGCCACTTCCTCCGTGACATGGGGGGGAATCACCCCAATTGCCTTGTAGGTACGACTCTGATCCCGCTCTCTGGCTTGGCAGACCGTCAACATATCCGCCACCGTATCCCCCACATAGAGGACGTGGGAGCGATCGAGCTTTTCAGCAATCTGGATCAAGCCCGTGGGGTCAGGTTTGCCAGGGGCATCTTCCATTGCTACTAAGAGGGGATTATCCAGTCCCAAGCGCCGTAATACAAACAATGCTGAAGCCCGCGTGGCGCCGCTAAAAAAACCCCAGGGAATTCCCTGTGCCTCTAGCCCTTGAAAAAACTGCCGATCGACTAGCAGCGGTTCCTGTTGAATGTAGCCATCCCAATTTTGCCCCCGATAGCGAGCCTGGAAGAAACTGACAATCTGCTGGTACTCCACCTCTACCTGGGGCGCAAAGCGGCGGATCAGTTCCTGGGAAGCCCGCCAGTCGTTATTCCACAGCCCTTCCTGCTTCAAGCGATCGATTTCCCCCATCGTCGGTCGCCTACCGCTAAAATGTTCCACCGTATCAGCAATGGCACGGCGATAGGACTGGCTCACATCCCTAATTACGCCATCAATATCTAAGACTAGAGCACAACTTTGCTGTGAAATCATGGTAAATTAAAGAACTGCAACTATTGGAGGATAGACCAGTTTGACCCAACTTGTGCTAAAAGTTCTGTGGCTGGAAGACAATGTTGCCCTGGCAGTAGACCAGATTGTGGGCAAGGGGAATAGCCCCCTGACCAAATATTTCTTCTGGCCCCGTGACGATGCCTGGGAGCAGCTCAATGAGGAAATCAAATCGAAGAAATGGATTAGCGATGAAGACCGCATTATGATTCTCAACAAAGCCACAGAGGTCATCAATTACTGGCAAGAAGAAGGCAAGGGCAAACCCATGTCGGAGGCGCAACAAAAATTCCCTGACGTAATATTTACAGGCAGCTCCTAGGTTATTATGGCAAGGGAGGTGACCACTGTCTTGCCATGGCTAAGATAAAAGACTGCGATCGTTGTCGCTTCTATTCCCACAGCCACTTTCTGGTATGTGCCCTCCATCCCGATGGGGTAGATGCTCCTACCTGCCCCGACTTTGAAAGCTCAGACCTTTGGGAACCAGAGGACATTAACCAGTACAGCATTCTCCAGGAATTTGATTGGCACCCCCTCTTCACTGGCAGATGCCCTGAGTGTAACAGACCCTTTTCACGGCGTAAGCTCCCTCCCCTCCATTGGCGCTGCGAAGCTTGCGGTTGGCAGGAAGACCTCACGTAGTATACGATTTTATTTAAGCGGGGAGGGAGAGGAAGGAGATGGAAGGTAAGGAGGAGCTAAAGCCGGAAGATAGAGATATAAGCAAAGTCTATGCTACTCCAGGCGTAGAACATATCTTCCTAGGCGGTCCTATCAGGAACATCCTGTTTTGGATACCCACCTTAATTTTGTTTCTGATATTGGGAGGGACCAACCCTGCACAGTGGGGAAAGAGGGTGCCCCATTTGGTAGGAGCAGTCATTGCTAGTACTATTTGGGGTCAGATAGTCAGGGGGGTGAGGGTAGCAGCGGAGTGGGAAAAAGCTGTCATCTTGACTCTAGGCAAGTTTTCCGAAATACGTGGTTCAGGAATCTTCTACGTTGTACCCGTCATAGAAAGTGTACGTTTCGTTGATACGCGGGTACAGGTGATTAACATCCCCAAACAAAGAGCCATTACCCGTGATAATGTACCTGTGGTAGTGGATAGTGCTCTTTTCCTAGTGGTAAAAAACGCTGGTCTGGCGGTGACCAAGGTACAGAATTATCGCTTTGCTACAGCTCAGTATGCACAAGCGGCTTTGAGAGATGTAGTCGGTGCTTCTACCCTCGATGAATTGCTCTCGGAAAGGGAAAAAGTACAGGAGCAAATTGCCTCAATTGTGGGAGAGAAAGTGAGGAATTGGGGTATTGACATCGACTCTGTGCAGCTGCAGGACTTCGATTTGCCGGAGGAGTTGAAAAAGGTAATGGCGCGGCAGGCTTCCGCAGAGCGGGAAAAACGGGCTACAATCACCAAGGCAGAGGGCGATCGGTTAGCTGCCCAGAACCTTGCTGAGGCAGCACAGCTGATGCGGGATAATCCCATTGCCCTAGAGCTACGTACTTTACAGACAATAGACGGTCTTGCTAGTAGTCCCTCCAACACCGTGATTCTCTTCCCTATGGAGCTAGGCAGTGTACTGAAAAGCCTGCAAACTAATCAACTGAGCAGTTCAGACAAATAGGCCTTCTCTCCTTCTCCATTTCCAAGCCTATGCGGTCAGGGAGACTCGAACTCCCACGGTTGCCCACTACCACCTCAAAGTAGCGCGTCTACCAATTCCGCCATGACCGCAACTACAAAGTATTTTTAATTATAGTGCAACCACCCTCATCCCAACAACAAGTTTGTTCCTACCAATTCCTTTACTGTAGACGAGCGAAAAAATTTTCCCTTGCCCCCAGCAAAGGTTAGTTAAGATTAAGGCAAGGAGCTGTTCTAATTCCCCATGTCTGACCAGGTGGAGGAACTAAAACAAAGGATCAAGGAACTGGAGGAACAGAAAGCAGACTTGGAAGCAGCTCTCCAAGTAGCAGTCGAGCATGGAGACGCAGTAGAAGCCCAACTGATTGAAGCTAATAAGCAGCTGCGAGATGAAATTCAGCGGCGCCACCAGATGGAGCTCTATCTCAAAAAGGTAGCACGGGACCGTGAAAAGGAAAAACAGGACTTGATGATTATTTTGGAAACTCTAGTTGCCCATGGGGATGCGATCGATGACCAATGGCGACAGGAAATGGCAATGGTCACTCTCCTGGCGGAAACCGATGCGCTGACAATGATTGGCAATCGCCGTCGCTTTGATACCTACCTCTACCAACAGTGGGAGCTAATGCAGGTAAAGATTTCTCCCCTCTCCCTCATTCTCTGTGATGTGGATTTTTTCAAGCCCTACAACGACCATTACGGTCACCCCCAAGGGGATGAATGTCTGAAAAAAATTGCCCATGCCCTTAGTTCCGTGGTGCGCAGTGGTTCTGATATGGTCTGTCGCTATGGCGGTGAAGAGTTTGGCATTATTCTCCCCAATACCGATGCCTATCAAGCTGTTATGATTGCCGAGCGCATTCTCAGGGTCATCCAGGAGTTAGCCATCCCCCATGCCTACTCCCCCGTTGCTAATATCGTCACCCTCAGTCTTGGTATCGCCACGATCGTGCCCCATTCCCAAGTCGTCCTACCTCACTTGATCCAAGTTGCTGATACCATGCTCTACCGAGCCAAGGAATTGGGACGCAATCGGTATGCTGTGCAAGATTTGACCGATCGGTGTAAGATAAGATAATGTGCGCCTCGTTACAGGAAGAGTCCCCTTGACCAAGTCGATCGACTTACCGAAAGTAGACGAATTTTTACAAGAACTGGCGATGATCCAACAGCAGGGGTCAAAACGGATTGCGATCCTAGGGTCTCGTCATGTGCCTATTACCCATCAGAATCTAATAGAGCTATTGAGCTATGCCCTGGCTTTAGCAGGCAATCGTATTATCACTTCTGGTTCGACAGGCACCAATTTTGCGGTAATTCGGGGGGTATTGCGGGCTGACCCTAACTTGCTGACAGTGATTTTACCCCAGAGTTTGTCTAAACAATCCCCAGACTCCCAGGAACAACTGGCAAATGTAATTCATCTAATTGAGCACGCCGAAAATAATCACCTCAGTTTGGGGGAAGCCAGTGCTCTCTGTAATCAAGAAATTATTATGAAGTGCCAGCAGCTGATCTGTTTTGCCTTCCATGATAGCCATACCCTCCTCCGTACTTGCCAAGAGGCAGAAGAACAGCGTAAAGTCGTCACGCTCTTTTATTTCGACTAGCCTTTATGCAACGCCGATATTTTATCCATGCAGGGGTAGGACTGGGCATGAGCCTCCTGTTATCCCCGATCGCGGCGGCAGCACCCCTTACCGTCACCTGGTTGGGGCACATGAGTTTTTTGTTCCAAGATGGCAAACGGCGGATTTTTACCCATCCCTTTAAGTCAGTGGGCTGTAATGCTGGTCGTCCCACACCCAAACCAGCGGCAGATTTGGTCTTGGTTAGTTCTGCTCTCCTAGACGAAGGTTTTGTGGCGAATGTCCCCGAGGCTACGCCTATTCTCTCTCAACCCGGCTCCTACAATTTACTGGGGATGACATTCCAGGGGATTCGCATGGCTCACGATCGTTCTGAGGGCAGGCGGTTTGGTGTTAATGTGGCGTGGCGGTGGCAACAGGGGGGTATTAATATCCTACACTTGGGGGGAGCGGCAGCCCCGTTTTTAGTAGAGGAGCGCATCTTGATGGGTCGTCCTGACGTGGCTATTGTGCCTGTGGGGGGGGGAGCTAAAGCTTACAACCCCGAAGAAGCTAAGAGTGCTATTACCAGTCTCAATCCCAGGATAGTAATTCCTGTCCACTATCGTCCTGCCAAAGCTGATGCTGCTGCCTGTGACCTGCAACCTTTGTCCGACTTTCTCAGTTTGTTCCCCCCCGATGTGGTCAAGCGCTTGAATAGCAACACCGCCAGTTGGACGGTCGCCCAACTACCCCAGACACTGCAAATTGTTGTCTTTGCGGAAACCCCTGCTCCTCTCCAGAGAACTACCCCGCCTAAACGCCCATAATGTGGTACAACAAGGTAGCTTGAGCGCGTGCCTATGAGCGGTACATTTCGCGGGAACGTTGGTTTGCTATTTGTCTTGGGTGTAGTGCTCACCCTGGGATTCAATCTTTGGCGCTTAATCCAACCCTATACCCAACCCCCCCCCCGTCCTGAATTTCCCAGTGCTGCTAAAGCCAAGACCCCTCCCCCGCCCCAAGCTGTTAGCCCGCCACCCACCACTGCACCAAAAGTGGAAGAGGAGAAGCCAGAAGTACCAGCGATCGGTAAAGGCAAAGTGGTGCCCGACATTGGCTTAGTCCTAAGGGAATCCCCCTCTAGTGAAAGTGGGGGGAGTAGTGGTGTGCCCTTTAATGCCGAAATCTCCATCCTAGAGGAGACAGAAGACGGGGAATGGCTAAAAATCCGCGATGACAGTACAGGGGCAACCGGTTGGGTGCGATCGGCAAATATCGATCGGGTTTTCTGATACCATAGCGGTATAGTTTTAACATCTAACTAAGGGAAAAATATGGACATTTTGAATAACTTGACTGATGCTCTAGCGGGAATCCCCTTTGACCTCATCTTTCAATTACTCTGCGTAGCCTTGATTATGCTGGCAGGTCCCATTGTGATCGCCGTCCTAGCCTTTCGGGGTGGCGATTTGTAGGCTGGCTTCCTGGAGAAAGGCGCGAATCAGAGGTTGGCTGCCCATATCACGGTAGGTCTCCTGACAGAGTACTTCTAGGGGCTGGGGCGGATTGGTAACGGGGGGTAACTCCTGTTCAATGTACTTCATAAAGCTAATACCCCCCACCCTCGTCAAATAGGCAGCAGTAAAAGCTTGGAGTGAACCACCCAGGGCAAAAGTGAGGGTGTTGAATTTGATCATATTGCCGATCGTGGATGTCACTAACTCCACAATCCCCAGTTTGAGCATCGCCTGGGCTAGGATGGCTGCCATTTCCTTGGCTTCTGTAATGGTAATGGGACGATCGTAGGCTTGACTCAACTCCAGCAACATTTGCACATTGATAGCCGCATTAGCCAGCAGATCGAGACCAGAGAGGGGATTGGCAAAGACCGTTGCCCCTGTAATCCACTGGTATTTTTGGATGATCTTTTCCCCGTCGCGACGGTAGTCCTGACAGAGCGTTTGGTGGGCTTGGTGGTGCAACTGTTCCACCTGATGTTTGAGATTTTGCACCTGCAGGCTATCCCATTCCGTTGCCAGGATTTGTTCTAGGCGTTGTTTTACTGCTTTGACATCTGGAGGTACCGTTTCTAACCATTGTTTACCGTCAGGCTGTTTAACTTTGATGGGACTGGGAGCACTGGCACAAACGAGAATATCCTGGGGTGCTAAAAAGTTAACTGTGTGTTCGCCAATATCCGATTTAATGATGTCAATTTCGCTGGGTAAAAAAGTGTCAGACTTGTTGAGAATTAGCACCACCCGCTTTTGCTGTTTATGCAGTTCTAGCAATTCCCGATACTCCGAGGCTTTCAAAATACCATCAATGACAAATAGGATTAAGTCCGTGGCTGGCAGAGTACTTAAATCTCTGCTTTCTAGCAAAATCAACTTGCGCGGTTCACGCACATTAGGTGGTTTGACCAGACCTTTGAGGGAGTTAATGAGGGCAGTTTTACCGACTCCCTTAGCACCATAGACCCCGATCGTGAAGGTGGCATAATCGTCAATTTGGCTCTCCAACTTACTTGCCTGTAATTGCAATTGTTTTTGTAGGGATAGAGAGCGGATTTTTGTGATGACCGTTTCTACATTTCTTAATTCCTGTCTAATTTCGGCACGGGTGGGGGGAACTATAGGTGTTTGGGGCGGTCGTCGCCACAGCAGTAGCAGCACAGCTAATACCATCAAACCTGCCACTAATTGCCAGCTCTGGAAAAAATTGCCCGTCTGCCCCAGGAGAACTAACACTCCTAAACTAGCTATACCGTAGAGTTGCCAATTTGCCTTCATTCGGTTATTGCTACGCATAATGCCCTATTTTAGGTCATCTCTGTCGCAACATCTACAATAGTAATTTCTCAAACCCCCAGTAACATTTAGCAAAATAATACGGAGAAGTGGGCATATACTTAAATTTGGCAACCAGTCTCCCCTTATTTATGGCAACCATTTTGGCACTACACCCGCAAAATCCCCAACCAAGAACGATCGAGCAGATTTGTCAACAATTGCGTCAGGGAGCGGTTATGCTCTACCCCACGGACACAGTTTATGGCATTGGTTGTGATTTACACTCTAAAGAGGGGGTGACCAGAGTCAAACAGATCAAACAACTATCCAGCGACAAGCCCTTGACTTTTCTCTGTTCCTCTTTATCCAACATTGCCCATTACGCTGTCGTAACAGACAAAGCCTATCGGTTCATGAAGAGCTTGATCCCTGGACCCTACACCTTTATTCTGCCTGCTACTAAACTGGTACCGAAAATGGTGATGAATCCCAAACGGAAGACAACGGGTATTCGCGTTCCCGACCATAAAATCTGTCAAGCTCTCTTACAAACCCTGGGCAATCCTATTATCTCCACCTCTGCTAACTGGCGACAAGATGAGGTCTATCCCACTTATTTGAGTAAGGCAGAATTATTTGATTACTTTGACAAAATGGTAGATTTAATTGTTGACGATGGTTTAGATTTACAGTACGAAACCTCTTCCATTATTGACTTAAGTGGAGAAGAACCTATACTGATACGGGCAGGATTAGGGGATGTCAGCCATCTAGCCCTAAAAATTGACTAGGGGGAGAGTTAGTGATTGTGGGACAGGGAAAACGGCTTTGGTACGGTGCCATGGGTATCGTGATCTCGATCGGTTTACTGTTATTTGCACCCGCTTGGTATGTCAATTTTGTCACGCAAAAATTGCGCCACACGCAGATAGATGCCGTCGAACCAACTAGGGTAGGAATTGTATTTGGGGCAGGAGTTTACGCCGATGGCACACCAACCCCCATGCTTGCCGATCGGTTAGACCAAGCCATTGCTCTCTACCAACAGGGTAAAATTCAAAAAATCTTGATGAGTGGGGACAACGGTAGTAGTGACTACGATGAAGTAACCAATATGCAACGCTATGCCATCGATCGGGGCATACCTGCCAGCGCAATTACTCTAGATTATGCTGGCTTTTCCACCTATGATACCTGTTACCGTGCCCGTGTTATTTTTGGTGTAGAAGCAGCCATTTTATTGAGTCAGTCCTTCCATTTACCCCGTGCGGTTTACACCTGTCAACAACTGGGAATCAGAGCACAGGGACTAGGGACGAATGATGAATTGAGATATAACCGATCGACCTTAAATTACTACCAATTGCGTGAGACTATGGCGACTATCAAAGCCCTGTGGCAGATACACATTACCCATGCCAAGCCCAGATTTCTGGGTAAATTTGAAGGAATTAAATGACATTAACTTTCAAGCCATTTCAAGTTTACAAAAGATATAACTGGCATATGTTAAGATTTTATTGCTGAACAAGTATCAACATCATGAATGTTCTGTCTGTCAACCTCAGCCTTCCCTGGGCAAAAATAACCAGACTGTTCCTAGGTGATGCTCAACTGTCGCTAGAACAACGAATACTAAACTTCAATACCCTAGTAGGAATTATCTTTTGTTTGCTTGCTCTTTTTTCTGATCGTCTTATAGGGTTGAACCTTCTTACTGCCGTATTTATTGTTCCTATAACCCTGATATTTGCAATTTTATACTACCTCTGTCGGCAGCAACGACCACATCAAGGGCTGTTGGTGGTGCAAATAATGTCTCTGTTTATACTGATGCCAATGATCTGGTGTGTCAATGACGGAACAAAAGGACCTGTATTTGCAGTCAGCTTAACTACTATTCAATATTTGACTGTAATTGCCAGACCGAGGTGGATTGCTCTAATTTTCGTCCTCATGTTAGTGACAGCCACGGGTTTCATTAGGATTGCACACCCTGAATTTATTATTCCTTATCCAACAGAATTTGCTCAAGCCAGTGATACTTTTTTTCTTTTATATTTGCAAGTATAGTAACTTTCTGTAACAATTATTTTGTCATTAAACAATACGAACAGGAACAAGAGAAACTGCGAGCTACACAGTCCCATCTGCAAACCTCAGAGTCTAAATTCGCTACAATTTTTCGTGACAGCCCCCAACCTGCTTGGATTGCGACTTTTGAGGAAGGACGTTGTTTGGATGCCAATCAGAGCTTTTGTAATTTAATTGAAAGAGAGTTAGAGGATATAATTGGCAAAACCTGCCGTGATATTAGTTTGTGGTGTAACACTAATGATTTTTACAAGCTACACAGCTGTTTGACTAATGAAAGACAAGTAAAAAATCTGGAGGTCAGCTGGCAGACAGGTTCAGGAACTAACAAAACAGTCTTGTTATCAGCACAGGTTACTACTATCAATGGGCAGGAATGTGTAATTGGTGTAGCTTCCGACATCACCGATCGCAAACAACTAGAGAATAGCCTCAGGCAAAGTGAGCAGAAATATCGCCAACTGACAGAAAACTTACCAGGGGTTGTCTATCAATATTTCCTGGGTGCAGATGGAACAGAAAGATTTGACTACATGAGTCGGCAAGCTAGGGAACTATTTGGGTTTGACCCAGAACAAGTATTGGCAAATCCGCAGTTAGCCTGGAGTTTAGTGCATCCTGATGATGTGGCGAAGGTAAAAGAAGAAATAGCCAAAGTAATACGAGAGAAATTGCCCCTGCTTAAATTTGACCACCGCCTAATTACTCCCCAAGGTCAACTAAAATGGGTTAGTAGCAAAGCTACTGTAACTTTTGATGCTGACGGCAATATGACGACCGAGGGCTTTGTTATAGACATAACCGATCGGCAGTTACTAGCAGAAGCACTCAAAGAAAGTGAGGCAAGACTATTAGCAATTTCTGATATTTCCCCCGCCGCGCTTTATATTTTTGTGATGAAATCTGATGGTCACTACGAATTTGAGCATGTTGGCACTGCCCACGAAACTATCTTGGAAATTCCTATCTCTGCAATATATGCTGATGCTTCTGTGGTAATTAAAATAATTCATCCTGAAGACATAGCTAATTATCAGGCAGCAGTACAGAAAAGCTTGCAAACAGAGGCTCCATTTTGCTGCCAATGGCGGATTATCACTCCCTCTGGCAATATTAAGTGGTTACAGGCTAGTTCCCGCCCCATCAAACGCCCCAATGGGGATATAGCTTGGTACGGTGTGATCATTGAAATTACGGAGTTAAAACAAACTCAAGCCCAGTTACAAAGTAAAGTAGAAGAACTCGATCGTTTCTTTGCTGTTACACCTGACCTACTGTGTATTGTCGACTACGAGGGGACAATGCTCAGACTAAATTTACAATGGGAGAAAACCTTAGGTTTCAGTTTAGGGGAATTAGAAGGTAGGAGATACATCAATTTCCTTCATCCTGATGATATAGACGTAACAATCAGCGTGTGCAGATCGCTGACAAGGGGTGGGACTGTCAATGGTTTTGTTAATCGTTGTCGCACTAAAGATGGAGGTTATCGCTATCTGGAATGGTGTGCCATTGCCTGTGATGATTTGATCTATGCAGCTGCTAGGGATATAACAGAAAGGTATGAACTCGATCGGATGAAAGATGAGTTTATTGGTATTGTTAGTCATGAAATTCGTACTCCTTTAACTGCGATTCAGGGTGCTTTAGAATTAGTGGCAGCGGGTGTATATCACAGGCGATTCGATCGGTTACAAGAAATGGTAAAAGTAGCCTACCAGAATTCCCAGCGCTTATTAGCTTTAGTGAATGACATCCTAGATTTAGAGAGGTTAGAATCAGGTAGGCAAATCTTAGACTTTGCGGTCTGCAATGTGCAAGACCTAGTCCATGAAGCTGTCACTCTCCTGCAACCGCTCGCCAAACAAAACGACATCACAATAGAGCAAAAAACAGTTGCTTTGGACATCACTGCCTCTGCTGATGGTATAGTCAGGGTCTTGACCAATTTGCTAAGTAACGCGATTAAGTTTTCGCCACCCCAGGGCAAGGTAGTTGTATCTGTCAGTCACCAGGAAGACAAAGCTCTGTTTAGTGTCGCTGACAATGGTCGCGGTATTCCCCCTGAGTACATCAACAAAATTTTTAATAAGTTTCAACAGGTAGATAGTTCCGATCGGCGAGACAAAGGGGGGACAGGTTTGGGCTTGGCAATATGTAAAACGATTGTAGAGCATCACAACGGTCGTATTTGGGTAGAGAGTACATTAGGTGTGGGTAGCACTTTTTATTTCACGATTCCCTTTGAGCGTAAATTCCTCTAACTGATCAAACAAGACCGATGACATTTGTTCTTTGCCGTAGCGGTTAGTGGCCAGGGATAAAGTGAGATGTTTTTTTGCCCTTGTGATTGCCACATACAACAATCTTGCTCTTTCTTCTACCAATTCTTGCCAGACAACTGCATCAAAGTCTTCTTTAGTCTGCTGATTTTCCACTTGCTGCCACTGGTAGAGCATCTCCTTCTCTAAATCAAATGTGCTATTCCTATCCCCAACAAAGACGGGAAATTGATAGGCGCTGCAGTTTATTAAAAATACTTCATCCCACTCCAAGCCTTTGGCGCGGTGGACAGTAACCACTGTAATTGTGCCCGCTTCGGGTTTGTAGTTTTGTATTTCTTTGGGCATATTGTTGAGATGACGTTCAGTAACTAAACTTATTTCGTAACTTAAATCTCCCCAATCTATTAATAATTTGGGGGCAAAGCATTTCTCTAATTGGGCGATTAAGTAATTACCCAAGTATAAGTCATCAGGGGATGGCTTTAACTGTTGGATAATCAATCTAAGTACATCACTCCAAGGCAGACTTGCCTGTTCTAGCCACTGCCGCAGTAGTTCCAAAATAATGATGGCTTCCTCTCCTACTTCTTGGTCTAGTCCTGCAATTGTTGGGAGAAATACAGAATCTCCCCCCATAGGATAGAGCAAATCTTCAGGATGGTAATTGCCAATCCGCTTGGTGATTAAATCAATTTGGGCTTGACTAATGTTTTTTCTAGTTAAAACGCTAACTAATACATCTAGGAGAAATGTGATGTCCGTCGGTGAGGCGAGAAATTTGGTGATGTGAAAAATGGTTGTAAACCACTGCTTAGCCGCCCGATTGTAGCGTAGTAAATCATTGGGCTGGATACCCTTGCGTCGTAAAACTTCTATTACATTGTTCCCCTCTTCATTAGAGAGAACTAAAATGGCAATGCTATGTCCAGCTCGGTCTTGGAGAGCTTGGATTGCCCGATCGGTAATCTCATCTATTTCTGTTTCTAGGTCACCCTGCACTCTAACAAAGTGAACTTGGGATTGAGTGTTGGGCGGATTATTGCCAGCGGGTTTAATATGCTGTGGTGTGAGGGCGGCTTGCAGTTCAGGGGGACTATAGTCACTGTTTGTCCAATCAACTAAATAGTTGGCTAGATCAATAATCTTTTGACTACTGCGGCTGGCTTCGTTGAGAGTGTGGCGTTGATATTCCTGACAAAAACTACGGAATAAACGGGGGTCAGAGTTGGTAAAAGTACTCGTAATACATTGATTGGGGTCACCGACTTTGATTAAATTCCCCGATCGGGCACTCAAAATCTCTAACATTTCTGCTTGTAAAGGGGAACTGTCTTGGGCTTCGTCTTCCAGTAAATAATCAAACCAATTTTGTGTAACTTGACGGATGTATTTGTTCTCTGTCAACAATTCTACAGCTTTCACTACCATGTCATCATAGTCAATCAAGTGCTGGTCTTCTAAGTTGCGCTGATAACGATCGTATAATTCCACAGCTGCTGCCAAGGGCGACCCAGGAGAAGCAATGATTTGATAAGGGCTGAGACATCTTTGCTTGGCTTTGCTAATGATACTAGCTGTAGCTTTGACCAACTCCCCTTTTAGCTTCTCTTCTTTTTTTTCCTGTTCCAGCATTTGCCAACTTTGCCAGATATTTCTGTTTAGTTCTAACCATGTTTCTACTAATTCAGTGATCATTTTGTCTTTTTGATAGTTCTCCAGGATGTTGAAGCTAAAACCCCCTGGATACAACTCTTGCAGAATCTGCAAAGACAAAGAATGAAGTGTGAATACCCTTACCCTGCCATAGTCGGCAAATTTACTAGCTAGATAACTCTGGGCAGAACGCATGTAGGTACCTACACCAATCCGATCGGGGGCTACACCGTCTGCTTGAATTAGTTTGATGACTAAACATTGAATGATGGTGGTTTTCCCAGCCCCTGGCACAGCGGCAATACCCATCTTCCCCCCTCGGTAGGTTAGTACTTCCGCTTGGCTTGGTCTGAGCTTAAAATCAGGTGATAGAATCAAGGTCTGGCTGTTCTCTCTGCCTATGACTCTTCAGATTAAAGCAAATATCCGATCGGTTTATCAATCTTTTTGTGCGGCTTTTGGGGCAATTTTTCAAGAGATGCCCAATTTAGATGAAAAGCAAGCCCTAGAGATGCTCACACGCTTGGTGGAAGGTAAACAGGTGGCGGAAAATAGTCTGATGGCAATTGCCAGTGGGTTGTATTGGCACCAAGAACCTCAGATGTTGCAGGGATTGTTTACTACCCCCGAACCTCTAGTGGTTGCTCACTCGATTGCCCTGGCTTGCAGTAATAAGTTGTCTCCCCGTACTCTGATTAATCATCTCTGTCAACAGTTGCCCTCCGCCCAGGAAAGTTTTGCTCGTTCTCTGCAACTTGCCCACTCCCTGGCAGAACAGGGACAAAGTAGTGGTATTGCTTTTCGTCGCTTGCACAATTCGCCTTTAGCCTTTGGCTTTTACTGTTTTTTGATGGCTCCCTATGTTACAGAATGGGCGATGCTGCTACTTAAAAAATATATCTCCCAAAACAGCCACCTGATGTCTATTCGCAGTCTTGCTGCTGTCTATAACCAGGATTATGCCTATCATGCCTTGGGAGATTGGTTGTATCGCCGTTGGGCTGGTAGTTATAGCGAAACACCCCCCATCGTCACTGCTCCCGACTTCCTAGGCAGACGGATTTAAGGGGGGAAATTTCTCTTTTAACTCCTCGTCGTATTCATCAGCAATGGTGGCTACGATCGTAATGATGCGGGAGATTTCCGCTGCCGACAGGTCTTCCACCGATCGAGAACTAACCACAATGACTTGGTCGGCTTCAATGGCAAAGCGGGCTTCAAAGGTGTCCGTAGCGTTTTTCTCTAGCAGGTAGCGGAACAGTTCTGGCTCATTTTGTACCGGCAGGGACATCACTGTTGCCACAACTGTAAAAGTATCAGTGGGGTCTTCCCCAGTCATGCTCACCGCTACATCTACTGTGCCATAGCGAAACTTCCAACCTGTTTTGGCTTGATTGACCATTGCCGTCCCCTCTTCTGCCATGCTGGCAATGACGGTCTCGATCGTGTCTCTGTGACTCACCGTCTCCTCTACTTGCTCTAGCAGTTCTTCCGTCTCTTGAGCTGTCATTGTGGTCATAAATTTGCTGGAGAACTCTTCCAGGGTTAATATACTACAAGTAGCTGCGGGTCGCCCGATCGAGTTGCGCCATCTCGACATCCGTAAGCTCCCAGCCCAGGGCACCAGCGTTTTGGGAAGCTTGGTCACCGTTTTTTGCCCCCGGAATGGGAATTGCCCCTTTGCGGATCACCCAATTGAGGGCGACTTGGGCAGGGGTACGACCCTGTTGTTTGGCAATATCTTGCAGCAGACGAAATAGAGGTTGGAGTTGATCAAGACCCTTGGGACCAAAACGACCATCCAATTGCCTTGCTCCTTTGGGAGGATTAGTGTTTTTGTATTTGCATGTCAGTAGTCCTTGGGCAAGGGGACTGTAGGCAACTATTTTGATGCCCAGTTCTTGCGCTGTATCCAACACCCCATTACTTTCTATTTTGCGCACCAACAGAGAATAATTGACTTGGTTACTGACCAGAGGAATGCCCAAATCTGCCAAAATTTTGTGAGCAGCGCGCATCTGACTAGCAGAGTAGTTGCTGACTCCTAGGTACTTGATCTTGCCCTGCTTAACTGCCTTTGCCAGAACTTGGAGGAGTGTTTTCTCCGGGATGAGGAAGTGGAAGGGCCAGTGAATTTGATAGAGGTCTATACATTTCACCTGCAGACGGGCCAGACTGTTATCGATCGCTTTGTCAATCACATCAGTCCCAAAGCGCCAGGGAAAGGGAAAATACTTGGTGGCAATAAACAGGGAACGATTGGTCTTCTTGGCAAATTCCCCTAACAGCCGCTCCGACTCCCCATTACCGTAGATTTCCGCTGTATCAAAAAAGGTCAGTCCCGCTGCCACAGCACTATCGAAGGCTGTCTTCACCTGGGGAGCACCATAGTCCTTGCCATAGGTCCAAAACAAATTGTCCCCCCACTGCCAGGTACCTACCCCCAAAGCGGGTATAGTGTCAGAACCGATCGTGACTGTCTGCATCTCTCCCCCCTGTCTGCTCTAGGCTTTACTGTAGCATTTTCTCCTAGAATTTTTCCCCAATGCCGAAGCTGATTTGCGTATTGCCGTCCTCCGCAATGCCGTAGTCGATGCGAATAGCGCCCAAGGGGGAGCGGATACGAATACCGCCGCCATAGCCAAAGCCGCTGCCTGGTTTACCCCGCACAATGGCGGGACTGCCCAAAACCTGGTTGCCTGTGCCTAAATCTGTGCCGTAGTCAGCAAATATGACCCCGTTGAGGATAGAAAAGATGGGAAAGCGGTATTCAGCGGAGAGGAGGGCAAAGCTCTTACCACTGCCAATTCTGCCTTCGTCGTAACCGCGTACGGAGTTGGTGCCGCCAATTCTAAAGGCTTCGTAGGGCGGAAATTCCCCGATGATTGTTCCCCCTTGAATGTTGAAGGCAAGGGCCTGGGGACCAGGGGTAAAATTGACGAACTGGACGGGAACATAAAAACTGTAACTAGCGCGCAGCCGATTGAAAAGAGCACTGTTACCCCCAAATACCAGGGCCTGTTCCGTCGCTACCCGCAAAAGCGAACCGCTCGTAGGCTGTAAAGGGTCGTCCCGCCGATCGGTGGCATAGGCTAACTGGGCCACAGCTAAACTGTCTTCACCGGTGCCGCTGAAACTCAGGGGATTCCCTAACCCATCCCTTGCCACTGTCCCCCCTGGTACATCGGAAAGGCGCACCTGCTCAAACCGTAAACCGATCGAGCCACTGTTGCCATCCCCCAGGGGACGGGAGAAACTAAAACCTGCGCCTAGGCGATTCTCCCGCGGTGTTTCCTGTTTGTTTTCCCCTACACCAATACCCACAGGGGCGGTCGGGGGGTTGTCAAAAATATAGCTAAACAGACGACGGCTGAAAATGTTGGCACTAAAAGAAGTCCGAAAGGGGTCTCCCCCTATCCAGGGGTCAGTAAAACTGAGGTCAAACAACAGTTCCCGTTCCCCCACCTGGGCATCGAAACCGACTTTTTGGTTGTTGCCACCAAAGTTGGTCTGCTGAAAACTGACACCGCCAAAGAGACCCGTTGCCGAACTCAACCCTGCTGCCAGGGAAATTGACCCTGTACTCCGCTCCCGCACATTGACATTGACGATCACCTGCTTGGGGTCAGTGCCAGGATTGAGATTGACATTGACATCTTCAAAAATCCCTAAACCAAACACTCGCTGCAGGTCAGCTTGGATCGTGTTGCGGTTGAGGACGTCCCCCGGCTTGGTAGTCAGTTCCCTGGTGATGATGAATTCTCTGGTATTACCGCGGATGGGTTTGCCTTCCTTGTCTTCTGTCTTGCCTTCTTCATTGAGAAACCCCACTCTAATTTGTTCTATTACCCCCTCTGCCAACACCAATGTAATAGTGCCATCGGGTGCTGATCGGATATCTGCCACTTGGGCTAGGACAAAACCGTTGTCTTGGTAGAGTTTTTCTAGGGCTTTAACGGATTCCTGTAAACTTAAAAGATTGATTGTTTTGTTCAACTGTTCGCCAAACAAGCTCTGAATAATCTGCTCTTTTGTCTGTAGTTTACCCTGGCTATCCTTGAGACCCCTGTCTAAAACCTGAGTGTTCTCAGTGAGGATTGCTTTCAGGGGCGGGTTCGGTTGGGCTATAAATTTCAGGCGAATGCCCAGGGGTGTGTTCTCCGGCTGCGCTTGCACGTTGACAAAAAAACCTGTACCAAAGACGGCGTTAGCAGCTTTTTCGATGTCCGATCGGGTGATAACTGCCCCTGGTCTGATGGCGATGGCAGCATAGGCAGCCTTTTCCAGCTCTGGGGGGAGGCTCTTCCCTGCCCCATCCACCACCACTACTTCCACAACTTGGATTCTAGCTTCCCCATTGGTTTGGGCCCGCAGGGGCAGGCAGGGAGAAACACACCACAACGCAGGTAACAAAACAATCAGAGAACGCATAGCAATAAAGGTCAGGTAGATTCCATAACGCGACGGAGAACTTCAGCGTAGGCAGCGCTTTCACTCCCTAAATCTTGTCTAAACCGGTCTTTGTCTAACACCCGATCGGTTTCCCAGTCCCACAGGCGACAGGTATCGGGGCTGATCTCATCTGCCAATATTAGCGCACCTTGTCCATTTATCCCAAACTCCAACTTGAAATCCACCAGTTTCAGACGGCGCTGCCGAAAGAAAGGTTGCAACCGATCGTTAATTGCCAGTGCTTGATTGCGCAGCAGTTCTACTTGGTCAGGAGTCGCCAACTGTAACAGCGCAATATGGTCTTCGTTGAGGAGAGGGTCACCGAGGTCATCGTTTTTGTAGTAAAATTCCACCACTGGTTTAGCTAACAGCCGCCCCTGCTCTATCCCCAAGCGTTTACATAGACTACCAGCAGCAATATTGCGCACTACCACTTCCAAAGGCAAAATTTTCACCGCTTGCACCAACATCTGGGCAGGGGCAACTTGGCGAATAAAGTGATTAGGGATACCTTGCTGTTGTAAATATTGGAGGATGTGGCTAGCGATCGTGCAGTTATATTCGCCTTTGTGGGGGATGATGCCTTTTTTCTGGGCGTTAAATGCTGTTGCTTCATCCTTAAAATGCACTAATAAGACAGAGGGATTGTCTGTCCTGTAAAGAATTTTGGCTTTGCCTTCGTATAGAACTTCTTCCATGGTGGCATTTTTCTGGGCGATTTCACCATAGCATAGAACAGCAGAAACAATTGCCTATGGCTAGTTTACTTGCCCACAGGTGGGATTGACAGTTGGCGGCTAAGGTAGCTCCAGTGCCACCACACTACAACCATTGCCATTGTGTCCAAGCGACAGTATTGTTCTAGTAACTTGCCCCACAGAGGATTGCCTTTAGCGCTGCCGTAGTGAAATTCATGGTAGGCAAGGGCTGCTTCCATGCCCTCTTGAATCACAACTTCCCGATCGAGTAACTGGTACCGATCGAGTTGGGCATAGGGGTTAGCGATGGTGTCTTTGACGTACTCCTGCAGCCAGGAAAGACTGTGGAGGTAGGGGTTAGTCTGCCAGATAGCGGGAAACACGCGTTTGAGGGAGGTGCGTCCCCCCATGCGGGGATGAAAGTAGTACTTGAGAGTCAGGGCATGGAGGTCAACGAGGGGGGGGAGATGGATAAGCCAGTCTCTGGTGCAGCGATCGGGATGATTAGTGCGCTCCATCTGATTGGCAATCTCCTTGAGGACGGTGTACTCATGCATCCCCCAGGTCAAGACAGTGCCCCCATCCCCTAGGTACTCCTTGAGAGTACGGGCAAACTCCCAGTTAGGGAAGTCTTTCTCCAAAGAAAGCCAACTCTGATGTTGGGGTGGCGCACCTGGAGCAGGAATCGTGTGACAACTCCACTGAAACGCCACGATCGTGTAGGGACTTAGCCCACGGCAGGGAGGGAGGGCAAGGCGGGCAGTCTCAAAATCGATAAAGCGGAGGGGATAGGTAAAACTTGCCAGAATTGGCAGGATGTCAGGGGAGAGCCACTCTTGATTGTGGGCAGTGTAATGCAGTTGGATTCGTTGCCGCTGTCCGTGAAAGTTCTCCGCCAAGGCTTCTAGGGGAACGGCAAACATACTGGCTTGTCCTTGTTCCACCAAATGGCGCACGATCGTTTTACTGCCGTTGTGCAACCGCGTACCGTGGTAAAAATCAAAGATATGATGCTTGGTCTGGGCTAGTTCCCCCCAGCATTCGCGAAAGCCATCTTTCCCCCCCACCCCCTCCACCTTGAATTCACAGTCCTTACAGTGTTTGTCCAGAGGCACGATCGGTTTGGGGAGTCCCTCGGCTAACAGATGCAGGAGGCGATTGACTTCTGGTTGTATTTCTGTTCTCACTTCTGCTACTTCCGCCGTGACATCCACCAAGGTAAAAAATTTCTGTAGGGGTATGCGGTGTCCCGCTGCTATGTCTAGCCTTACGCCACTAAAGCGGGATAAAACCTCTCCCCTGGGTTGCCGATACAGACGAAATCCCCAGTGATAGTTGTCCCCCTGGGCAACAAAATCCCGATCGGGGAGTAATAAAGAACACTTTATCTGTCCCGCTGGTACTAGTTCCGCCAAAATCAGCTGTTGAAAAGCCAGGGAGAGCAAAGGAGAAAGCCACTCACTCTGAATTTTCTGGCTTTTGGGATGGCGTAACACCTTGCCCCCCTTGGTTGCCACATAGATTAACTCATAGACCTGGTGGGATTTACGCAGGACAAAAGGACGGGCTGCCTTGCCCCCTGCCACCAACACTGGTTCCCACAAAGTCACCTGGGGTGCCTGCAATAGGTCAAGCGTCAACTGTGTCCCCAGCTCCAGAGAACTGCCACATTCCACCGCCAACAGGGGCTGCAGATACACTTGAGCAAGGGCATAAATCATAAACACCCCGTCGGTGAGACAACGATCGTAGGCAGTAAAGCTATTATTTGTGGGGTAATTATGCTTTCTGTAATACAGCTTAGTCAGACAAGAGCGGGCTAATTTATAGTCATATTCGGAGAGCAAAGGGGTTGTGAAACCTGCCATAGGACTGTAGTTGACTACACTACCCGTATCATAGTGTCACCCCTCTGCCACCTTCTTTTGGGTAGAAAAAGGCAAATTGATGCGACGACTCAACCGAGATTGTTGCAACCGTTGCATACCCGCTTCTGCAATCTCCACTGCACTGGTACCCATCCGTTGATTGAGACTGTCCATGCGCCGCATGGTGGATTCCGACTGGCGGACGGCTGCCGTAGGTGGTAGGGTGGAACTCAGGCCTGAGCAGACAACTCGCAACTGGTTATAGCTATCTGCCTCGGTAAAGGCATCGCGCAACCCCTGCTGAGCTTGATTGACTAATTCCTGGGGAGTGTTGAGGGGTACAGGCAATTTGAGCAAAGTGGTGGTCAGGTTTTGCCGCTGGGTACTGGGGTAGAGGGAAATTGCCATTAACCGCGCCACTAACTTTTGGGCTTGCAACTGCTGCGCCATCAGGGAGACAGTCAGACCGATCGTTTCCTGCAACTGACTCAGACTGGTAATTGGTTGGGCAAATCTGCGCCAACTGAGGATTTCAGGCACCAGAGCAGGAAAATCCCGCTCCTCCAGACAGGAGATGTTACGTAGTTCCAAAGCTAGACGCAGACCTACTACTCCCATGACCTGGCGCACTACCTTGTCGTCAGCCTCCCGTAGGTCGAAAGCTGTGCGAATCCCCACTGCCCTGAGGAATTCCTTGTAGGTGGGACTGATCCCCCACACACTCCCCACTCCTAAGCGGGGCAACATCTCTTCCTGTAGCTGGCGATTGCTAAAGTCTTTGAACCCCAAACACGCTGCTAGTTGAGCTAGAGTCCTAGTAGGGGCAATTCCCACATGGGCATACATACCTGTCCCCACTTTCACCGTTGCCAGCAGCTGTTCCGCTATCCAAGTGACTTTGTCGCCCCGCCGATAATCTACAGGGTCAAACAGTTCTATAAATAGACGACCAGGTGCCCAGACTGCAATGGGGTCACCAAAATTTTTCAGCATCTCCTGCAGCCGCTGCATCATGTCCTGGCAGAGGAGTTCGTTGACATGATACACTACCACCCCCTGGTGGCGCACCCGATCGGCATAGAGAAACAAAGGCACACCCCGCTGCAGCCCCAATTGCCTGGCTTCTGGTGACAGGGCTTGGATGCATTCATTTTCATCAAGCAAGACCACGGGTTTCCCCTCTAGGCTGGGATTGTAGTTACGCTCACAGCTAATGTAAAAATCCCGACAAGCAACAAAAGCAAACAGGGGGGGCATGGATTGTTCCTCGCGGATAGCGTGACTATGTTATAACGCAGTCAGTTCGTTTATGGTAGGTCTGTCGCCAGAAATCTGTCCTCTTATGCCAGTAAAAGATTTGTTCAGGATCATTTCTGACACCGCACCTGCCTATCTAACTAGTAAGATAGAATACACTCGGCAAAGGTAAAGCTATGGAGACTCCCTATATCTACTACGTCCCGATCTACCCCGACGATGACTGCAGTGAAACCCTTATGCATCTATTCATAGGTAAGCCTGGACTGGATAAAGAAATCCTAGAGCTTTTGGACGAACTCGATCGCCGCGAGCAGGCAGGGGAGGGAGTAGACTACCTGCAGGAACTAGAAGACAAGTTGGGGCTAAAACGGGTGTCGGTACACCAGCTCAGCCGCGATCGTAAATTTGCTGCGATTAATACTTAATTGGGCGCGTGCGATACCACCAGCCGAGAATCTGTAGCCAGTTCCAGCCCCGTTTTGCCATCTGGTTACTCATTTCCTGGTCTAGGTGTTGCCCGTCGGCAATTGGCATATAGCCATTGCCCCAGCTAATCCACTCCCGTTTTAGTCTGGCACGATAGTAGCCTTTGAATTCGGGGCTGAGGATATAGCCCTCCGTGGCAGCCACAGCCTGGTCACTGCGGGGATGGATAACAGGCTTAGTCAGTCCTGTTTGGGGGTCAAAGCGATAGAAGCCTTTGTAAACTTGGTCCCTGGTGTCACTGACCAAGTCATAGGGAGCATTGCCCCACTTGCGCTGCTTTTGCGTGTTGATAGCATAGCTGCGGGCAGCTACTGCCTGAGCCATGAGTGCATCTAAGTGCCAACTAGCAGGCATTTCACTGGGGACAACACTGCGCAAGTATTCCTCCAGGGGCAAGACATTGACAGCGATCGTTTGGTTCCGCCACTGGCTAATTTGGATTTCCCCAGGGTAGAGGGTGTCTTGAATTTGAATCAGCCCATTGTTGCTGGTGGTGATGCGGGCGGGGGGAAAAGCGGGAATAGCGTACCACTGTCCGGGGCTAAGGGGAGTAACTTGCCCACCTACTTCTAGCCGCCCCGGTTGACTGACGGCTACCTTGATTTCTTCTCCTGGTTCTTCATGGACTAGTACCCGTAACATTACACTGGCAAATACAGGGGACACCCTAGATACCACAGTTAGCAGGAGCGCTAGGAGTACCGATCGAATCGTTGTTTTTACCATATTTCACTCACACCAGTACATCTTATTACTGCTTCACTTTCCCCTTTGTTTGCCCCAGAGGGGAGGGAATACTGGCTTAGTTGCCGAATCCTGTAAGAGAATAGTCCGATCGGGGGGTGTTTGTCTAGGTTTAGGGGAAAATATCCTTAAATTCCTGGCTATTTCTGGAAATTAACTGACTCTGTTGCCTGACCTTGGTCTAGGTGCTTTTTCTGCCAACAATTGTCACAGATGCCGTAAAAATCCAGGCTGTGGTAGTAGATGTGAAACTTATAGGTAGCTGGCAGTTGGATATTGAGTGCTTCGAGGGGACAGGTTTCAATGGGGAAGGAATGCCCACAACTAAGGCAGTAGAGGTGATGGCGATCGAGGACTAGGGCGCTGTAAACTGTCTCGCCGGTGGGGGTAATAATCGCTTTAATAGCTCCCTGCTGTTTGAGGGCTTCTAGCCCCCGATAGACGGTCGCCAAACCCATACCATAGCCTTGGTCTTTCAACCGCCGATGGAGTTCCTGGGCAGAGACTGCTTCCTGCAGTTGCTGGAGAAGGTTGAGGATGAGGGTCTGCTTCTTGGTGATTTGCTGGGGAGATGTCATAGACCAAAGTTGCCAACTAGCCTGCTTCTTTCCGCGATCCGCAATTTAGCAGAGCGGGCTCGGGGGTTCTGAGCAATTTCCTGGGGAGTAGGCACGATCGGTTTTTTGTGCACCATTACTAAGCGGGGGTCGTTTTTGTAGGCGGTTTTCACCAGGCGGTCTTCCAGGGAATGGAAGCTGATAATTACCAGTCTACCCCCAGGTTCTAACCAATCAGGTACGACTTGTAACCAAGCATGCAGAGATTCCAGCTCCCGATTGACCGCCAGCCGCAGAGCTTGGAACGTACGGGTAGCACAGTGGATACGCCCACGGCGGTAAAAGGGGGGTACCGATCGGCTAATTACTTCTGCTAGTTCCGTTGTGGTGTACAAGGGTCGGGCTTGGACTATCCCCTTGGCAATAGCACGGCTAAAGCGTTCTTCTCCCCAGGTAAAAATTAAATCCGCTAGGGCGGTTTCTGAGTAGGTATTGACAATATCCGCTGCCGTTAATGCCTGGCTCTGGTCCATACGCATATCCAGGGGGGCAGTGTGGCGAAAACTAAAACCCCGATCGGGGCTATCCAACTGAGCAGAACTCACCCCTAAATCAGCAACGATGCCGTGAAAGCGATGGGGGGGAACGAATTCACAGAAATTGCCCCGCCAGAAGTGCACCCGCTCCCCAAATTCCTGCAGGCGGGTTTGCGCAAATTCTATAGCCGCTGCGTCCCGATCGATGGCAGTTACAGTAGTGTCCTGGTGTGCCAAGATCAGCGCACTGTGCCCTCCCCCACCTACCGTGCAGTCTAGGTAGCTGCCCCCTGCCTGTAGGTTAAGTCCCGCCAACACCTCTAGGGCTAGGACGGGCACATGGTAACTATTCTGGTTTGGACAGCTCAATGCGGAAGAGCTTGCTGTAGAAGATAGTAGGGAAGTCGATCAGCTGTTTCTCCCTGTAGAGGTTGACAACGTCGATGAGATAGCTGACGAATTCGTTGTTGACCATCTGTAGTTCATAGCTGAGTTCAGGCTGGTTGTCGAAGATGAACTTACACAATGTAAAGTCCAAGGGAGTGTTAGCCACTCGCCAAGTTGCCACAAACGGTACACTTGGCCCCCCCTCAATCATGCGTTCCCCTACTAACTCCCCAGCTCTGTACAACCCCAAGGCAAAGGGCAGTTGGGCACGGCGATTCACATCCCGCACGTAGGGGGCATACATAGCTACTTCCTGGGGAGGAGCTTCCCGCAGTTCCAGTCCCATAAACTTCTCTATTTCTTCATACTTAAAAGTTTACGCGGAAATGCGGTCAACTATCTTGATTTTGCCATCAGGCTCCACTGTCCAGACATCATAGGCACCTTGCACATCCCCATTGCTATCTAGGTCGACGTTACCACTTACCCCTTGGTAGTTAATATCTTGCCCTTCCCGTACCCGCTGGAGGGCTTCACAGATATTGGTTACCTCTGCCCCTGGGGGAGCAGCTACCTCGCGAATTTTAGTTTTGATTTGTGCTCCCTGGTTAGACTTGGCCGCCTCTGCCCCCAGCAAAATCAAGGTGGTGGCATCGTAGGCATGGGGCACAAAGGCACCGATCGGTTGGTTGTACTTCGCCTCGTAGTCTTTCTGGAACTGCTCTAAGCCCTTGCCATCGGCACCGGGAACAGTCCCAAGGGCACCGGCAATGATCATCTTGCCATCGGGTTTTGTCCCCACTGCTTTGGGAAAGGCTTCTGTCTGTACCCCATCGGTTAGAAGCAGTTGCACTCCCTCTAATAATCCCAATTCATAGGCAGATTTTAGGACCGCCGCACCAGTATCGGGGTAAAGAGCAGCTGCTACTGCCTCAGGTTTATTGCCAAAGGCTTTCCGCACTTCTGCTTCAAATGTAGTAGCTTTGGGGTCATAGCGACTGGGGTCTTGTTCGTTGAGGATTTCCCCCCCTAGGGATTTGAAGGTCTCCACGAAGACTTTTTCAAAACTCACGCCGTAGTCGTTGTTGATGACAATAGTGCTGACTTTACGAAAGCCTTTATTGTAGGCAAGTTTAGCGAGGGCGGCGGCTTGGTAGGTGTCAGGGGGAGCGGTGCGATTCCAAAAGTCCTGGAATTCTCCCTTTTGTGCCCGCTCGGTAAATACAGTACTGGTACTAGCAGGGGAAACCATTACCACCTGGTTGGGTACAGCCACTGCCAACGCCGCACTGGAAATGCCACTGCCAAAGGCTCCCACTACTGCCCCTACTTTGTCGATCGTGGCTAACTTATTCATTGCCTCTGCCCCCGCTGTTTCCGAGGTACGGTCATCTTCTTTGACTAGTTGGACTGGTTGCCCCAGCACCCCGCCACAGCCATTAGCTGTTTCCACTGCCATCTCGATTGCTTTCACCATTGGTTCGCCAAAGGCTGATAGGTCACCTGTTATAGGCAGCAATACTCCTACTTTGAGAGCTTGAGCTTGCCCACTGGGACTACTCCCCCCCGTTGTGGGGGCTTTGGCTAGGCGGTCACAGGCTACCACACCGATCGTGGTCAACCCAGCTAGTAGCACTAACAGGAATTGAGTCAGCCAGCGTCCTAATGTCATATCTGCCACGATAGATTCTCTTCGGTGTTATTGTGACACAGGTTTCTGTCAAAATGGAAGACGAGGGCACAGAGAAAACAGAAGTATGTTAGGCAAGGTTTCCCTAGGCAAGTGGGGGTTGATCGGAGGAGCAGTCTTGACTCTGGTGGGTGTAGTTGCCTATGCCACCAATAATCCGACCTTGAATTTAGTCGGTTTTTTCTACGGCATTCCTCTGTTTTTGGGGGGCGCAGCACTCAAAGCAGCAGAACTAAAACCAGTACCCCTTGTTATTCCCACTACACCAGCAGTACTACAATTACGACAATCCCAGGCAACTCCTACCCTCAAGCAATTGTATGCTGATGTCACCCGCTATCGCTACGGCACAGAGGCCCACCTCCTGGAGGCATTGCAACGGCTCCAACTCTCCCCTAATGACAGAGAACGTCCCCTATTGGTGGGCATCTACGAAACCGATCGGGGGGGCAAATATGCCCTTGTTTTGCGCTTTAGTTCTCCCCATTTTGACCTAGGGGCATGGCAAGCAAGGCAGGACAAAATTAGTAGATTTTTCGGTCCAGGGGTAGTAGCAGAAATCACTAGCCCCGCTGAACACACGATCGATGTTGCCTTGGTTGTAACTTAACGGTACCCCTCTCTACTATCATGCATAATGGCGGGTTAGGGGAACAGGGATGGAGCAACGCTATTTTAATCGTGAATTGAGCTGGCTAGCCTTTAACGATCGGGTACTATGCGAAGGGATTGACCCCCGTACCCCCCTGCTGGAACGGGTAAAGTTTGTCGCTATTTTTAGTAGCAACCTGGACGAATTTTTCATGGTGCGGGTAGCAAATGTCAAGCGAGCAATTGCGCAATGTCTGGATACGCGTACCGATGACGGTTTAACCCCTAGGCAGCAGCTGCAAGCGATTCGAGCAGCGTTGGTACCGCTAGTGCAAAAACAACAGGATTTCTTTGAACACACACTCCGCCCTGCCCTAGAAGCAGAGGGAATCTTTATTTTCGACTACAAGGGTTTAGACAAAGAGAATCAAATAGCTTTAACAGAATACTATGAGAAACAAGTCTTTCCTGTGTTGACCCCCCTAGCCATCGACCCTAGTGACCCTGGACATCCTTTCCCCTACATTTCCAATTTGAGCTTAAACCTGGCGGTGGAAATAGCGGATGATACTGGTAATCGCTACGCCGCCCGTGTCAAGGTTCCCACCGTCTTGCCCCGTTTTGTCCCCCTGCCCCACCCTAAACCTGACACCTACGCTTTTATTCCCCTGGAGGAGGTGATTGGTGCCCACCTACACACCCTTTTCCCTGGCATGACAGTCTTGGAATACCATCCCTTTCGCATTACCAGAGATGCTGAACTAGACATTCAGGAAGACGAAGCCGATGACCTCATCTCCGCTTTGAAAGAAGAACTGCGCAAACAAAAATTTGGACCGGTCACAAGGTTAGAAATCTCCGATCGGGCTCCCCTTGCCACACGCAAACGTCTGCAAGAACAACTGAGTCTAGGGGAAGAAGACATTTACGACATCAATGGTCTGGTTGGTCTAGGCAGTTTAATGGATTTGACCCATCTCCCCTTACCCCATTTGAAAGACAAGCCCTGGCGCACTAGCAGTCATCCCCGTCTGAAACAGAAGGACATCAGTATTTTTGATGTGATCAAAGGGGGGGATTTACTGGTTCACCATCCCTATCAGTCTTTTACTACTACAGTGCAACGCTTGATCGAAGAAGCGGCCGATGACCCCCAAGTTCTGGCAATTAAACAGACTCTATATCGGACATCGGGGGATTCACCCATTGTGCATGCTTTAATCAGAGCGGCAGAAAACGGCAAGCAAGTAGCAGTATTAGTCGAATTAAAAGCCCGCTTTGATGAAGCCAATAATATTGCCTGGGCAAAGAAACTGGAAGATACAGGAGTGCATGTAGTCTATGGCATTAAGTATCTAAAAACTCACACGAAAACAGCAATGGTGGTGCGCAAAGAGGGGAATGAAATTGTGCGTTATTGTCACATTGGCACAGGTAACTATAACCCCCGCACCGCTAGGTTTTACAGTGACCTAGGCATTCTCACCTGCAATGAAGAGCTAGCGGCGGACCTCACTGACTTGTTCAATTATTTAACAGGTTACTCCAGACAGCGGGAATACCGCAGAATCCTAGTAGCTCCTGTCACTATGCGGCAGAGATTTCTCCAATTAATCGATCGGGAGAAGCAGTTCGGCAAAGGAGGACGCATTATTGCCAAGATGAATGCCTTGGTTGACCCGCAAGTAATTGATCATCTCTACGATGCTGCCCAGGCGGGGGTAGAAATTGATTTGGTTGTCAGGGGTATTTGTTGCTTGCGTCCAGGGGTACCAGGTCTCAGTGAGACAATTCGGGTGGTGAGTATTATTGGGCGCTTTTTGGAGCACTCCCGCATCTTTTATTTTGGCAATGGTGGCAATCCAGAACTTTATATTGGCAGTGCCGACTGGATGCCGCGCAACCTAGATGCCAGAGTAGAAGTGGTGACCCCTGTTCTTGACCCCCAAATTCAGGCGGAGTTGAAGCAGATCATTGATACAACCTTGGCGGACAATCGTCAGGCATGGGATTTACAACCCGATGGCAAATACATTCAACGCCATCCCGCGGCGGGTGAGCCAGAACGGGCTTCCCAAGTGCAATTTATGTTGATGGCAAGACCTAACTTTTTTGACGAATGAACAGTGGTTTTGTTTACATAGTGGGAGCGGGGGTCGGCGGTGTCGGTAATCTGACTGTCAGAGCAAAAGAGTTGTTGGGGGAGGCAGAAGTTGTTCTGGCTGATGATTTAGTCGATGAGAGTGTGAAATCTTTAGTCCCCCCTACCTGTACATGGCAGACAGTGGGCAAACGGGGTGGCAAACCGAGTGCTACCCAGGATGAAATTAATCAACTGCTAGTCGAGCTGGCGCAAAACGGCAAAACAGTAGTGCGGTTGAAAAATGGCGACCCCTGGGTGTTCGGCAGAGCTAGCCAAGAAATCAGAGCCTTGCAGGCAGCGGGTATTGGTTGGACAGTAATACCAGGTGTTTCTAGTGCCCTTGTCTCACCTCTTTTAGCGGGGATTCCCTTGACTGAGACCGATCGTTCTCCCTGTTTTGTTGTGGCTACGGGCCATGACCCCGATCGTTTACCTTGGCAGGCATTGGCAGAGATACCCACTTTGGTTATCTTAATGGGTACCAGATTTTTAGATGTCATGCGGGCGCGGTTGCAAGCCTATCGTCCCGCAGAGACCCCCATAGCTGTTATTCACAGGGCGGGTAGTTGGCAGCAGCAGGTGTGGACGGGTACATTGAGGGATTTAACTTTGCCAGCAGATGTTGATCTGTCGCCGGCGGTAATTGTGATTGGGGAGCTGGTCACAGACCGATCGTTTTTCACCCCCTCCTTGCCTCTAGCCCACAAAAAAATATTAGTCACCCGTGCGGCTGGGCAGTCCTCTGAATTTGTGCAGGGTCTTGAGAAACTGGGGGCTTATGTCCTGGAGATGCCGACGCTGGAGATCACCCCCCCTTCCAGTTGGGAAGCCCTCGATCGAGCGATCGGGGAAATTGAACGCTATCACTGGTTAATTCTCACGTCCGCTAATGGGATTGAGTCCTTTTTTAGTCGTCTGTTCCTCCAGAACAAAGATGTTCGCGCCTTACATCATCTCAAGATAGCTGTAGTGGGCAAAAAGACAAAGGAAATGCTGCAAACCTATGGGGTGGTTGCTGACTTGGTGCCGCCCAATTTTGTCGCTGACAGTTTAGTGGCAGTTTTTCCGGACGTAAGGGGACAAAATATTCTCTTTCCCCGCGTTGAATCAGGGGGCAGGGATGTCCTGATTACCCAGCTAACTGCCAAAGGGGCAACAGTAGACAGTGTCCCCGCCTATGAGTCTATCTGTCCCCAGACTATTCCTACTGCAGTTGTACAAGCAATTGCCAGCAGAACGATCGATGTCATTACCTTTGCTAGCTCTAAAACAGTTTTACACTTTGCCCAGCTACTGGATGGCGTGACCGATCGTGCCACTTGGCAGAGCTGGTTAGAAAATGCCAAAATTGCCTCCATTGGTAGCCAAACCTCCCGCACCTGTCAAGACATCTTTCAGAGAGTCGACATAGAAGCCCAGGAATTCACGTTGGCAGGGCTGCAAGCAGCGATCGTTGAGTACTTTCGCTATTAGGTTAAAGCTGCCAGAAGTTTTGCGTCTCCGCCCAGATATAGTCCAAGACATTAGCCAAACTATGGTCATCTGCCACCAAACGTACTGTCACGCTGGGGCGACCCTGAGCAAATTCCATACTCCTTTGGGGCAAAACCACATCGTCATATTTGCCGTGAATAATTAAAATCGGCAATTCCCGCTGGAGACTATTTTCCTCCTGTTGGCAGGCATCGACAAAAAATTCATAGTGGAGGGGCAGCTCCCGTCCTAATCCATAGTGATAAAAGTTACGCCTCCCCCTGCTACGCCAATTTGCCATCTCCTCATTCCCCAGCATCTGCTGCAGACATTCCCCAAACCGAAAAGCAGGCGCTAGGAGAATCAAACTCTTGACATTTGTTGCCCGACTTGCCCACAGTGTGGCTAGCAATCCCCCCAAACTAGAACCCATGACATAACAGGGAGTGTCACCATAGTTAGCCTGCAAAAATGCCAGTTGTTTAGATAGAGTAATTGTGGTGAAATCCCCTAAATTTAGATCAGGGGTGAGTAAATTTAAGCCCCGTTCCTGAAACCGATCGGTGAGATAACTAGCCTTGTGGGACTGGGCGCTCGACCCAAAGCCATGTAAATAAATGTAGTGCACCATACTGCAACCAGCGGTTTATTATCCATAGTTATACTAAAGATAGCAATCCTCTCATCAATTACCACCGATTGATTTTAGATGAGCCTTGGGTAACACAACAAAATCAGAATCAGTGAGAAGTTGATTACCCCATCCAGCCTAGGTTCAGCAAATATTGTTCTATGGGTAACAAATTGTGCTACAACTAAACCTTAGTTGTTGGCGATACCATGACGAATCCAGTTTTAGACGTAGAAGCAATTCAAAAAATCTTGCCCCATCGTTATCCCTTTTTACTGGTAGATCGCATCATTGCCTATGAACCAGGACGATCGGCGGTGGGGTTGAAAAATGTGACAATTAACGAGCCGTTTTTCCAGGGGCATTTCCCCAACCGTCCAATTATGCCAGGGGTCTTGATTGTAGAGGCAATGGCGCAAGTGGGGGGAGTAGTGCTGACCCAAATGCCGGGGGCAGAGGGACAGTTATCCCTGTTTGCGGGGATTGATGGAGTCAGGTTTCGTCGTCCCGTCCTCCCTGGGGATCAACTGATTATGACGGCAGAGCTGCTGGTGGTCAAACAGAAACGCTTTGGTAAAATGCAAACGAAGGCGGAAGTAGATGGACAACTTGTGTGCGAAGGTGAGTTAATGTTCTCCCTAGTGGCAATGTAATTTTTACTATGCTGATCCATCCCACGGCAGTAGTCCATCCTGGTGCAGAAATCCATCCATCGGTGCAAATCGGTGCCTACTCCGTGATTGGGGAGTACGTCAAAATTGGGGAAAATACCCGCATCGGTACTCATGTGGTAATTGATGGATGGACAGAAATTGGTGCCCGCAACAAAATTTTTACGGGAGCTGTGATTGGCACGGAACCCCAAGACCTCAAGTATGACGGTGCCCTCACACAAGTCACGATCGGAGATGACAATCTGATTCGGGAGTATGTAACCATCAATCGTGCTACCTTTGCGGGCGAGAGGACAGTCATTGGTAATCACAATCTCCTCATGGCTTATGTACATGTGGGGCATAACTGCACTATCCAAGACCGAGTAGTGATTGCTAATTCAGTGGCGCTCTCCGGGCATGTCCTGATTGAAAGTCGGGCACGGGTCAGCGGTGTACTAGGTGTCCACCAGTTTGTCCATATCGGTCAGTTGGCGATGGTAGGGGGTATGAGTCGCATTGAACGGGATGTCCCCCCCTTTATGACGGTAGAGGGCAATCCTTCGCGCGTGCGGGCAATTAACCGCATTGGGTTGGAACGGGCTGGTGTAGATGCTGAAACGATCGGGGAGATCAAAAATGCCTTTCGCATTCTGTATCGCCAGGGGTTAACTTTACAGGAAGCTCTCAGTAAGTTAGCTGCCTCTGCCAATCCTTACGTGCGTCATCTCTACGATTTTCTCCTAGCCTCTTCTACCGCACCCGGTCGTCGTCACCCTATCCCTGGCAAATAGGGGCGCAATATAGGTGCCAATGCCTGCAACCGCTCAGGGGGTACTTGCCTAAGGTCAGTCAGAATCGCTTGCTTGAGGGCGCTATGGGCGGGGGAGACAGGGGGATTAGCTGTGATCATGGCTACAGCCTGACGTATGACTTGGCGAGCAGTTTCCGCGTTCTGTTGGAGGTTAGCCACCACCATCTCCACTGTGACCGCCGCGTGGTCAGGATGCCAGCAGTCATAATCTGTCACTAAAGCCAGAGTAGCATAGGCAATTTCTGCTTCCCGCGCCAGTTTCGCTTCTGTGACATTGGTCATGCCGATAACGCTTGCGCCCCATTGGCGATATAAGTGGGATTCCGCTTGGCTAGAAAATGCTGGTCCCTCTATGCACAAATATACCCCCCCCCGATGGACATTTGCCCCTACCGCTGTAGCCGCTGTAGCTAATATCTCCGCCAGATAAGGACAGACAGGTTGACTAAAGGAAACATGGGCAACTATCCCTTCGCCAAAAAAAGTGTCTGCTCGTTTGTAGGTGCGATCGATAAACTGATGGGGCACGACTAAGTCCAAAGGGCATATTTCTGCCTGGAGGGAACCCACCGCTGAAGCCGACAGGATATACTTTACGCCCAGTTCCTTGAGGGCATAAATGTTGGCACGATAGGGCACCTCCTGGGGCAAAAGATGGTGAGTCCTGCCATGGCGGGGAAGAAAAACAACCTTGGCACCCCCTAGACTTCCCCCTAGTAAAGTGTCAGAAGTGGCACCAAAGGGAGTAACTACCGAAATCTCCTCTTGCAATTCCAGGTCAGGCATCTGGTACAGACCACTGCCGCCAATGATACCAATTGTGTATGTCATTTAATACTCCAAAGATGCGGTGTAAACCCCAGCCCGATCGGGTAGGCGGTACCATTTTCCTTCCTGCTTGCCCTTGGATAGACTCTTAGTGACACGGTCTTTTGCCACTTTGAATTGTTCAGGCGTGAGGTCTCTACCGTAGAGAGCGTAAACGATCGTATCAGTGTCAACGGCTCCCCCCTTAGTCTTGAGGACTTGAGCGATCGCTTCATGCATGGTCAGGTTGTGGTAAGGCTTGATAATCTTTAATCCTTGTACTCGCTCTCGCCGTCTGCCCTTAGGTTTTTGACTGGTAGTGCTGTTGACTGCTGGTTTATCGTTCACAGTCGCAGTGCCGTTCTTTGTGGCGACAGAGAGGAGAAGTTCCACTTGGGAAAGCTGCAGTTTAGCATATTCACGACAACGATCGAACTCCTCCAGGAGAGTGTGATAGGAATGACGAAGGGTGCGCAGGGATAGTTCTATTTGTTCAGGGGAGATGTCCATAGCTGTTTTCTCACTCATAGTTAAGGGGCTTTGTGCACTTCTACCAATAATATAGGACATTCTTTTGTGAAAGAGAATAATTTTTTGCGGGTGAAACTGGTATACCTGGCGTGGTAGGCTGTTATTCGTTTGTTTTTACAGGTCTTAATATCAAGCAATATGAAAACTGTGTGGGTATTTCCAGGACAAGGTTCACAAACTCCAGGTATGGGAGCTGATTTAGTAGACTCGGAAAAATTTAATCAAGCCTCGGAGGTGCTAGGGTGGTCAGTGGCAGAAGTCTGTCAAGGGGGCGGTGACATGCTCTCCCGCACAGATTTTACCCAGCCTTGTTTGTATGTTATTTCTGCTGTCCTCTCTGATTTTCTAAAAGAGCAGGGGCATTACCCTGATTTGGTCGCCGGCCACAGTTTGGGGGAATATTCTGCTCTCTACTGTGCGGGTGCCTTTGACTTCCTGACGGGCTTGCAATTAGTGCAACAACGATCGCTATTAATGTCGCAAGTAGAGGGGGGGAAGATGGTGGCGTTAATCGGCTATGACCGAGACAAGTTGGAATTTCTCCTCTCCCAGCGGCAGGATGTTGTCATTGCCAATGATAATAGTTTCGATCAGGTAGTGATTTCTGGCTTGGAGACAGCTGTGGCAGAGGTTGTGGCAGAACTAAAGCCGAAACGGGCAATTTACCTACCTGTCAGTGGTGCCTTTCATTCTCCTTTCATGGCGACAGCAGCAGCGGCATTTAAGCATCATCTCGATCGGGTTACTTTCTCTGATTTATCTGTACCGTTGCTCTCCAATGTGGCTCCCCAATCCCCGACAACCAATGGTGCCCTTTGTCACAAGTATTTAGCGGAACAGATGACAGCCCCTGTGCGTTGGCGAGAATTGTGTTTACACTTACCAGCCTTGGGGTGTGAACAAGTGATTGAAGTGGGAGCAGGCAGAGTTCTCACAGGCTTGATCAAGCGCACAGTACCTGGTCTCAAACTGGTCAATATCAGTGACCGACAACAAGTACTGGAATTGGCATCTGCTGATATGAGGAAGTGAAATCATCTCTGGCGGGACAATGGTTCTTGCTTAGGATTGATACCATAATGCTATCGGCATCCTTAGTTTGTCATTGGATGATAAACCAAGAGGGCAAAGCAGCAAAATTTACTACGGCTGTAAACAAATCTAAGATACCTGCACTCTATAGCTCAAGTATCATCCTAAAGCCCTGTCTCGCCAGATTATGCTAAGCAGTTGTCGAGGTCTGATAGAAGTATTAAAGGTTTACAGCAAGACGATTCTGGATTATTTACATCATCGGGACAGTGCTAATTAGGAATTGATGCACGATCGGTAACAAAGGACTGAGATTGATTGATTACTTTGCCGGAGCAGCAGATTCTGGTAATTAATGAAATTAGACTAGTATTGGGGTCAAGGGTTATACTCAAACTTATCAGGATAATTCTGGATGGACAAGTTTCTGAGGTTGGGTATAGAGGATATTTACGTTGAATGACCTATGATAGACTCAGGTTTACCAAGAGGGCTGTTAGGATGATAGTCCCATGATTTCACTGCTGTCAATGAAGCAATTCAATCTGAAGAATAGTGTTACATTCCTCCAGCTATCCAAGAGCTTCTGAGATTGGGAAAATGCCATCCCAAGCTAGATTAGGATTATAAGTACTTAGTCTCCACAAAGCAAAAGTCCTTCTGTCTTGGACAGAGCTTCACGGGATAGTGCAAAGTTTTATACAATGAATCATAGAGTTATATGGTTTGACTAGTGATTAAGGACTGCTTATGGTTTAATAGAATCAGCTACTACACGGGTTCCTTAGCCATATCTTACTGCAATATTGTGGTAGGACTGAAGATATGCTCCTAAACTTTCTCAAAAGAACAGTATCTTCTTATGCATAACGTTTCCAAGGTTGGGGTTAAGGCAGCAGTAGTTGTGCTTTCTATCATGGGCGCACTAATCATTTTGCCGTGGTCATTGGCGCTTCCTGCCAGTGCTTCCCCAGTCCCACCGCAACCGCAGCAGGTGCTACGGGTGGCAACGCGCATTATCGAGCCCCTGGTTGTGGAGCAAGGTGACATGCTAACTGGCTTCAGCATTGACCTATGGCGCGAGGTGGCACGCCGTGCTGGGTTGAAATACCAGTTTGTCAAAATAGACACTTTACAGGCAATGCTCAGGGCAGTCGAATACGGATATGCCGACGTTGCTATTGCAGCAATCAGTATGACACCTGAACGCGAGGCTCGTCTTGATTTTGCCCATTCCTACTACCAGTCTGGGTTGCAGATTATGGCACCGATTCGGAAGACTAGTTTCCTCAGGCTGTTATCCAACATTCCGTGGCTAGAATTGCTGGGTGTGGTCGGTGGATTCTGTTTTCTGGTTTTGATTGCTGCCCATGCCATCTGGCTGGTTGAGCGAGGGCACAACCCAGATTTCCCAAAGAGTTACCTGCGCGGTGTTGGTGAGGGAATTTGGTGGGCTGTGGTCACAGTCCTCACTGTTGGCTATGGCGACCGCACACCGAAGCAACCCTTGGGGAGAGGAATCGCTATTCTCTGGATGTTCACCGGTCTGTTCCTCGTTGCCCAGCTCACTGCGACAATCAGTGCACGACTCACTTTGCAGGGACTACAAGGTCACATTAGTGGGTTCGAGGATTTGCCTGGCAAGCGCATAGTCACCATTGCTGGCACTACAGCCGATCGGTTTCTGACCACCCGTGGCATTGAGCACGACACAGTCAGACGAGTCAAGGAAGCGTACACACGCTTGCAAACTAATCAGTCTGATGCATTTGTCTACGATGCACCAATTCTAAATTATTACGCTTCTCACGCTGGCAAGGGTAAAGTACGTGTGGTCGGCGAACTTCTCCAACCAGACCCCTACGGTATAGCCCTCCCGCAGAAAAGCCCCTACCGCGAAGCTATTAACATTGCTGTACTGGAACTCTACATTGATGGCACGCACCAGCAACTGACACAACGTTGGTTCAGCAAAGTGTAGAGAGCTTCAACCTTTTTAATATTGTCATAGCCCTCAAATATGCTACGACTGTCCTAGAAAGTTATCTAATAAGTAAGATGGATGACATTTGTCAGTACACAGATCGGACATAGTCGATCGGCTGTGTCAAGGTGTGAAGAAGAGAGCTGGGTTGTTTGGATTGTAGTTTACTCCAACTCCGTATCTTAGTATAGACTGCCCGATCGGTCTAATTCCCTAAAAACTAACATGTTGTTCTGCAAGAATTCCAAACTTGCCATAACCTAGTGTTTGAGTTGTTGGTTTGTCCTCCACTTTGAACGACCGACAGAAGTATTACCCGACTCCGCTTATAATTGAGTTGCTCTCACCACAATAGGCATTGTCAACTCTAGCAGTTGCACTCCAGGATAAAGCCAGAGCTAGACTCAGCCACTCATTTACAGGGCGATCGAGCTGTATCCGTCTTCCCAGCAAGAAAAGATACTAACGCCCAATCCAATTGATTGATGCTCTGCGATTAATTCGCCTAGTCGCTCCGTCAGCCGAGGACTATTATCGACCCACCATACCCAGATGTGCGTATCTAAAATAATCACTTCAGCACTGCCCAATCTTCAGCAGATACTGCTGGCTTCGTTGTGCCATTAGTTTGTGACTATACATGTTCAATCCCTCTTACTGTAGTTTAGCTATTTTTGATACCTGTGTGTTTCGTAGCCAGCGTTCCATAACTTTTGCCAAGAATAATTTACACTACAGGCTCGAAAATCTGGCTTTTGTTGGAAAGGTTGCCTAACATAGAGCACTATACAGCTCTCCCCTTGAACTTGATAGTTCCCACCACATTCCCCCACTTTGAACACATCCCCCCTCTGAGAAATCCTGATTCACTGGAACCTGCACCAATGCCAAGATAAAACTATCGGGTTTGTTGAGTGCTGCTAGAGTTTCATTTCGTTCTATCCTGCCCTTCACCTCAATGAACCGTAGCCATCCAGTTTCTGATACCACTAATTCAATGTCACAACCACACTTCTGATCGCTGACATCCCGTGGTTAATAGCCCAAAGACTTCTCGATCGCCATAACTGCTTCCATTGCTATTTTCTCAACTCGCTGTGTTTCTTTAGCGAAGGTGTCAGGTGTTGCTTCCCGTTTGCCTTGTAGCCGTTGCAATAGACCGATTGGGATCACTAGTGCCCCACCAATGACGACTGGAGGTAGGGGGGACAGTTGGCGTTCCTGCTCCAATTCAGCTAGACGCTTTTGTAGCCGTGCTGCTAACTCCTCTGCTCGTTTTTGAGCTTTGGCAGAGTTGAGTTTGGTATTTGGCTTCCCTGCTTGTTCCTGCAAGCGGAGTTCCGCGGCACGATTTCAGTAGATGCTAAAACTTTTGCTCCGTTTCACTGAGAGATGGTTGACAATAGCAGGCTGGTGTGCGTTTATCTGGATAAGTTGCCTGATGTATCCTCACCGGAATTTGCGATGTTGCGGTGCTTCGGGGAGCTCAGCCGAGCCGTTGATTAATTCTCCAAAGGAAGAAGCGATCGGGGTAGTCGATGAGATTCGATCGCTTTCAAGAGGAATACTGGAATTTATTAAGACGATTTTGGTGTACAAATTTCCACAGTTGAGCAGGGCGGCTCGTGAGTCTCGCCGAACGAGGAGATAGAGAGAATGTTTACGCTAGACGACTTGCGGCAGACTAAGGTTTATCAAGAGAGCCTGCGGGAGGGCATAGAGCAAGGCTTGCAGAGAGGAAGGCAAGAGGGGCGCTTGGAAGGGGAGACACAGTTGTTGCTGAGACTTATTTCCCGCAAGTTTGGGAGCATTGCCTCCGATCGCTCTGAGCAGATTAAATCTCTCCCCATCGATCCCATAGAAGAATTAACAGAAGCATTACTGGATTCTACAACAATTGATGAACTGTATCAGTGGCTCGATCGGTTCTAAGACATATTGATATTAGGAATCACACCCAAAACCTTCAGAATCAGACCAACAAAGCCAGTAAAGAAAGCAATCAATCCGCCACGAATGATAAACTCTAGGTTTTCCAGACGCTTGTCAATGCCTTTGCTCTTTTCATCTAGTGCTTTGACATCGGCAGACAACTCAGAAACTTTTTGGTTTAGCTCTTTAATGTCTTGCTTGAGTTCGGCATATTGCCTGTCTATCTTTTGGTCAAGCTTGGCAATGTCTTGCTTCAGCTCCAGCTTAAGCTCCGCAAACTGCCGATCGATCTTTTGGTCGAAGCGCATCAAAAACTCTTCGAGGGTGTAGGTGATGGTGGGGGAAGTGGTCATGGCTAAAAACTATGGAAATCTGCTTGAATTTTAGTCTATCTTACCCCCGATCGCTCTCCTTCGCAGTGGGTTGAAGAAACCATCATGGCAATATTTACAGTAAAAAATACCAGTGACAGTGATCTCGAGTTGTTGCGGCAGGCGATTATAGATGCCAATGCTGCGGCTGGGGCTAATACTATCCAGTTTTCCATAGTTTCTGGTAGTGTAATTACCCTCACTTCAGAGGAACTGTTGATAACTGATGATGTAGAGATCGATGGCGACTTGGACAATAACGGCACAGCTGACATTACGGTACAGAGGAGTGGGAGTGCATCTGGATTCCGGACTTTTAACATCAACGATGGGAATAAAAGTGTATTCAAAAATACCCCGATCGATGGTTTGGTAATCAGGGGAGGCAGTGTCTCTGAGAATGGCGGAGGCATTTATAACTGAGAGAGCCTAGCCATCAAAAACAGTGTAATTCAGGGCAATACAGCAGGAGTTTATGGCGGTGGGATTTGCAACTATTTCTCTACAGTGAGCATCAGCAGTAGCACGATTGGGTGTAAGACACAGCGGCACGGAGACGGGAGTTAACTTCGGTAAGGTCGGTAATAAGTAGCGCACAATGTAGTCCTCTAGTCCATATTTTGAGCTAGAAATGCGCTAAAAAGGATTGAAAACGGTTGTGCAGAGGGAGATGCCAAGACCGGGACTCGAACCCGGGACACGAGGATTTTCAGTCCTCTGCTCTACCAACTGAGCTATCTCGGCATAACTAGTGCTTGCTTAATATAGCACAAAGGAGCAACTATTGGCAAATGGAGTAACCACAAAAGTGTTCCCCCCCCACGAGCCAGTGAATCCGATCGACCTTAAACTCCTGAAAAATCTCACTAAACATCTCCAGTTCCTGGGAGCAGATGTGGGGGAAGGAGGTAGCCACCTCAGCAATGACGCAATTGTACTCGGTGTAGATAAAACCAGCCCGATCGTTTTGGGGAAACCACTCAGTGATATAACCTTCCTGGCGACGGAGGAGGGCTAACTGTTCGACGCGCTCTGCTAGGGGAAGATGACCAATCAGCTGTTTGTAGTACTGGGCTTTATCCTGCCATTGCTGGTGAAGGAGTTGCCGCACAGATTCCTGACCCACCGTACGGCTGAGGGATTGCAGGAGATTGACGGAAAACTCGCCGTAGCGTTTAGGAAACTGACTCTTGCCCCTGGGTGTTAAGCTGTACAGATACTGGGGACGACCCATGGACTTGGCGGGGGTGACCTGGTGAGTAACTAAACCACACTCCTCTAGGTCGTTGAGATGGCGGCGTACAGCTTGGGGACTAATACCTAAACTCTCCGCTAGGGTCTGGGCAGTCACCCGATCGTGTTTCAGTAGGTAGCGCAAAATCTCTTCCTTGGTAGAGGGAGTACCAGGCGTGCTCTGTCGCGGGGAAATCAGGGAAGTCATAGGACTTTGACAACGCTAATGTTGTTATACTACTCTATAATGGCTTAAGAAACCAAAATGTTGTTTTAATTTCTCCAGAGAGGCGTTCATGACTGCGACTGTCCAAGCACTGGTAAATCAACCCTACAAGTACGGTTTTGTCACCCCCATCGAGGCAGATGTGATTCCCAAGGGGTTGAATGAAGAGATTATCCGCCTGATTTCCGCCAAGAAGCAAGAGCCGGAGTTCATGTTGGAGTTTCGGCTGCGGGCATACCGCCAATGGCTCAAGATGACTCCCCCCACTTGGGCAGAAGTGCACTATCCCCCGATCGATTACCAGGACATCATTTATTATTCTGCGCCCAAATCGAGTCAGAAGAAAAAGAGCTTAGATGAAGTTGACCCTGAGTTGTTGGAAACTTTTGAAAAATTGGGTATCCCCCTATCGGAGCAGAAGCGGCTAGCAAATGTAGCAGTAGATGCGATTTTTGACAGTGTTTCTATCGCTACTACCTTCAAGAAGGATTTAGCAAAAGTAGGGGTAATTTTCTGCTCCATCTCTGAGGCACTGCGTGAGTATCCTGAATTGGTGAAAAAGTATTTAGGCAGTGTAGTACCGATCGGTGATAACTACTATGCTGCTCTTAATTCCGCTGTATTTAGCGATGGTTCGTTTGTCTATATTCCCAAGGGTGTGCGCTGTCCCATGGAGCTGTCCACCTATTTCCGCATTAACAATGGCGAGTCAGGGCAGTTTGAACGTACCCTAATTATTGCGGAAGAGGGTAGTTATGTCAGTTACTTGGAGGGATGTCATCCCGCAGGCGAGCAAGTTTCCACTCCCGATGGTTGGGTTAACATTGAAAGCCTCAAACCAGGAGACCAAGTTTATGACCATGAGGGCAATCCCCAGAAAGTGCGGGCAGTGATGGTACGTCACTACAGAGGGGATATGCTAACTATATGTCCCGTGTCCAGCCACAACGCTTTCCGCCTTACTACTGAGCATCCTGTATTAGTGATTAAGCGCCGCGATGTCTTGGTAAAACGATCGCCCCGCCAGGGCTGGCTACCTGAAGTGGATACGGAGAAGTTACAGCAGGCAAAGCCTCAGTGGGTGAAGGCAGAGGAGCTGGAGAAAGGAGACTTCCTGCTAGTGCCTAAGCTGCGGGTGCAGGAAAATCACGTATTTAGCGATGCGGAAGTAGAGCTACTGGGTTACTACTTGGCAGAAGGCAGTACTTACTACAACAGTTTGAACAAGCAATACACTAATCAATTTTCCTTTGGTCTGCAGGAAAGGGATTTGGCTGAGCGCACCTGTGAATTGGTTAGATTAGTGACGGGTCGTCCTGTCTATTTGACAGAGCAGAGGGAACGCAATGCTTTGGGAGTGTCCTTCTACTCTCCTGAGTATGCCGATTGGTTTAGTTATCACTGTGGCAAAGGAGCTAGCCGAAAGCGGCTCAGCCGTGAGTTGATGCAACTGGACTTGGCTCAAACTAGAGTTCTACTCGATGCCTATTTAGCAGGGGATGGCAACATATGTCAGCGGCAAGGGTCTACCATGGTACGTTACTGTACTACTTCTCCTAGCTTGGCACCACAGGTACAGATGCTGCTGAACCATCTGGGCATCTACAGTTGGATGCAAACCCGCCCAGGAGGAGTAGGTAAGTTTTCGCGCCGAAATGACCGCATGGTTCAACGGCAACCCCTATACCAGGTTGGTTATACCCCCAATAAGAAGTGGGATATGATTCGGGAGACAGATACTCATTTCCTCGTGCCAATTCGGGAGATTAAGCGGGAGCCTTGGGATGATTTAGTTTTTAACATTGATGTGGCAAAAAGCCACAGCTATCTAGTACGGGGTTTTGCTGTCCACAACTGTACTGCTCCTATGTTTGATACCAATCAGCTACACGCAGCAGTAGTAGAATTAATCGCCCTAGATAACGCCGAAATCAAATACTCCACTGTACAGAACTGGTATGCAGGAGATGAAAAAGGTAAGGGTGGTATCTACAATTTTGTGACGAAACGGGGGCTGTGCCAGGGAGTTAACTCCAAAATTTCCTGGACACAGGTGGAGACAGGTTCAGCTATCACCTGGAAATACCCCAGTTGTGTACTAGTGGGAGATAACTCGATCGGTGAGTTTTACTCCGTTGCTCTGACAAACAACTACCAACAAGCTGATACAGGAACAAAAATGATCCACATCGGACGCAACACCCGTAGCAAGATTATCTCCAAGGGGATTTCGGCAGGTCACTCCCAAAATAGTTATCGCGGGCTGGTGAAAGTTGGTCCCAAAGCAGATGGGGCACGTAGTTTTGCCCAGTGTGACTCGATGCTAATTGGCGATAACTCCAAGGCAAACACCTTTCCCTACATCGAGGTAAAGAATTCCACGGCACGGGTGGAGCACGAAGCTAGTGTGTCCAAGATTGGGGAAGAGCAACTCTTCTATTTCCAGCAGCGGGGCATTGACCCAGAACAGGCAGTTTCCATGATGATCAGTGGGTTCTGCAAGGAAGTGTTTAACGCTCTGCCCATGGAATTTGCTGTAGAAGCAGATAAACTCTTGGCGCTCAAGCTAGAGGGTTCGGTAGGCTAGGGCAGCTCTGTACCCCAGGGGAGCAACGATTTCCTGAATTATGATTCCCCCTGCTACTGCCATCCTGCCTTCCTGCAGCAGAGATATGGTCTCCAGTTGGCGTAATACTTGTAAGAGGGGCAGTTCTAGGAGTTTGCTATAGGCTTCTTTGCCGACCCAGGCGCGATAGAAGGATTCCCCTAGGCTTGATTGCTCCCGCAACCACTGCTGTTCGGTGGGACAGAAGTACCGATTGATCAATTGCTGGTAGGGGCGAACTTTCATTTCCTCCAAGTCGATGCCGAGGGCATAGCAATCGCTGACTGCTACTACCAACCAATCCCCACTGTGGGCAAGGTTAAAATAGAACGGCAAATTTGCCAGGATGGGTTTACCGCTGGGAGCGTAGCTAATGGGTACTGCTGGGGGAGGGAGGCTGAGATAGTGACCCAAAACTTGCCTGAGGAAGGTGCGACTGCGGAGAAAGCGATCAGCTTGTGCTGAATACTGCAGACGGGCTATTTCAAGGGGACTCAAGCAACTGGGGTCAGGGCTAATAGCAGTTAGAAGTTGCCAGTGGAGGGTACGCATCGAGAGTGATTGGCAGTGCTCTTATCTGGCTATACTATAAGATTTGGGATGTTGGTTAGGCATGGTACTGACAACGGTTGAATTTGGTCAAATTGCCCAGGGGATGGGATTATTCGTGTTGGGGTGTGCCATCCTGACGGGAGTGGCCTTTGTAAAAAATTGGGGCTGGCGCTTTCGTATGGTGGGAGTAACTCTATTTTCCGTAGTTTTAACGGGGGGATTATTTGCCCTCAGCCTTACGCCTCTTACCAAAGAAGTTGTGCCAGGTGCTGCCCCCTACAAAACTGTTTACGATCGGTTTGGTGCGGAAGCGGTGATTGCCGTTGCCCCTACAATTACCCCTGCGGAACTTGCCCTGACCCTAGAGCAAGCTGCTGCCCGTCTATTCTCCTCTGGTAGGACCAGTGATACTCTTACTGTCTATGCCCGCACGATCGTCCATCCGCGCCCTGGTGTCTCTAAGCCTTTATACTTAGGTTATTGGCAACAGTCCTTACGCCAACGTAACGACCCCGATCGCATCCTGTACATCAATGATGCCAACTTTGCCCGACTCCAATCACTCCGTCACTGAACCTATGCCCACCGATCGTTCTTTGCAGCGCTTGCTAGTAATTGGGCTGACATTTCCTTTAATTGTCCTCAACGGCTGGTTAGCCCTAGTGGTGATGAAATTTTTTCAACCCTTTACAAGTATTTTCATTGCCGCGGCGATTTTAGCCTTTCTGCTCAACTATGCGGTGGAGTTCCTCACATCCCAGGGAGTAAGGCGTACCAATGCGGTGGCCGTAGTTTCGCTCCTGGCGTTATCAGTGATTGCCCTGATAGCCTTCTTTGTGGTACCCATCGCTTTGGGTCAGCTTAACGATTTAGTGAAGCGTCTGCCCAGTTTAATTGAATCAGGGATTAAACAACTGCAAACCCTGCAAGCGTGGGCGGAATCACAAAACATCCCCCTGAACATTACAGGCTTAGCGGTACAGGCAGCAGGCAGGTTATCGGGGGAAATTCAAAATCTGTCGGGGAAAGCCATCTCCTTGGTGCTGGATACAGCGGGTAATGCCTTTAAGGTGCTGTTGACTCTGGTACTCACTTTCTATCTGTTGTTGAACGGTAAAAATCTCTGGGAAGGGTTGTTTCGGCTGCTGCCACCGCGCATCGGCATGCCCATTCAACGATCGTTGCGGGAGAATTTTCAAAACTACTACATTGGGCAGGTCACTCTTGCTTCTTTGAATGGCACGTTAATTACGCTAGCTTTTCTGGCTTTGAAAGTGCCTTTTGGGGTGTTGTTTGGTGTGGGCATTGCGGTAATGGGGATTATTCCGTTTGCAGGGGCATTGACGGTGACAATTATTACCATCCTGGTAGCACTACAGAACTTTTGGTTGGGGCTAAAGGTGCTGATTACAGTGTTGGCAATCGACCAGGCGATGAACAATTTAGTAGCACCGCGCATTTTGGGGGAGTTGACGGGCTTAGAGCCAGCTTTGATCTTAATTTCTTTACTAGTTGGTTTGCAGGTGGCAGGTCCCCTGGGGTTGATCATTGCTGTACCTCTGGCTAGTTCCTGCAAGTCCCTTTTGGATGAATTGCGCAGTTCTACTGCTGCCCCTGAACCCACAGAGCAGAAACTGTTGGAGACGACAGCCCCATGAAATCCCCAGAGCAATGGCAAGCATGGGCAGCCCAGCAGGGTATAGAAGCAATCACTCAGCCCACGCAGGTTGCCAGACTGTCCCAGGACTACTACCACTTTAGTCAGATTCTCACCCCCCTGTTAGCAGATAAACGAGGGGATGTTGTCCTCAAACCTGCCACGGAAGAGGAAGTTATAGCGATCGCCCAAGCTTGTGTACAATCAGAGACATTTTTAACGGTACGGGGGAGCGGGACAGGTAATTATGGGCAGTGCATCCCTTTGCAGGGGGGGGTAATTTTAGAAACCAGTAAGCTGCAGCGGGTTATACACCTAGAGGCTGGCTACACTACTGTAGAACCTGGAGTCAAACTAGCTAGCCTAGAACAACAGGCACAAAGCTTGGGTTGGGAATGGCGGATGGTACCCTCTACGGTACGGACAGCCACGATCGGGGGGTTTATTGCGGGGGGGAGCGGCGGTATTGGGTCAATCCTCTATGGGCAATTGCGCGATCGGGGTAATTTGATTGGGGCGCGGGTTGTCACCATGACTGACCCTGTGGAAGTGATTGAGTTGGAAGGAGATGCCACGCAAGTCATTAATCACGCCTATGGGGTCAATGGCATTATTACTGCTCTAACTTTACCCTTGGCTCCTGCCTATCCCTGGTGTGCATTTGGGGTCAGCTTCCAGGACTTTGAGCCTGCAGCGGAATTCGGGTTGGCACTGGCAAACTCTGACGGCATCATCAAACGGTTAATTAGTGTTTTCGATCGTCCTATCCCTCAATTTTTCTCTACCCTCCGTGAGCAGATTGCTGCCCCTGACCAGTGCCTAGTATTGGCGTTGATCAACAAACCCGATCGTCTGGCTTTCACAGAGCTGGCACAAAAGTATAGTGGTGAAGTTATCCCGCTAGATAAACCAATTACAGTTATTGAGTGCACTTGGAACCACACCACCTTGCATGCCCGCGCTGCCGACTCCAGTTGGACTTATTTGCAGTGCCTTTATCCTGACCTAGCTACGGTCTATAAATTGCGAGAACAACTGGTAGGAGAACTAGTGATGCACTTGGAGTTTATCCGTATGGGGGGTAAAGTCATACCAGCGGCAATCCCACTAGTGCGTTTTACCACCGCCGATCGCATGGCAGAACTAATCCAACTGCACGAAGCCCAAGGGGTATTGGTAGCCAATCCCCACACCTATATCTTGGAAGATGGCGGCATGAAAACGATCGATTGGGAACAATTACAGTTCAAACGGCGGGTTGACCCCAAAGGCTTGATGAATCCTGGTAAAATGCGAGCTTGGAGTATGTTGGACCAATCTTAAGATTTTCTTTAGAATTATTCATATTAGATTACTTTCCGAAAGTCTAACAGATGCAGTAAAAATTTTTACTGTTGGGTGATCGATCGTTTCCCCCTGCTGGGTAACTTAAGACTGTAGGGGCGAGAGCCCACAAACCTCTATAACGCAGGAGAAAGCTATGAAGTCTGAATTTAAAGCTAAACTTATCCAACACTTACTCAGCCGCAAGGATTCCGAAAAAGGTTTTACCCTGATTGAACTGCTTGTGGTAGTAATCATTGTTGGTATCCTTGCTGCTATTGCTTTACCTACTTTCCTGGCTCAAGTCAACAAAGCTCGTCATGCTGAGGCTCGTAACTTTGTTTCTACAGCCCTCAAGGCTCAGCAAACTGTCTACCTGGAAACCAATCAATTTGCCTCCAACTTTACAGCTCTACAAGCTGAAGTAGGCTTGTCTACTAACCTTACGTATTACACACCTGGTATAAATGCTACTAACCCTACCAGTGGTATTGGTTTCCTCGCTTGTATCACTGCTGCAGGTAAGAGGGACGTACTCAAGGATTACACAGGTGTCGCTTGGGCTGCTATAATTGGGGGTGCAACTATACCTGAAATCTACACTGCGGTGTTTGAGGAAGAGAAGGCAGGTGCGGGGGGAGCTAGTGTACCCTGTGCTAACCCCGCGCCTGCGACTAACTCTGCTGTAGCCAGCGCTCCTACTAACTATGTCAATTTGGGCAAATAACCACTGAATTAACTAATACTTGCCATGGGTGTGTTGCGGTTGAAGCAATCACCCTTTTTTATTACAAAAGCAAAACAATTATGAGTTTGAGTATAGCCTTCACAAAGTTCTTTGCCAGTGATTATTGTACCGCAGCTCGACTGTTTAGCGAGTTTTCCTCCCATAACACCTACGCTGGATATCACTATGCGTTAGCTCGGTTTCTTTCAGAACGGGCTGCCTTGGACAATGGCATACCTGTAGAAGTAATTGCCCTGGAAGCTCTGCGACAAGAAATCTACTTCAGATATACCACAGCCCTGCATTTGTGGGAAGTAGCCATCTCGTTTCAGACCAAGCAAATTTCGCAGATTAGTAGTCTGACTATTTGTGATATCAGTGCTAGGATCAATCCGCTATCTCAGATACCACTTCATTTGCTAGAAACATGTGACCCTGATAGTATATCACTTAGTTTGTCTTCTATGGCTGTAGAGCGTTTACTAAGTTTAGTAGGACAAATAGTAAGAAACAGTAATGCTGAGGTAATACCAAGGGACCTTGTACAGTTTGGATGTAACTTACTCAGCAAACTGATTGCTACCCAACCTTCGATTGATAACTACTGTAAAGCAGGACACTTCTATTTCCTAGTGGGAGATTACGAAAAGGCTGATTTCTTTTATAATCAAGCTGAAGCCTTGTATGGGATAACACCGCTCTTACTCTACAGGAAGTCAGAACTAGCTTTTCGAACTAATAACCTGTGCCAAGGGATAAATCTGTTGGAACAGGCTATCAAGCTCGATCCAAACAATCCTCAGTACATCTCAGAGTATGGGATTACTCTAGATACTTACGGAATGAGGGAAAAAGCTGGTGAATTAATGCTTAGGGCATTCAGCCTCATAAACTCCAGCATTAGTTACCACGTTGGTCTAGCTAACCGCTACAGAAGGTTTGGTGCTATTAAATTAGCTACTAAGTTCTACTACCTACCTACAAAAGTGATACCTCTTTACGGAAATATTTGCTACTACCTAGCCCACTTTGCTTATAGCAATAACCAAATAGAGGAAGCAAAAAAATATTGTAAATTTTCAGTGACAGCTATTCCTGTAAATAGCTCTTGCATAATCCTGTTATCTGAGTTGTTAGAAAGGAGTAGTAAAACAGAAGAATCAGTTAGTTTGCTTGAAAAAGTCTATGATCAATTTTGTTACTCCTACAATTTTATACTTAATCTAATAGAAAAGTTGACTAAACTTAAAAAGATATTGAGAGCTATTGAAGTTTGCCATGATTTCCTAAGACTTGGTTCACATACCTTCAAGTTTAGATGCCTCACCTTGTTAGCTAGGCTTTACCTAGACGTAGGTCTAACCATTCCTCTGTTGAAGACTTTGGATGACATCCAAGCATTACTAATAGAGCATTCTGATAGGGGTACATCTTGGCAGGAATGGATGTTTCTGTACCACCGTTTAACTTTTATAGTGCCATCGATTAGAGATAATCCTTTTTTTAACTGCCTGTTGTTTTCTCTTGTCAGTGAGAAATATATAATCAGACTGTGGGAATGGCGCAAAGTTGTAGCCAAACTGTATAACTTTAATTTTGAGGCTGTCAGACGTTACAACCATAAGCTAAGACGCATTGCTTTCATTTCTCCTAACTTTACAGGTCACGTAGTTAGTATTTTGAGTATAGACATTATCACTGAACTGTCGTCGTTGTACGGTGATTTAGAAGTTATGCTCATTCCCACTGACCCCAACTACAAAGAATCAAAATTCATGGAGGTAGTTAGAAGGAGGGAGCAGGTTAGAATTGTGGATTTGGATAACTACAATCTAGCTAGTATTGCAGTAACTCTGGCTAAGTTAGACTTGGATGTATTAATTGAGTTGGATGGTGCTACTTCGATAAGTGCGTGTCCTCTTCTATATTGTCGACCTGCGCTGATTAACATGAGTTGGCTTGGCTTTGATGCTCCTTTTATCTCTCCCTGCAACTACTTCCTCTGCGACCGCTATACTCACCCACCTGAATTTGATGAAATTTATGTAGAAAAACTGGTGAGATTACCTCACTCCCATATGTGCGTCAGTGGCTTTGAGGTAGCAGAGAAAGACAGAGATGAAATAAGAACATCCCTGGGTATTTCCCAAGATCAAGTTGTGTTTATCTACACTGCCGCGGTACGTAAGTTTAACTTTGATACTGCAGCTGCCCATGCTCAAATTCTGAAACGCAGCCCCAAGTCGGTACTTTTGGTCAAAACTAGCTTGGGTACGCTAGACAAGCCCCTAGAGGTTTGGCAACAAGAGTTACAGTCTGTAGGAGTATCTACCGATCGACTTATTCCCATGCAGTACGCATCCACTCAGGAGGAACATCGATTCTATTTCAAGGTAGCTGACATTTATTTAGATGCTTACCCCTACAACGGTGGCTCCCAAACCCTGGAGGCTTTGTGGTGTGAACTGCCAGTTGTTACTCTATGCGGGCAACAGTCCTTTGCTCGGATGGGCTACTCTCTCCTTTCCACTTTGGGTATTACAGATGGAATTGCTCATTCTTGGGAAGAGTATGTGGAATGGGCGGTAAGACTGGCAACTGATAAGGAGTTGTATCAGAAGATCAAACATCGTCTGTGGGAAGCAAAACAACCTGCAACTCTCTCTCCTCTGTGGAATCCTAAACAGTTTGCGCGTGATATGTATAACATTCTGCAGGATTTGTATACTCAGGAAGTACAAGGGAGAGGTAGTTAGGGGGATGCAAGGGGAACACTGTATTGCTGCAGGATTCTGCGGTAGAGGTTTTCCAGTTGATTGATGTTTTGGCTGAGGGTATAGCGTTCTAGTACTCTCTGTCTTGCTTTTCTACCTATGATGACACTTAATTCTGGATGGTCAATGAATAGGGGTAAAAGAGTGGTTAATTGACTCACAACATTTGTGGAGTCTAAGGCTATACCTGCACCTCCACTGACTACTTCTCCGTCTGCTCCCACGTCGGTGGCTAAACAGGCCACACCACAGGACATAGCTTCTAAAAGGGACAAGGACAAACCTTCAACAAGGGAGGGCAGAATGAAAACATCTGTGCCTCTGAGAATTTCTATACGTCTTTGTTCGTTGCCGATATATCCCATCCACACGATGTTAGAACAATTACCATAGGCAGCTTTCAAAAGCGGTGCTAAAGGGCCATCCCCCACGATCGCTAATTTATACTGGTTGGAAAAAACTAATCTCTGCCAGGCACGCAAAAGAGATTCCACATTTTTTTCTACAGCTAGACGACCTTGGAATAAAAATAATCTTTCACATTGCAGTTCTTGTTTGATGGAGGAGGGGCCAGGAGAATACCGATCGGGGTCAACGCCGTTGGGAATGACAGTTAAACGATCGATGGGGACTCCCAAACGATGGAGGAGGTCTTTTTGCAAATCAGAGAAGACAATGACTTGGTCGTATTCTGCCAGGGCTGGGGCGTAGATTTGATAGGTGAACTGCTGTGTGCTAGAAGTTAGGTTACGCCGTTTGGCATCAAAGGGGAGGTGGAACGTGGCTACCAGGGGAATACCTAGGTCATGACAGATTTCAGGTAGAGTGAAGTCAAGGGGTGATAGAGCTAGGGAGGCATGCACCAGGTCGGGGCGCAACTCCTGCAAAGCATTGATTAACACTTTGCTCGATCGTAAAGTCGGCAAGGTATAGATAGTAGACTTGTAAAGGTACGGTAGAGCGACTTCCGTTTCACTTTCTCTTTCCAGGTCGAAATGCAGAAAGCTGACTTGATGTCCCCTATCTCTGAGGGATCGGGTAACCTCTAAACTATATGTGACGTTGCCACAAAAAGGAGTCTTTTTGCCCAGCCAAGCTATATGCATACTCTGGATGCTTTAGATTATTTTAATAAAATACTACAGACTGCTCCTTTCAGCGTAATCCTAAAGAATTGTTCTTGTTCCAGTCTGCCCCAAGTCACAATTTATTGCTAGCCCCACCAGAAAAGTTCTGTATTTGTCAGAATGGGTATAGAGAAAAAATCACCTTTTACCCCTATGGAATGGGCATTTTTACTTATCCTCTGCTTTCTAGGGTGCTTACCCCTGGCGGCAAAACCAATCGAGGAACTGCAAGACGGCAGATATATCTTCGCTTCCCAAGCACCCAGAACCGATCGCCATCCTGATGTTCAGTTAGCAGGGGCAGAAGTTTATGCTTTCGAAAAAAAAGGCAAGAATGTACTGGGCGAGGTCTTTATTGCTAACTCTAGCGAGGCAAGTTGTTTTACAGGTGTTGTAACGCAGAATTTTCTCAAAGGAAGAGTAATTATTCATAACCAAACTTTGCCCTTTCAAACGGATTTGACTAAATTTCATCCTGTGGCTGTAACGCTTGTACCCTATGCTCGATCGAGTGTCGATCGTTGTCGCTCTATAGTTAGTGGTCTGCGGTAATGAAAGTTCATGCCCCCGTTTATCAGAGTTACTGGCAGGGAAGAGAGGTTGACTTAAGTGCACGGCAGGAGCTGTTGTTTATTCTCCATGATCAATTGAATGTGCAGGTTTTCCCCCGGGAGGTTTGGCAACGATCGCCTGTGATTGTGTTTGTGGAATCCTTCGCCTATGCCATTTTCTTGCCTCATCATCAGATGAAGTTGGCATTCATTTTGTCCTGTCAGCGTCATTATGCCATCGAGCTATTACAACAGGGCTACGAAGTGATTACGATAACTACGGCGGGATTTCATAGTGATGGATTACAGGAACTGCTAACTGGATTTCCCCATCTTTCCCTCAGTTACATGCAACCAAATGAGTGGCAAACAAGGATGAAAATGGATGAATTAAAGAACAAGTTTCCCCAGCGTGTCCGATCCTTCCCTAATAACTTTTTCTTAGCAAATGTAGAGGAGTTTCGCCATAGGATTAATCGCTATTATCGCCTAGAAAATTTCTATCGGGACATGCGGCGGCAAACGGGTTACTTGATGGAGGGTGGACAACCAACAGGTGGCAAGTGGAACTATGATAAAGATAACCGCAAACCTTTACCTAAAAATATTAGCATTCCCCAGTTACCTACTTTTGCCCCGGACCCCGTTACTCAGGAGGTGATAGACCAGGTAAAGACTTTCTTTAGCCATCACTTTGGTAAATTAGACCGATTTCTCTGGGCAGTAACTCGTACCCAAGCTCTGCAACTAGCAGCGGAATTTATGGACAGGAGACTAGTAAATTTTGGCCCCTATGAAGATGCTATTAAAACGGGTGAGCCTTTCCTGTTTCATAGTGTCCTATCTCCCTATTTGAATAACGGTCTGTTATTGCCCGCCGAATTGTGTGACATGGCAATCGATCGGTATGAGCGGGGCACAGCTCCCCTCAATTCTGTGGAAGGTTTCATTAGGCAAATTATCGGTTGGCGAGAGTACATTCGAGTTTACTATGAAGCGAGGATGCCTGAGGTAAGAAATGCTAATCACTTTGGGTTTACTTATACTTTACCACAACTATTTTGGGATGGCAAAACAGAGTTAAAATGCCTAGCCGATGCCATGCAAAATGTGATCAACTGGGGATATTCCCACCACATCCAACGGCTAATGGTGCTCAGTAACTTCAGTAATTTAACCCTGACTAGCCCCATCGAGTTACATCACTGGTTTTGGTTAGCCTATGTGGATGCCTATGAGTGGGTAGAGTTACCTAATGTGTTAGGGATGTCCACCTACGCGGATGGGGGAATTTTAGCCACTAAGCCCTATGTGGCGGGGGGAAATTATATCAACAAAATGAGTGATTGTTGTCGCCAGTGCGCCTATGATGTTAAACAGAAAGTAGGGGCAAAAGCCTGTCCCTTTAATTATTTGTATTGGCATTTTGTCGATCGGTTTCGTAATGACTTTATGGAAAATGGGCGGGTATCTTTGATGGTATCTATGTACGACCAAAAGTCAATGGCGGAAAAACAGGAAATCCACCGATCGGCTAGTGAGTTTATCCAGAGGTTACCCCGCTATAAAACTTTGCTACAGGGAGTGAAAATATAGTGGGAAATCGGTTGATAAATGTGCCGATCGGTGTTGCTATTAACAGGGGAATTAAACTATATCTAAGTTACAGGCGAGATTTTCTTAACTGGTGCAGGCGGGCAAGGGTGAGGAATCCAACTCTAGCTAATGTTACCCTGGCATTCTTTGCCCTACAGTTACTACAGGGGCAGATAGTTACCTGGGAGGAATGTTATGCCCAAGTTAGGCTATGCCGGGAGAGGATCAATAGGCTGCAGGTAATTATTGTTGTTAGTCTGATTGCAGCTACTGCCGTTGCCTATATTTATTTGTTAATAGTTGTTTTTCTTAGTATTATCTGTGTTAGATTTTTCTTTTTTCTGGGAGGGTTTATCCTAGGTGCTGCTGCAGCTTTATTGAGTTTTTTAGCCCTGTTGTCTGGTCTGTACTTCCTCAATCGGAAAATGCAATGGGTGCGGTTTGCTCCCCTCTGTCTGCTGCAATTTCCCCAATATTCACTAATGGAAGTAATAAAACACTGCGATCGGTTGCTGCAAAATTCTAATGTCCTGATTTTTAGTTCCGCTGTCGGATTTTTGGTTAATTATCTCCTGGGGCTGGTGCTGCTGGTCGTGGGGGTGATTGTCAATCTGTTCCAGATATTCCTGCCTAATTATTGGGCTTGGTGCTTGCCCCTCCTATGCCCTGTAGTCATATCTCTGCTTACAGAAGTAAGTTTGTTGAGTAACCTCCTTGATACCTGCTACTATTACCAACTAGGTTGCTGGCAGGAAGGTTGGGACTTAAACTTAGGGGCAAAGATGATGGAGGTAGAACGCAAGGTTAAATTTTTAACTCCCGAAAGTGTAGAACTAGAGTTTACGCTGGCAGGTATTGGTAACCGTGCTCTGGCGCTAGCCATTGATTATCTCATCTTGTTTTTTGTCCTTTTCTGTTTGTTTTTTGTGTGGCTGGCGGTCGCAGCAAGTTTAGCAGACTACGAACTAGAACAGTGGTTCAATGCTTTTATGTCTCTTCTCTCCTTCAGTATATATACAGGCTATTTTATTTTCTGGGAAACTACTTGGAGCGGACAAACGCCTGGCAAGAGGTTCACCAAAATTCGAGTAGTTAAAACTGATGGTCGTCCTGTAGGTTTATCCCAATCTCTTTTGCGGGCGCTCCTACGCCCCTTCGATGACTGGATGGCTATTGGTACTTTTTTGATTGTCTTTTCTAAAACGGAAAAACGCTTGGGGGATATAGTGGCACAAACGATTGTTATTCAAGAACCTACTCGCCCCCAAATTGTCACCGTTCAATTGTCCAAGCTCAGTGAAAGGGCAGCACAGGAATGGACAGATTTGGGTATAACATCTGTTTTAAGTGTGCAAGACTTTGCTGTGATTAGGGATTTTTTGCAACGCCGCCGCAACTTTGCCGCCCCTATCAGGTTTAAGGTAAGTGAACGTCTCTTCCACCAATTGCGCCATAAGTTGGGATTAAAAACTGTGCCCCTGGGATTTACAGCAGAAGAGCACTTGGAGGGCATCTATCGTGCCTACAGTGAGGTACATTCCCCCCGCCTGTGGTAAATTAGACAAACCCGATCGGATGTCACTATGGCTACTTATTTGTTGGAGGTAGGGACGGAAGAGCTACCCGCCAGTTTTGTGGCAGAGGCTTTGGCGCAATGGCAGGAGAAAATTCCCGCTAGTTTGCAGGAACACAACCTGACTTGTAGCAATATGACAGTCTATGGCACCCCCCGCCGCTTGGCTGTCTGCCTAGAGGGCTTGCCAGAACAACAACCAGACCAGGAGCTAGAAATCAAGGGACCTGCTGTTGCCAGTGCCTATAGTAACGGGGAACCAACAAAGGCGCTACTGGGGTTTCTCCGATCGAAGGGTTTAGACTTAGCTGACCTCTACACGCGGACGACGGACAAGGGGGAGTTTGTCTTTGCTAAGCAGCGGCTGAGGGGCAAAGCCACGCCGGCAATTCTCCCTGCCCTAGCGGCAACCTGGATTACGAAACTAGAGGGCAAGCGGTTGATGCGCTGGGGCAATCGGGAGCTAAAATTCCCCCGTCCTATTCGTTGGCTGGTATCTCTCTGGGATGACCAAGTGCTCCCCCTACAGTTGGAAGATATACAAGCCGATCGAGTTACCTACGGGCATCGGGTGCTGTCCAAGGGTAAGCTCCTCTTGAGCCACGCTAGGGACTATGTGGAAGTCCTCAAGGAAAATGGTGTGTTAGTGGATGTGGAGGAGCGGCAAAAGCAAATTGTCGGGCAAATGCAGCAGTTAGCTGATCTCATGGGGGCAAAGGTGGAAAGTCCCCCTGAATTGCTGGCAGAAGTCGTGAATTTAGTGGAATTTCCTACCGCGATCGTCGGGGAGTTTGATGCGGAATTTTTACAGTTGCCCCCCCAAGTCATTACCACAGAAATGATTGCCCACCAGCGCTATTTCCCCCTCTGGGACCGTAATTGTCCCGATCGGTTATTGCCCTTTTTCATCACAATTTCTAACGGTGACCCCAGCAAATCTAAACTGATCGCCCAGGGGAATGGCAGGGTGATTCGGGCAAGGTTGGCAGACGGTAAGTTTTTCTACGACACCGATCGGCAGGTCAAACTGGAAACCTATGTTCCCCAATTAGAAAAAGTGACATTCCAGGAGCAGTTGGGGTCAGTGGGGCAGAAGGTAGAGCGGCTGCGGCAAATTGTCAAGTTGGTGTTTAGGGCAATTCCCAATGTAGAACCGATGCTAGAAGTGACCGATCGGGCTGCCTACCTCTGTAAAGCGGACCTGGTGACCCAAATGGTTAAAGAGTTTCCCGAACTGCAGGGGATCATGGGTGCGGATTATGCTTTGCACAGCGGCGAACCTCCCCTAGTTGCCCAAGCCATCAAGGAACACTATCAACCCAGGGGCGCTAACGACCAATTACCACAGTCCGTGCCAGGGCAAATATTGGCAATCGCCGATCGGTTAGATACTCTGGTAGGCATCTTTGGGCTGGGTATGTTGCCTACAGGTTCTTCCGACCCCTTTGCTCTGCGGCGGGCAGCCCAGGGCATTGTGCAAATCTGCTGGCACTACGGTTGGCAACTGAACTTACCGCAGGTACTCAAAGACACGATCGGGGTGTACACCCATCTGCCTAGATCAGGGACAGAAATTTATAGCAACTTGATCCAGTGGTTCCAGCAGCGGTGCGAAACCTTGCTCAAAGAAGAAATTGATTACGATTTAGTGGATGCTGTTTTAGGAGTAGGTGATCCTGTCTATACCGAGTGGAGTTTGTCCAACGTAGCAGAAATCAAAGTACGGGCGGAATTTTTACAAAGATCGCGCCAGAATCAAACCCTAACTGCTATTTATGAAGTCGTCAATCGGGCTTCCCGTCTAGCTAACCAGGAAAATATTCCCACCACTGCCACCAGTTTAGAAGAAATGGTTAAAAGTGAAAAACTCCAGGAACCAGCGGAAATTCGACTGTATCAAGCGCTGCAAGAATTACCTAGCAAGCCACAAAACTATGAAGAACTAGTGACTGCTATCGCCCAGGTAGCTCCCCACCTAGCTAATTTCTTTGACGCAGTACTGGTGATGGTAGATGACCCAGATATACGCGCCAACCGCCTGGCTATGCTAGGTTACATCAGAAACTATAGTCGCCAACTAGCAGATTTCAGTGCCATGCGATCATTGTAAAATTCATGTACTCCTGTACCTGCAAGTAGTGCTATGCGTTCTGCCCCCATCTTATTTTTAATTGCTCTGGCTGTAGCTGTACTTTTGACTCCCTCTGCCCATGCCCACGTAGACGCAGGGGAAACCTCCGGCTTCCTAGCAGGCTTACTCCATCCCCTCACGGGACTTGACCATATCGTGGCAATGGTAGCGATCGGTCTCTGGGCAATCCAAATAGGGGGGCGGGCGATTTGGACTGTACCCCTGGCATTTGTTGTGACTATGGCGATCGGGGGAACTCTCGGTATGCTGGGCGTGCCCTTCCCTGGCATCGAAGTGGGAATTGTGGCATCAGATTTGTTGCTAGGGTTGGCGATCCTGTTTGCTCCCCCTCTCCCCCTACTGGTCAGTGGTGGTGTCGCAGCCTTTCTAGCTCTCTTTCACGGTTACGCCCACGGCACAGAAATGGCACCAGGCAGTCCCGCTCTTCTCTACAGTTTGGGGTTCTTGCTGTCTACGATCGGTCTTCATCTGGCGGGCATCCTGGCAGGCTACGGCATTAAGCAAATTAAACCCGATCGGGATTACCCCATTAGAGTTGCAGGCGGAGTCGTAGTAGCAGTATCCCTGTACATCCTGGCAAACTTTCTTAACATTTTGTAGCATTCTGTCTATCCAGGGGCAGAGGGGCTATCATAGAAAAAGTTAAAACTTCACAACAAAATGTAATACTTGCAGCTTTGTAAGTTTACATAGACCTATAGCAAATCAAGAGAGAAACCATGAGTCAAGCATCTATCTCTAGTGAAGTGCCCAGCATGGCGCGCCGTCAGTTTATGAATCTCCTAGTGGGGGGGTCGGCGGCAGTAACGGTTTTGGGGGCACTTTATCCCGTAGTGCAGTATTTTATTCCCCCAAAAAAGGGTGGCAAAGGGGGCGGTGAGACGGCTAAGGATGCCCTTGGCAAAGATGTGCTAGCTTCCGAAGTATTAGCTACCCACCAGGTTGGTGAGCGGGTGATGGTACAGGGTTTGAAGGGTGACCCCACCTATCTTGTCATCACCGATAACAAGGAAATTGCCAACTATGCCCTCAATGCTGTGTGTACTCACCTAGGCTGCGTTGTGCCCTGGAATGTGGCGGAGGGGAAGTTTATCTGTCCTTGTCATGGTTCCCAGTATGACAGTACGGGGAAGGTAGTGCGCGGTCCTGCTCCCCTGTCCTTGGCGCTTGCCCATGTAGAAATCACCGATGATGTGGTGCAACTTTTACCCTGGAAAGAAACGGATTTCCGTACCAATGAAGCTCCCTGGTGGTCATAAAACTATGAAGAAGCTATACAGTCTTGTTCTCGCTCTGTTAATTATTTGGGGTGTAGTGCAACCCGCCCATGCCTATCCCTATTACGCCCAAGAGGCTTACAGCAATCCCCGTGAGGCTACAGGTCGGATTGTTTGTGCCAACTGTCATTTAGCTAACAAGCCCATCAAGCTAGAGCTACCCCAAGCTGTCAAGCCCGACACGGTGTTTGAAGCAGTAGTCAAATTGCCCTATGACCACAGTAAGCAGCAGGTATTGGCAGATGGTAGCAGGGGTGGCTTAAATGTCGGTGCGGTTGTCGTTTTACCAGAGGGGTTCAAAATTGCTCCCGAAGACCGTATTCCTGAGGAGTTGAAAGCAAAGGTGCAGGACATCTACTATCAGCCCTACAGCGAAACACAGGAGAATATTGTTTTGGTTGGTCCTATCTCTGGGGACGACTATCCAGAAATTGTTTTCCCTGTCTTGGCTCCTGACCCTAGCAAGGATAAAAATGTGCATTTCCTCAAGTATGCAGTCTATGCGGGGGGTAATCGCGGTCGGGGACAAATCTACCCCACGGGGGAAAAGAGTAATAACGTACAGTTCAATGCTCCTGCTAGCGGCATGATTACCAAGATTGAAGAAATTCCTGCCAATGAAGATGAAGGGTTTTATGGCGGTCATGCTGTTACAATCAAGACAGATCAGGGGGAAACAGTGACGGAAAATATTCCTGTTGGTCCTGAACTGTTGGTGCAGGTAGGTGATATTGTTAAGGCTGGTCAGCCTCTGACGGAAAATCCCAATGTAGGTGGCTTTGGTCAAGCAGAAGGTCATGTAGTTTTACAAGACCCCCAGCGAATTCAGTGGCTATTAGCTTTCTTTGCTTCCGTGATTGTCACCCAGATTCTTTTGGTGTTAAAGAAGAAGCAGTACGAGAAGGTGCAGGCTGCCGAGATGAATTTCTAGTTTTTGCTTAGTCTAGTTCCGTCCCCCTCAGGGGGGCTTTTTTTATGGCAAATGGGGAAAATTGCGAAAGTTGGGTTTGCGCTTCTCTAGGAAGGCATTTTTCCCTTCCTGGGCTTCCTCCGTCATATAGAACAACAGGGTGGCGTTCCCTGCTAGTTCCTGTAAACCTGCCTGCCCGTCACAATCAGCGTTAAAAGCGGCTTTCAAACAGCGAATCGCTAAGGGACTCTTGTCTAATATTTCTTCTGCCCACCTGATCCCCTCTGCTTCTAATTCCTCTACAGGCACAACCTTGTTGACTAACCCCATTGCCAGGGCTTCCTGGGCGTTGTACTGCCGACAGAGGTACCAAATTTCCCGCGCTTTCTTCTGTCCCACAATCCGAGCTAGGTAACTTGCCCCATAGCCACCGTCAAAACTGCCCACGATCGGTCCTGTCTGCCCAAAAACGGCGTTTTCTGCCGCGATCGTTAAGTCGCACACCACATGCAATACATGACCTCCACCGATTGCATACCCCGCTACCAGGGCAATTACCACCTTAGGGAGGGAGCGGATTAACCGTTGCAACTCCAATACGTTCAACCTGGGCGTACCTGCGGCATCGATGTATCCCCCCTCCCCCCGCACCTTTTGGTCACCCCCTGCACAGAAGGCATACTTACCATCGGCACTAGGACCAGCCCCTGTAAACAAGACTACCCCGATCGTTGTATCAAGCTGGGCATCCTTGAAGGCTGCGATTAGCTCCTCGATCGTTTGGGGTCGAAAAGCATTCCTTACTTCAGGGCGGTTAATCGTGATTTTAGCAATACCAGGGCGTTTGTGGTAAAGAATGTCACTAAAATTGCCGACCTGCTCCCACGTCATAGGTTGTTATCGCCGCCAGGGGAAGCTTCATAGAGGGCATCTAAACGGGAGCGCATAGCATCTAAATCCAGGGTTTTAATCACCAACAGGGGTTCCTCCGTCAGGTTGCCTTCCCCATCAAGCAGTTCTGGATGAATAGCGCCCACAGTCTTTTGTACAGGTTCCGCTTGGCGCTGGGACAGAGTAATCATACTGCGTACCAAGCTGCCAATGGCAAACAGCAATAGGAAGGAAAAAGCGATAATGTATAGAATTTGTAACATAGTAATTATTGATAAATTACAATCAAAAAATGGTCTATAGAACCTGATAGAAATTATACCCGAATTCACTGCTGGCGATAGCGCATGGCTACGGCCTGGCATTCCATGAGAAGCTTGTGCCATTCCATTACCAGGGCAGTATCGATTGCCACTTTTTTGTCAGAAAGGTGGAACATTGTTGTCGCTGCCGCGATCGACTTTTGCGTTTCTTCCACGCGGCGGAGTAAATCTGCCTGTTGTTCTTTCTCTAGGAAAGGCAAGCGATGGGTAGTCAAAAATTGCTGGGAGCGATCGAACCAGTAGCGGAAGTCCTCTAGGAGAGGCTCCAAGACTTGGGGCAATAAATCTGCTGCCGACATAGGCAAATTCCCTGAGCTATGCAGTTATTATAGGCTAGGGAAGGGCAGTTTTTGTTACTTTTCTTCACATTTCTACCGTTATGGGTATCTACTTGGACTACAGTGCTACTACCCCCACTAGGCGAGAGGTGCGGGAATTGATGGTGGAGATCATGACTCACCACTGGGGCAATCCTTCTAGTATTCACAGCTGGGGGACACGATCGGCAATGGTGGTAGAGCGGGCGCGGATGCAGGTAGCTGAGTTAATTGGTGCCCAAGGAGACGAGATTGTCTTCACAGGCAGTGGCACAGCGGCTAATCATTTAGCTATCTTTGGTGTGACCAGACAGTACCGAACTCCCCGGCATTTGATTATTTCTGCTGTCGAACACAGTGCTGTGGCTGCCCCTGTAGCTTGGTTAGAGGCACAAGGTTGGTCAGTGACCAGATTAACCGTCGATCGTTATGGCAAAGTCGACTCCGAAGCCTTGCAAGAAGCAATTAGAGAAGAAACTGTTTTGGTGTCTGTCATTTACGCCCATAACGAAGTAGGTACGATCCAGCCCATCAAAGACCTAGGGCAAATTTGTCGTGCTTGTGGTGTCATCTTTCATACAGACGCAGTGCAAGCCATCGGTCGGATTCCTATCGATGTGAAGGAATTACCTGTCGATTTATTATCGTTATCGGCGCATAAATTTTACGGACCTCAGGGGGTAGGAGCTTTGTATATCCGATCGGGGCTTGACCTACAACCCTACTTATTTGGGGGCGGTCAGGAGTGGGGTTTATATTCTGGCACCCATGCCGTAGCAGCGATCGGGGGAATGGGATTAGCTGCCCAACTCATCCAGGAGGAAATGGCAACAGAAATTAAACGATTGTTGAGCCTGCAGCAAAAACTCAAACTTGCCCTGGACAATGTAGGGGAGCTAATTTTTACAGGAGAGGAAAGGGAGCGCTTACCCCACCATCTAAGCTACTGTCATCCTACATTAGGAGGGAGAGAGATCGTCCGTAAGTTAGACCAGTTGGGCATTGCTATTAGTGCGGGGTCAGCATGTAGTAGTGGCAAAATCATACCCAGTCCTACCCTATTAGCTATGGGTTTTTCGCAGCAAGAAGCCCTGGGTGGATTTAGGATTAGTCTAGGCAAATACACCACTCCTGAGGAAATCGATCGATTTCTACTAGCAGTGCAAGAGATCTTTTAAGTAGTATAAAAAACAATTAGCACTATTAAATTTATTAATAAATTTTAACTAGGAGCTAGGTATTCTTGACAAGGGAATGGCATAAAATAAAATACACCAGCTTTTCTCGTATATGCCAGACCCGATCGTTCATCCACAGCAACCCCTGATAGAAGTAGCCAGAATTTTACATGAACAGCGTCTCAGCTATGTTGAAGTTGTGGAGGGGGGCGCAGGTATTGGTTTTATTTCCCAGGCTCAGATTGTACAGGTTGTAGCAGACAGAGCAGAGGCAATTAGCACTTTGACAGCCAGGGATGTGATGGTAGGTATGGAGCAGATAATTGACACATGCCTGGAGAATATCACATTAAGCACGATCGCAAAACACTATAACGATATTGTGGTTGTCCTCGATCGGGAAGGTCGCTTCACTTACTGCCATCCCTGTGGTGCAAGGATCTTAGGTTTTACCAAAGAAGAAGTGATCGGGCAGAGTGCCTTTGGTTTCATTCATTCGGCAGATTTAGAAATCACAGTTCAGACATTCACTACTGCTCTAGGCAAGCCTAACGAACCTGTTACTACACCAGAATACCGCATGCTCGATGCCCATGGCAAATGGCGCTATTTTGCTGCCACTATCATAAACTTGCTAGACCATCCTATTATCAGAGGAGTAGTAGTCATTTGTCAGGATATTACCGATCGGAAGCAGAAAGAATTAGAGCTAGTCCAACAGGTTAGAAAAAATCAAATTATTGCCGAGATGGTACAATTACTTTATCAGTCTTCTAAATTAATTGATGTTTTTCAGCATGCCACTTTTAGCCTGCGACAATTGTTAGAAGTTGATTCGGTCAATATTGTTCAATATTTCCCCGATCGATATTGTTGGCAGAGTGTTACAGAAAGTCTTAGGAATGATAGTATTCCTTCCCTGCTTAACTTTACTACAACTGATGCTGCTTCCTCCTTTGCTCCACAAATTCTCCGCCGCGAAATAGTTCAAATTACTGATACCAGAATAGAGGGCATAGATTGTCCTAGAGCAGAAATTTTCCCTGGAGCCTGGTTAATTGTTCCCATCGTTGTCAGTGATAGTGTGTGGGGGGCAGTTTGTTTAGGCTTCTATCAGACAGGACATACATGGCAGCCAGAGGAAATAGAAGTAGTGCAGTTGGCTATTAAACAACTGGCTATAGCAATTGAGGAAGCAAATTTATTAGAAGAATTGATGATCGGGAGAGAGCGACTAAGACTAGCATTAGAATTCAGTGAAGTAGGGTGCTGGGAATTTAGTTTTAATGGTGGTGATGCGGTTTGGAGTGATTCCCTCTTTCATTTAATGGACTTAGACCCGCAAATACATGAACCATGCTACGATACTTGGCGCAATCTAGTACACCCAGATGATTTAGCCTGGGTAGAACAAGAGTTTCAAAAGACAATAACAGAGAAAGCAACCCTTGATATTATTTATCGCATTGTTATGCCAACAGGGAAAGTACGCTGGGTTCTAACAAAGGGTAGAGCAGTCTATCGTGATGACCAACCGGAAAAAATACTGGGTGTGATGATTGATATTACCGATCGCAAAGAATTGGAGTTAGCCCTTGCCCAGAGCCAAGAGAAGCTAAATCTGGTCTTGAAACTGAACAAAATTGGCATTTGGGAGTGGGACTTAGTCAACAGTCAAGTCAGCTGGAATGAACAAAAATACGAGCTACTAGGATTAAGTTATGACACTAAACCTAGCTATGATGCTTTTATACAATTAGTGGCACCGGAACAAAGAGAAGAGATTGAAAGTCGGATTAGGTATTGCATAGATCACCAGGAAACTTACTATCACGAGACCAAAATCATCACTCCCAGCGGTGTCACAAGATGGTTACAGGAACAGGGAGAATGTGAAGTAAAAGATGGTCGTGTCGTGAGATTGCTAGGAATTGCCCAGGACATTACGCAGCGTAAATTGATGGAGCTGGAGTTAATTGACAGTGAAACTCGCTATCGCAGTATTGTAGAGAATATTCCTGGGGTAATTATGCACTATGTCTTAGACAAGTACGGACGGGAAAGAATCACTTATGTTAGTCCTAGGAGTAGGGAATTATTTGAAATTAGTGCTGATGAAATCTTGGAAAACAATCAGCTATTTTGGCAGCTTTTCTCTCCAGAAGACCGCACCCTTTTCCATGGCTCTATTATTTATTCTGCCCAAACTCAACGTCAGTGGAATCGAGAATATCCAATTTCTACCCCCAGTGGTCACATCAAATGGATTCAAGGAATTGGTACCCCTCAACTACAGCCTAGTGGAGACATACTCTGGCGTATGATTATTTTGGATGTTACTGCCCGCAAATTGGCGGAACATGAATTAGAGCAGGAGAAGCAGTTTAATGCACAAATTACACAACTGACTTCGGCAATTATTTATCTTTATGATGCTACTAGGGATAGTATCCATCTTCTCAACACAGAGTTAGTTAATATCCTGTCTCTCAACCCTGGTAACATCAATATCTTAGACCAAAATTTACTTACAGAATTAATTCATCCCCAGGATTTACCTGCTCTCATCAACCACTGGCAAAATATTATCATAGATAGCGTTAATAGTGATAAAAAGATCGAATTTAGAATCACTGATTGCTGGGGCAATTGGTATTGGTTACTGGCTAGTCATCGTGTCTTTACTACAGATGCCAGTGGCAGACCTACCCAGATTCTGGGAGTAGCAGTGGATATTACGAAACAAAAAGAAACTGAGGCGGAGCTACGGGAAAGTGAGCAGCGATTCCAACATCTGGCTAGCAATATTCCTGGAGTAATCATGCGCTATATTGTCCATACTGACGGCACAGATACAATTACCTACATCAGTCCTGGTTGTGAGCAAATTTTTGGCAAAACCGATCGGGAGATAATCAATAACGATCGTATATTTTGGAATTGTATAGTAGCAGAGGACTTACCTAAGCTATATGGTTATTTGCTTGCTTGTTCTCAAAAATTCCAGCAATGGAAGTGCGAATGGCGTATAAAAACAAATGCAGAACAAGTTAAGTGGCTCAGTGGACTTGGTTCGCCCCAGCAACTACCCAATGGCGATGTATTGTGGGATGTGATTATTTTAGATATAACAGGAAAGAAACAAGCAGAACAGGAGGTGAAAGAACAACAAGAACTGCTTAAGCAGGTAGTAGAATCATCCTCTAGTTATATCTATGTGTATGACCTAGAAGAAAGACGCAATGTTTACGCTAGCCCAGCAGTAGAAAGTATTTTAGGTTACAGTGCTGCTGAAATGGCAACCATAACTGAGCAGAGAATATTAGAGCTTATCCATCCTGAAGATCATTATGTAATCCTCAATGCTAGTGCTAACATTGACAGCAAATCTGATGCGGATGTAATAGAGTTAGAGTATCGGGTAAGGGACAAGCAGGGGAATTGGCACTGGTTATTCGATCGGGGTCGTATTATTAAGCGCAACAAGGATGGACTGCCTAAACATTTTCTAGGTGTAGCCACAGATGTCACAAAGCTGAAAGAGGCAGAGGCTTCCTTGCAGAGAATGAATCAAGAACTGGAAGGTAGAGTTGCCGATCGTACCCGTGCCCTAGAAGAGAGATTACAGCAAGAGTTATTACTCCGTACAATTATTGAAAATATCTATCAGTCATTTGACCTAGAACAAATATTTAACATTACGCTGCGAGAAATTCGCCACAGCTTGGAGTGCGATCGGGTAGCAATTTATAAATTTAATCCTGACGGGAGTGGTTGTTTTCTCACTGATAGTCATGCTGAGGAATTAGAAACAATTGCGGGTCAGGTGATGGAGATAGATACTTATTCACCCCAATCCTACGGTGTCAATTTAGACAATCCCCATGTCTTAGTAGTCAATGATTTCTGTGCTTCTACAGGGTCTAACTTCTACTTATTAGAGGGGCTAGAGTTAAAGGCATCCCTTGCTAGTGCCATCTATGTACAAAATCAGTTATGGGGAGCATTGGTTGTGTATGAACACCGACAAAGTAGAACGTGGAAAGGTTGGGAAGTAAATTTAATTCAGCAAATAGCCATGCAGTTAGCCATGGCAATCCAAAGGACGGAACTGTATGAGCAAATACAAAGTGAGCTAAAGGAGAAGGAGGTGCTGCTGAAAGAGGTACATCACCGTGTAAAAAATAATCTACAAATCATGTCTAGCTTGTTGAGAATGCAATTTCGTACTGCTCCATCTGAAATCAGGCAGCAATTAGAAGATTATCAAACTCGCATTCAGGCAATGGCACTAGTACATGACCAACTCTACCGTGCTACTAATTTCAGTTCTATTAACTTGCAAAGCTACCTGACTAAGTTGGTTAACTGTCTCCTACAAACTTTTGTTTCAGATGCTACTAAAGTTAAGATAGAAGTTGATGCTCAGGAAATTATTTTGCCCCTGGAAAAATCTATCCCCTTGGGACTCCTTACGAATGAATTAGTGTCGAATTGTTTTAAGTATGCCTTCCCCAATGGGGTTGGTGTTATCAAAGTCACGTTATCGGCAGAGGATGAATTTCTCATCTTACAAGTAGAAGATAATGGTGTCGGTCTACCACCAGATTTTGACATAGAAACCAGTGACAGTTTAGGTATGCAGTTGGTACTAACTCTGGTAGAACAATTAGAGGGAACACTCCACTATCAAACTGGTGCCGGGACTGTCTTCACAGTGCGATTTCCCCACTCTCCTGCCTAGTTGATCTGTATCTGGTTTTGTGCCCACTGTTCGGGGGTGTAGGTCTTTAGCTGTAGGGCATGAATGGAGCCATCATCTAAATAGCTTTTGAGAGCATCGTTTACCATTCTGTGTTGTTTGATCATCGTTAAACCCCGAAATGCTTCTGCCACCACGATCGCTGTAAAATGCTGTCCGTCATTTAGGGGGTCTTGCACCTGCACCTGTGCCCCTGGAATAGCCGTGCGAATCAGATTAGCTACTTGTTCCGCTGAAATCATAGGTCAGAGTAGTTGTTTCTATTCTAGAATTTAGCACAAAAATTTTCTGTGACTGTTAAGCAAGTTTGCGCTAGAATGGGATGCCTGGGGTGGAGAGATGGCCGAGTGGTCGAAGGCGCAGCACTGGAAATGCTGTGTGGGGCAACTCACCGAGGGTTCGAATCCCTCTCTCTCCGTTGTCAAAGATCGCGTTTCTTGGCACAATGGCAGTAGTCATGGGGAGATGCTATGGAACCGATCGTGTTTTGGCAGCCAGGGGAACCAGACAGCGAAACCAAGTTGGCAGAGATCAAGGGTTGGTGGCAAAATCTGCTCGGCAAGCCTATTCTGTGGCAGCAGCGTCCTTTACCAGAGGACAAGGATTTAAGCAAAATCAACTGGGAAGTGCTAAAACTAGATGAAGAGTTTGTCCCTGTCAAAATGGACTTGCGGGGGATCACGCTCTATTGGCAGCGCCCCACTGATAGTAGTGAACATAACCTCACCCCCAGTGCTCTCAAACTCGATCGTCAAGCGCAAACCCTTGATGTCCTACCTGATTCCACTCGTAATTATGTAGTGCGGATTACCTCTAGGGAACCCGTATACCAAGTGATTCGTCTATTCCAGCCACAGGTGGAGGTCAGGGGAGAGATTCTGGTATTCAAGGATGCAACTACCATGACCGCTGTGGAAGTAGAACTCACAGCCGAGCAAAAACAACAAATCATTACTCAATTTCAGTAATGACGACAGAGGAGTGGTTGCACTGTTTACGCTCTGCCTCATTTTTTACGGGGCTGCCTTCGAGTGCCACTGCAAGGGCTACGGACAAGATGGTGGTACGCCATCACCCCCCCGATCGGGTCATCCTTTTGGAAAATGACTGGGGTACTTCTGTCTATTTTGTGTTGCAAGGCTGGGTGAAGATTCGCACCTATAACCTAGAGGGGAAAGAAGTCACGCTCAATATTTTAGGCAAGGGGGAAATGTTTGGGGAGATGGCTCCTTTAGACCAAGTTCCCCGCTCTACCGATGTGATTACCCTGACAGAAGCCACGATCGCCAGTATTCCCGCGGAAGATTTTGTCTACCTCCTGCAAACGGAACCCAAAGCGGGTATTCATCTGGCTCAATCGATGGGCAAACGACTGCGGCAACTTAATCGACGCCTGCGCATGCGGGAATCGGATAGTACGGCACGGGTGGTGGACATTTTGCTGTTTTTAACCGAAAGTCAGGGGCGAGTGACCCCAGAAGGAGTAACAATTCCCTGTTTACCCCATCGGGAGTTGAGTAGCTTGACGGGTTTAGCACGGGAGACAGTGACCAGAGTTTTGAGTAAACTGGAAAAACAAGATTTAATTCGCCGTGATGACGATCGAGATGTCTTCTGCATTAAAGACCTGGTGGCACTGGAAGATTTACTTTAGGCGAGCAAGGCGATCGAGGTCATGCTGCACTTCAAAGCAGAGGGCACGGTTGTGGGGTGCTGTTTGTAGCGCTTTTCTGAGGTAGATTTCCGCCTCACGGTATTTGCCAATTTGCAGTAGTTCATTGCCCTGGCGTTGATAGGCAACAGCGAGCCATTTGATAACTTCACTATGGTCAGGAAACCGTTGCCTTAGACCCTCTAGCATAGCCATCGCCACAGGGTATTTCTTTTGCCGAAACAGGAGCTGTACCCGTTGTAACGTATCTTGCAGCAGTCTCTCTGCGGGAGAGGGGGGCACTTTTTCTTTCGTCTTGGGGGTAGGGGGACGGAATTCTACTTTGACAGTGGGTTTAGGTGGTGGTGGGGGAGGAGCAGGTCTGGTGTGATTGCTCGGTGTTGCTCCTGCCTGGAGCGTGCGTAACACTTGATAGGCTTCCTGCACAAGGCGGAATTTTTCCGCTGCCTGGGGGTCACCTTGATTGACATCGGGGTGGTATTTCCGTGCCAAGCGACGATAAGCAATCTTGACATCTTCCCAAGAAGCGTTGCGGGCAAGTCCCAAAACACGATAGCAGTCAGCAGGTTGCATTACTCAGACTTTTTGCGGATATTGTACTTCCCCCTGGGGGTAATTGGCGACCCCTTGTTAGCCTCAACTAAACTCACATATTTGGCAATTGCCTGCTCCTTCTCACTAAATTCCGCAATTACATGCACTCGCTTAGCTGCCATTTCTAGTATCACTTGATACATAGGTTTTTCCCCTAACTTTAGAGGAATTTTACGGCAATCTGCACACTTGTTGTCAAACTTTCCCCCGAGGCTAGAGTAATTAACTTTTCCCCCGTGTTGAGGGCGTTGCGGGGAGAACTCCAGGGTTCTAAACAGTAAAAATCTTTCCCCTTGACTGTCCAAAATACCAAGGTGGTGTAGTGCTGGTCATAGCTAATTGTTACCTCTAAGTTGCGAGCACGATCGGTTACCTTTGCTACTTGGGCAGACAGGGGCATCAAAGCAATGTCAATTTCCCCACAATCGAAATCAAATTCCCCTGTAAAAGCCTGGGGTTGGGTTTCCCCTTTGACTACGTATTGTTGAGCGGGAATCTGGAATTGCAGTTGGGTCTTGTCGGGAGCCAAAAAGTAGGGATGAATACCTGTGGCAAAGGGCATGGGGGCTGTACCTAAGTTGGTATGACGGAATTGCAGTTCTAGTTCCTGGGGACGCAAGGTGTAGGTGTAATCCAGTTGAAAGGGAAAGGGATAAACAGCCAAAGTCTCCCCCCTATGGCTAAGCGTCACTGTGATGCTAGCTCCCTCTGCCGTATTCTGGTTTGTCACTGTCCAAGGGAGATGGCGGGCAAAACCGTGTTGGGGTAATTTGTAACTCTGTCCTTCCCAGGTGTAGGTGTCATCAACGAGATTGCCACAAATAGGAAACAAGAGGGGAATCCCTCCCCTAATCGAGAGCGCAGGGTTGGCAAAGCGTTCCCGATCGAGGTAGAGAATTTCCATCGCCCCCACCGCCCAACTAAGTAGGATGCCTCCCCGCTCTGGTAGTACCGTCGCTCTATCCCCTTCTGCCTGCAAAACCCAAGTACCTTCCTGCTGCCCGACAGAATACATTTTGGCTCCCTCCTACACCCTTCTGCTACTTAACCATACATCAAATTGATCAGGGGAAATCGGCGAAGTAAAAATATAGCCCTGACCGTACTGACATCCCAATCGATGTAATAATGCCAGCTGTTCTTTCGTTTCAATGCCCTGGGCAATAATCTCCCACTGCAGTTCATTAGCCAGCTCGATGATCGATTGGGTGGTGGCAACAGCGTGTTTATCCGTCGGTAGATGGTGCACAAATGACCCATCAATTTTGAGATAGTTGGCAGGGAAATGTTTGAGAATTTCGTAGGAAGCAAAACCTGTGCCAAAATCATCAATGGCAACTTTTACCCCCATTTCCTGCAAAGTCCGCAGATGAGTAATTAGTTTAACGGGATGTTGCATTACTACTTTTTCCGCAATATCCAAACAGAGAGGATAACGGCGTACATGCTGCACTAAATTGGCAAAGGTACTGTCACTCTGAAAGTGTTTCCCCGATATATTCAAGGAAATAGGCAAATGCCATCGATTGTATAAATTCTCTGCTTGCTCTAATGCCCATAGGTCCAGGTCTAAAATCAACCCCGTTTCTTCTGCTAAGGGTAAAAACCGATTAGGCATAATTGTGCCCATCTGGCGATGTTGCCATCGCAGTAGGACTTCTAAACCAACAACCACCTGCCTACTCAGTTCCACAATGGGCTGCACAACTAGGCGAAATTCGCCGTGCTCCAAGCCTTGCCTCAGGCTGTTTTCCAACGCCATCCGTTCTGCAAATTCTACCCCTAGGGATGGTTCAAAACATTGATAACGGTTGTGCCCTAGCTGTTTACTGTAGTAGAGTGCACTATCGGCGTTCTTCAATAAATCTTCCGCTGTTAAAGCATCCTGGGGATAGAGGGAAATGCCAATGCTGGTGGTAATAAAAATTTCATTGCCGTAAATTGTATAACCCCTCCCTAAGTGGTGAATCAACCGCTGGGCAAATTCCTGCACTTGCTGTCGATCGGCTAATTTGGGGGCGGCTATAGCAAATTCCTCTCCCCCCAACTGCACCATCGGATAGTCCGCGGGCAACAAAAATTGTAATCTTTCTCCTACTGCCTGCAGTAATTCGTTGCCAATATCCCTACCTAAAGCCCCATGAATGAGGGGCAATTGGTCAATTTCCAGCAACAGGAGTGCTAGTCCCTTGTTCCCCACCACGGGAATCAAACTGTTGAGTAACTGATAAAACTCATTCCTTTTGTATGCAGAATTGTTATCTTGACCCATTTCCTGGGCGTATTTCTTCCAACACTGAGCTTTCTGTAACCGCCCCTGAATTGCTCCCAATAGTTCTGCTACCGTAAAGGGCTTAGTTAAATAGTCATCTGCCCCTAGTTCCATGCCGTGGCGCATGTCCTGCTTGTCCGCTTTGGCAGTGAGAAAAATAAAGGGAATCATGGCTGTCGCAGGCTGTTGGCGTAGAACTTTTAGAGTCTCATAGCCGTCCATCTGGGGCATCATCACATCACAGAGAATTATGTCAGGTAGGTGTTCCGTTGCTAAAGCCACTCCCACTAAGCCGTTTTCTGCTCCCAAAACTTCGTAACCCTCAAAGCGCAGGGTGTCCATAATCTCTTCCCGCAGGGCATCCATGTCTTCTACTACTAAAACTTTGGTCATACTTCCCTCCCGATCGGTAAAGTGACGGTCACGATCGTGCCGACTCCTTCTTGGCTGTGTAGGGTCAGTTTCCCCCCCTGCAGTTCCACCGCTGATTTAGCAATGGAGAGACCTAAGCCCGTCCCCGCAATATTGCCCACATTCTGGGCGCGGTAGAAGGCATCAAAAACACGTTCTTGGTCTTTGAGGGGAATGCCCATACCTTCGTCCTTGATCTGGATAATTATATTTTGCTGCTCCTGGCGCAGAGTCAGGGTGATGTTTCCCCCTTTGGGGGAGTATTTGATGGCGTTGGACAGCAAGTTGACTAACACCTGGCGCATCAGTTTGGTGTCAATCCAGACTACACCGACCGGCGGATGGGAGCACTGAAAGTGAATGTGATGTTTGTCCGTGGCTAACACACTAATCTCGCCGAGGATGTCTTGGCAGAGCTGGGCAATATCAATGGGAGCAAGTTGCAGTTTGCGGGTTCCCGATTCAACTTTAGAAATACTAAGAATGTCTTCTAGCAATTCGGTCATGCGCTTAACTTCCATTTGAATTTTGTGCAGTCTTTCTTCCCGTTGTTGGGGGGTCATTTGTTCGCTGTAGCGGAGTAGGGAATCACTAGCAGCTTGAATAGTCGCCAAGGGGGTACGAAATTCATGGGAAGCCATGGACACAAAGTGGGACTTTAATTCACTTAGTTCCTTTTCTTTCGAAAGAGCCTGTTCTAACTGTTCTAAACTCTGCTGAAGTTGGGCAGTACGTTCAGCCACTTCCGCTTCTAAGTGAGTATTCAGCTGTCTGACTGTTTGCAAGAGAATAGACTGTTGTAATGCCACTGCCACATGACTGGCAATCTGTTGTAAGAGATTGATTTCAAAGGGTTGCCATACTCTGGGAGCAGAACAGTGATGGGCAATCAGTAATCCCCATAATTTACCACTGATGATAATTGGTACAACTAGGTTTGCCCGCACTTGGAATTGCAACAAAAGGTCGCGGTGACAACTATGGATAGGGGCAGTGAAAACATCATCAATACTGTGAACTCTGCCCTGGGTGTATAGTTCCACGTACTTTTCGTGAAAACAGTGATCATAGACCTGCTTGGAAATAACACTATCCCAGGGGGGCTGTACCGACTCGACAACAAACTTGCCTGACCAATCGGTTAAAAATTGAAAGATGACAACTCGTTCTGTCTGTAATAGCTGTCTAACTTCTGCTACTGTGGTATGCAAGATAGAGTCAATGTCCAGCTCCCTTTGAATGCGCAGGGTGATTTCCCCCAGCAAACGTTCCCGTTCCATTTGATAATACAGTTGGGCTTCCGCCGCCTTGCGGGCGCTGATGTCCGTATAGCTGGACAAATACATCGGTTTGCCCCGATAAAAGAGGAGAGAAACCGACACCGCTACATACTTGATCGTGCCGTCAGCGCAGCGGATTTTCACCTCATCTTCCCAGGTTTCCCCCTGATAACGTAGTTGTGCAATATGACTGAGTAATCGCTCCCGTTCCCCCCGATCGGGATAGAGTAGCTCTATAAAATGGGGATTACTATTAGCCTCTGCTTGGGAATAGCCCGTAAATGCTTCCATGGCGGGGTTGAAGAGGACAAAATCACTGACAGAAGGACCCAAGGTAATCCCTTTTTTTACTGCTGTTAAGAGGGTAAATAGCTCCTCTTCCCGTCTCAGCAGTTGTTGGGAGGCAGCTTGTGCCACCCGCGCATCCCTTAAGTCAGCAATGATGTAGGTCTTGGATTCCCCCGAACTGCCTTGAATTACGCGCATCTCCGCGGGCGTTATTTCTCCCGATCGTCTTAAAATCTCAATCTCTGTATGTTCCCCCTGCACCAAGGGCAACCCAAATTCCTGCCCCACAATTTCCCAGGCTGGACGATCGAATAGCTCCTCCGCTGCTGGGTTGACAAACTGTACTACGCCCTGGGGGTCAAGGACTATCATGCCGTCGGGATATTTGTTGAGGAAGTCAAGCAAGAGGGGTTGGATGCCCGTTGTTTCCTGGCAAGTGCCGATAATTTTTCCCTCCCCCGGAGTGAGAGTGACGTTGATTTCCCGCTTCTGATATAGCCAATGGTGGACTACTTGCTTATTTTCCCTATAACAGTCCTGACAAGCTCTAATTAACCCGTCGGCTTTGATTACTTCCCCCAAGGGTTGGGGCAAAGGTAGGGGTTCTCTGCCTAAAAGTTCCCACCATTTTTTATTCGCCTCCAGGAGGTAGAGGACATCCCCCTGCCATTGGGCAACAAAAATGCTCACCGCTACATAGTCAAAAACTGGGAGCATGGTCACGCTAGGGAAGTTTATATTTGCATCCTAGCAACACCTACCCCTTTTCTCCCGAAACCACAAAAAAGTTTAAGATTCTACCTTGAATTTACCCACCTGTTCCTGCAGTCTTTGGGATAGGGCAAGCAGTTGGTCAAAGGTCTGGGCTACCATCTCTGCCTGCTGGGAATTGTTGTTAGCGATCGTTCCCACCTCTGCCATTACCTGTTTGACCCGATTGGAGTTGATCAACTGTTGTTGGGAGGCTCGGGCAATGTCGTTGACTAGTTGACTAATTTCCGCACTCACTTGGTTGATCACTTGCAGTCTTTGCCGTGCCTGTTCAAGTAGTTCCGTACTTTCTGCTACCTGCTCCGTGCCTTCTTGGATGGAACTGACTACTTCCCCCACCTGCCCCTGAATTTCCTCTAGCAGACGGCGAATTTCTCTGGTCGCTTCCGTCGATCGTTGGGCTAATGCCCGTACCTCATCTGCCACTACCTTGAAACTCTCCCCTTCTTCCCCTGCTCTAGCAGCTTCAATAGAAGCATTCAATGCTAATACATTTGTCTGGGCAGCAAAGTTACCGATTAGTTTCACCACCCTGGCAATTTTCTGGGAAGCATCCTCTAGGAGCTGTACCTTTTCCGCTGCTCGTGTTACTTTCTCCTTCGCTACATTGATTTCTGCCACAGTGCGGGTCATGACTTTGTCCCCCTCTGCCACTACCGCTACGGCTTCGTTTACCTGGTTTTGGGCTACCTGTGCCCGTTGCTCCACCTCCTGCAAAGATTGTGCCATCAATTCCACCTGCCCCACTGCCTTCTCCAAGGCTTCTACCTGCTGTTTAGCTCCCCTAGCCACTGTCTTGACTACTTGGTCATTGGCGATCGTGCTCTGGGTCACCGTGGCTGCCGACTCCTTTACCCCCAAGACCAGTTCCCGCAAACTGCGAATCAAAGAATTGTAAGAATCAGCGATCGTGCCCAACTCGTCCTCTGTCACTTTTGCCCGAATCGTCAAATCCCCCCTACTCACTGGGTCTACTTCTAATAATAACTCCAATGCTCGTCTTTGTAATAACTCCTTCTGCTCTCTCTGCTCCCGAGCTAGTCGTTCTGCTTCCTCTTTCAGTTGCATTGATCGTTGTACTTCCTCTAACTGTGCCTCGATCGAGTTTTCAATGTTGATCACCATCTGGTTGATGCTTGCTGCTAACTGCCCGATTTCATCCCCCCGATCGGTGTCTAGTTTTTGCAACTGCCCTTGCCCTACCAGGCCAGCAAAGCTGGCTAATTGTTGGATGGGAGTAACGATCGAGTTCGCCACATAGGTTCCTAGAAATGCTAAGACAACCAAAGTAATCAATCCGATCCCATAACTCTGTAAAAGAGCAACTCTCAAGGTAGCATCAATTTCTCGGCGAGACTTACCAATGAAAGCAATGCCGACCACTTCTTGCTTGTGATTAAATAGAGGCTCGTAGTAAGTGAGATAGAAATCTCCGACAATGTTGGTTTCCCCTAAAAACTTCTCCCCTGCAATTAAAACTCTCTCCGCTACTTCCCTGGCTACTCTTGTCCCAATCGCCCGCGAGCCATCGCCTTTGCCTGTCCTGGGGTCGATGTAAGGAATAGAAGTATTGATACGAAAATCCTGGGCGAAGATGGTAGCTACTGGCACATTGTTCTTAACTTGGAAGGTATCCACAATGCCGTAGTTACGGTTGATAAGGGAGCCAATTATTACCACTCCCACCGTATTGTTGCCCCGTTTAATGGGGTGAGTAGCAATGGTCACTAGGCCTATTTTGCCAGTTTCCACATCAAACCTGCCCTCAGGGAAGGGAGCATCTTCTGGCTTCAGACCGGCTATCTTTTGGGGACGGGGATTGATGCGCGCCTGTTCTGCCAGACCGAGCTTTTGCAAAATACTACTCCTGACCAACTCTGCACCGCTTTGGGGTTGTCCTGTACTGAGAGTAGTTTGCAGAATTTCTAAGTCCGCTAACTCTACCCCTGTGCTGATGCTATAGGAACGATAGGCAGGACGATAAACCTCGTCACCAGCACGTAGGGGCGGATTATCGACAAACTTATCATCTATAACTTGACCCCTACCGGCAATTACACGACCTTGACTATCTACCACTACCTTGAAGCTTTTAATAGACTCAGGTTCAACGTTGCTGCTCAACTGTAATAAGGGCAAAATAGAGCTCGAATCCCTCAGGTTGATAGTCGGTGATTGCAAAGCTCCCGCCGTCTTTTCTGCTTCTGGCAGAGCTTCTGCCAATGACCACAGTACAAAGTCAGTAGTAAAAAATGCTCCCTTTTCCTGGAGAGTTTGCGTCAGGTTGTCGATGTAGTTTTTGCGGGAGTACTGTACGTTAAATTGGGTAATTATCACTACCGGCAAGGCAGCTGCTAACCAAAGAGAAATAGTAATTTTCCAACGCAAGCTCAAATTCCGCCAGAAATTCTTTAATCTGGGTCTCTTGGGTAGGTTGGGCAGAGCAAAAGTCCGTTCCTGTTTTCCCGCTTCTACTAACATCAACTGTCCTCCCTGGTATATTTTACCCATTTAAGCATACCCCAGGCTCGATCGCCTATCACGCCCTGCTACGCTGGGGTCAGCACCATCGACCCCCAGTGATTTGCACCTCGGGCCTAGGGAGTAGCGGGAGGATCAACCCATCTGCCGTCGGCTTTAATGAGGGCAATCAGTTCTTCCACTCCTTTCTCTTCTGGTACCTTCTTAATTTCCTCTCTGCCACGATAGAGGGAGATATAGCCAGGGGTACGACCCACATAACCATAATCTGCGTCCGCCATTTCCCCAGGACCGTTGACAATGCAGCCCATCACAGCAATGTCTAAGCCGACAAGATGTTTAGTGGCTTCTCTGACTTTGTGTAGGACTTCTTCCAAGTTGAAGAGAGTACGACCGCAGGAAGGACAGGCAACATACTCTACCATCGTCTTGCGCAGTCCTAGAGCTTGCAAAATACTGTAACAGACTGGTATCTCTTTTTCTGGCGGTTCTGTTAAAGAGACCCGAATGGTATCGCCAATGCCCTGGGCTAGGAGGGTGGCAATCCCTGCTGTGGATTTGATCCTGCCATACTCACCATCCCCTGCTTCCGTCACCCCCAAATGTAGAGGATAGTCCATACCTAGTTCATCCATGCGCTTGACCATCAACTGATAGGCACTGATCATCACAGGTACCCGCGAGGCTTTCAGGGAAATGACTAAGTTCTTGTAGTCTAAATCCTCACAAATGCGAATGAATTCTAATGCTGATTCCACCATGCCTAAGGGGGTATCACCGTAGGTAAACAACATTCTCTCTGCTAAAGACCCGTGATTGACTCCAATGCGCATAGCTTTCCCCTGTTCTTTTAATGTCTGTACCAAGGGCTTGAGAGTCTCACGAATCTTTTCCCCGATTTCGTCAAATTCTGCCTTGGTGTACTCTGTGCGATTGGGTTTCGGTTTTTCAAAAACGTACAGACCAGGATTAATACGTACCTTATCCACGTGCTTAGCTGCTTCCAAGGCTATCTTCATACCGTTGTGGTGTACGTCCGCTACCAGGGGTACGTCTTGGTATTCCTGCCGCAATTTGCGCTTAATCTCTCCCACGGCATGGGCATGGGCAAGGCTAGGAACTGTCACCCGCACAATCTCACAGCCAATTTCATGGAGACGACGAATCGCCGCTACGGAGCCATCGATGTCTAGGGTATCTTCGTTAATCATCGACTGCACCACTACAGGAGCATTTCCCCCAATAGTGACGTTGCCAACTCTTACAGGGCGAGTTTTGCGTCTAACGATCGTGCCTTGATAGTTGTCCATAGGAAGTGGTCATCGCTGTATCTAGTCTAGCTTTTTTCTGCTGCTAGGAGCCAATAAGTTTGTTTCTATTGTTTGTATTACTTTTTGCCAGAAGTTGTGACGTTGTTGCCAGTCCTTTTTCCCATCGGTCTTGATGCTGATAATTTGCACACCTGGTTGGGTCAGGGCATCTTTGACCAAATCTGTAACTTGAGAAATAGTAGAAGCCTGGTGCCAATCAGCGCCATAACCTGTGGCAATCTGCGCCAAATCAATCCCGATCGGTGTCAAAAATAGTTCCCTAAAGGGTGGTTCAAAGCGGGATATAGGTAGCATCTCAAAGATTGCCCCCCCCTGGTTGTCGATTAGCAAAATAGTCAGGTTGATGGGATTTAGCTTACCCAGTAGTAATCCATTTATATCGTGACAAAAGGTAAGATCACCACAGATGAGTAATACAGGTTTTGGTACAACTTTTGCTACCCCCATGGCGCTGGAGATCATGCCGTCAATACCATTGGTGCCACGGTTGGCAAATACTGTTACCCGCTGGCAGTTGTGGAAGTAGCTATCTAAATCACGAATTGGTGTGCTGTTGCCAATGTAAATGATGGTCTGATCGGGCAGGTGGGCAGCTAGTTCATAATAAATTTTCCCCTCAAAGGGATAGTCAATACCTGCCATCCATTCATCTAAAACTATCTGGGTCAAACTGTTGGCTTGCTCCCACAATTGTAACCACTCCCGATCGAGGGGCTGTGGCTGTAGTTGAGGTAGTAATTGTTGACAAAAATCTGTTACCGTGAGGGGAACTTGATAATTATTGCCATGGGTAGGGTCACTGTTGTCGTAGCTCCCGATCGTGATTTGCTGACAGTGGGGATGCTGTTCTAACCATTGGCGGTAACTTTTGGAGGTGGGCATATCACCCAATCTCAGGACTATTTCTGGCTCTAGTCTCTCAGCTAGGCAAGGGGAACGGAGAAAACTATCATAGTGACTAATGACATTTTGTCTGGGCATGCCTGTGGCTTCTGCTAGGAGGGGATAGCCCAAAGTTTGGGCTAACTTGTGCACTAAATCTGTTTCTGCCAGGGGGTATTTATTGACACCAACTACGACGACACCTCGCCGTTTGCTAGCCAAGAGTTCCCTGAGTAAATCTACATTTTCTAGTTGCGTCTTAGTACCCAAATGTTGCCAGGTAGGTAGGCTGGCGTAGAATTGACTGTCCAAGCTTGGGGGGGCTAGGGGTTCACTGAAGGCAAAGTTGAGATGGACTGCTCCTGGCAAAGGTTGTAAAGACCGACTGACTGTAGCCTGTATAAGTGTGGCTAAATAGCGATCGTTTGCGGTTGGTAGTCCGACTTCAACAAATTGACGGACATAATGACCAAAGATATGGAGCTGATCGATCGTTTGTTGGGCACCGCAATGCCTCAGTTCGGGAGGGCGATCGGCGGAGAGAATAACCAAAGGCACGTGACTGTAATAGGCTTCAATCACAGCGGGAAAATAATGGCTAACAGCAGAACCAGAGGTACAAACTAAAGCTACAGGTCGCCTTTGTGCCTTTGCCATGCCCAGGGCGAAGAAACCCGCCGAGCGTTCATCTATCTGGACGTAGATGTCTATTTGGGAGAGCAGATACAAACCCAGAACCAAGGGTGTAGAACGGGAACCAGGAGAGATACAAACCTGCCTCACACCCGCCTGCCACAGGGCTTGGGCTACTACTTTTCCCCAGTCCAAGTTGCGATCGGTCATTCAAATATCAGCTGATTGTCTGCCAGTCTCACTTTGATCGTGTCACCCGTGGCATATTTCCCTGCCAAAATAGCGTCGGCGATCGGGTTTTCGATTAGTTTCTGCATCGCTCTTTTTAGGGGACGGGCACCAAAGGCGGGATTGTAGCCCCGCTCGATGATAAATTCTTCCGCTTCCTCTGTCAGAGCAATAGCTAGTTTTTGTTCTGCCAAACGATCGGTAATGCGTTTTAATTGTAGTTTGACAATCTGGCGCAGTTCTTCTCTACGCAGGGCATGGAATACCACAATTTCATCAATACGGTTGAGAAATTCAGGGCGAAAACTTTTTTGCAGAGCATGCATTACTTTTTGCCGTTGTTCTTCCCCCTCCCCTGCCAACATGAACTCACTGCCAATGTTACTAGTCATGATGATAATTGTGTTTTTGCAGTCCACCAAGCGCCCTTGACTGTCTGTAATTCTGCCATCATCCAACACTTGCAGGAGAATGTTAAACACGTCGGGATGTGCCTTTTCTATTTCATCAAACAAAACTACAGAGTAAGGTCGGCGACGCACTGCTTCGGAAAATTGCCCCCCCTCTTCATAACCCACATAGCCTGGGGGTGCACCAATCAAGCGAGAAACTGTGTGCTTTTCCATGTATTCCGACATATCGAGGCGGATCATCGCTTGGTCGGAGTTGAACAAAAAGTGGGCTAGGGACCGCGCTAATTCGGTTTTGCCCACACCTGTTGGACCCAGAAAGAGAAAGGAGCCGATCGGTTTGTTGGGGTCCTGCATACCTGCCCTTGCCCGTCTGATGGCTGCTGCCACGGAAGCTACAGCTTCTGCTTGTCCCACTACGCGTTCGTGTAAATGGGCTTCTAACTGCAACAGCTTCTGTCGTTCCGGTTCCAATAAACTGTTAACGGGAATTCCTGTCCACCTGGCTACAATTTCCGCTATGTCATTCTCTGTCACCTGTTCGCGAAAAAGGGAGGTACCCTCCGATCGGGTTCTGTCAATCTGCAGCTCTGCTTCATCTAGTTGTTTCTCTAGCTCTGTCAAACGATTGTATTTTAACTCTGCTGCCAAGTTGAGGTCAAATTCCCGCTCTGCTTGCTCGATCTGTCGCTTGGTTTGCTCAATCTCTTCTCTGAGGGCTTTGACAAGGTCAATAGCTTCTTTCTCCGCCCGCCATAACTCCTGTAAATACACCTGTTTTTGTTTGAGTTTGTGGATTTCTGTCTCAATCCGCTCGATTCTTTCTGCTGTTACCTGGGCGGCTTTGCCTGTGAGATTGTCTTCCCTTTGCAAAGATAGTTTTTCCATCTCCAGTTGCATGATCTTGCGATCGAGTTCATCTAGCTCGATCGGTTTGGAAGTAATCTCCATTTTTAACTTCGCCGCAGCTTCATCCACCAGATCAATGGCTTTGTCCGGCAGAAACCGATCGGTAATATAGCGATGGGACAGAGTGGCAGCACTGATCAGGGCGGAATCGGAAATTTTGACACCGTGGTGGACTTCATATCTTTCCTTCAACCCCCGCAGGATGGAGATAGTGTCTGCCACAGTTGGTTGGTCAACTAATATCTGTTGAAAACGCCTTTCCAGAGCAGCATCCTTTTCAATGTACTTACGATATTCATCTAAAGTTGTTGCCCCAATACAGCGCAGTTCCCCCCTTGCCAACATGGGTTTCAAGAGATTACTAGCATCAACTGAGCCTGTCCCTGCCCCTGCCCCCACTACTGTATGCAGTTCATCTATAAATAGGATGATCTGACCCAGAGAACTGGTGACTTCCTTTAACACTGATTTCAGGCGTTCTTCAAACTCACCCCTGTACTTTGTCCCAGCCAGCAGCGCGCCCAAGTCTAGACTCACCAGTCGCCGTTCCTGCAAAGACTCAGGCACATCCCCCCGTACAATCCGCTGTGCCAGACCCTCAATAATGGCTGTCTTCCCCACCCCCGGTTCACCAATCAAGACAGGATTGTTTTTCGTCCGCCGCGACAACACCTGAATCACCCGTCGCACTTCCTCATCCCGCCCAATCACAGGGTCTAACTTTCCTTCCCGCGCTAAAGCTGTTAAATCAACACTGTATTTCTCCAACGCTCCGTACTTCGATTCCGGATTGCTATCTACAACCTTCTGCGCGCCCCGCAAGGATTGCACGATCGGTTCTAACTTTTTCCTATCCAAATTGACATGGCGCAACAACCGTTTGCCTACCCGATCGTCTTCTGCCAGGGCCAACCATAGATGCTCGATGGAAATGTAGGTATCCTCCCATTCCTCCCGCAAGTCCGCCGCCCGATCGAGGCAGGCATTCAGGAACCGTCCTAAATACAATTCCCTAGGATTAGCAATACGGGGTTGACTGCGCAGAAATTCCTCTAAATGTCGTTGTAACCGGGCCAGGGAGACACCAGCAAAAATTTGTTTAGTCAGACCATCCTGCTCCAGGAGTGCTAGGGCTAAGTGTTCTACTTCCAGCTCTTGGTGTTGAAAGCGCCGCGCTACGTCTTGGGATTTGACAATCGCTTCCCAAGCTTTGTCCGTAAATTGATTGGGGTCAGTTGGTTGCATAGAACTTGTCGGTACTGCTAGGCATGATAGCGTAGCCTTTGGAATTAGAGAATTTTGCCAAAATAGACTACCAGTTAACTCTATAATAGGCTAAAGTATTGCATCTTGGATTTGATTACCCGACCCCATGAGTAGAGTGAGAATATATGATTTAGCGAGGGAGTTGCATCTGGATAACAAAGATGTAATGGCTATTTGCGAAGAACATGGCATCCCCCTCAAAAGTCATAGTAGCACCATTACGGAAGAAGAAGCAGAAAAGGTAAGAGCTTCCGCCAGGGCGGGTAATCGTCCCCTCCGCAGCTCGGCTAAACCCAGTCGTACCAAAGAAACTAAGGAGAAAGAAGTCTCCCCTAAGACAAATAAGATTGTCACTGTCTCCAAACCCGAAGTAAAGCTAGTGGCTCCCCCCACCAAGCCTGCAGCTCCCGCTCCCCTGCCCAAACCAGAGCCGCCTGTCCCGCCAACCAAACCCTCTGTTCCCAAGGCAGAACCAGTAGCGCCCCCCCCTAAGGCAGAAGAAAAGCCCACGGCTCCTCCTGGGGCGGTAGCCCCGCCTAAGAAACCCGAACCACCTGCTAAGAAACCAGAGGAGGTAACTACTCCCCCCCCTAAAAAGCCCGAACCACCAACTTTGCGCAAGCCTGTCCCCAAACCTACCCTCCCCAAGAAGGAAGCAACCAGCCCTCCCCCTAAACCCAAGCCCCCTGTCATCTCGGCAAAGCGTCCCACGCCGCCTAAGGGAGACCTATTGATTGAACGGGGTATCAGCCCTCCCAAACCTGTTAAACCAGCTGCGGAAGCACCTGCGCCCCCCGTTAAACCAACACGCCCAGTGGAACCAGAAATCCCTCCCCTCGAACCAGTGGCTACATTTGAGGAGGTAGCACTCCGTCCTCGTCCCACTAAGAAGCAAAAATCTAAAGTGGAGGACTTGGAAGCTCTGGAACAGGAAAAGGTTAAACGGAGTAACAAGCTGCGGCGCTTTTATGAGGAGGAAGATATCGATTTCGATGAAGAGGACTGGTTCGACGACTATGAGGAGGAGGAGGAAGCCCCTATTAGTCTTTCTCTAGTCCGTCCCTCTGTTCGCCCCCCCAAACCCTCTGTCAGTAAGCCCACGGGAGGGATGAGCCGAGGTGATGCCCAGAAGTCCCCGAAAAAACCAAAGGAACGTCGTCCTACTACCTCCCCTACCCCTGAAAAACCTACCTCGATCGAGCTGGCTGATGCCATTCCCTTGCCGGAGTTAGCTAGTCGGTTGGTGGTGGCGGAGACAGAAATTATCCGCATCCTGTTCCTGAAGGGGATCATGGTGAACATCAACCAAGCCCTTGACCTCGATACTGCCAAAATTGTCTGTCAGGAACTGGGGGTAGAGGTAAGGGAGCCGGCAGCGAGTGCTGCTGCCACGAAGACAGAAATGCTGGAAATGGAGGACTTAGAAAACCTCCAGCGTCGTCCCCCCGTAGTGACAATTATGGGGCACGTGGATCATGGCAAAACCTCTCTTCTCGATGCCATTCGCAAAACCAAGGTTGCCCAGGGGGAAGCAGGGGGGATTACCCAGCATATCGGTGCCTACCACGTGGAAATTGAAGTGGAGGGCAAACCCCAAACGATCGTCTTCCTGGATACGCCTGGTCACGAAGCTTTTACCGCTATGCGGGCGCGGGGAGCAAAAGTTACTGATATTGCTGTCCTGGTAGTGGCAGCGGATGACGGTGTACAACCACAAACGATCGAGGCTATCAGTCACGCCCGTGCCGCCAAGGTACCCATCATTGTTGCCATCAACAAAATCGATAAACCCGAGGCGCAACCCGATCGCATTCGGCAGGAACTGACGGAGTACGGTCTGATTGATGAAGCGTGGGGAGGAGACACGATCATGGTACCCGTGAGTGCCCTGCGGGGGGATAACCTCGATACGCTCTTAGAAATGATCCTGCTGGTGGCAGAAGTGGAGGACTTGAGTGCTAACCCCGATCGTCCTGCCAAAGGCACCATCATCGAAGCCCATATGGACAAAGCCAGGGGGCCGGTGGCTACCTTCCTCGTACAAAATGGCACCCTCAAGGTGGGGGATATAGTCCTAGCGGGGTCAGTGTACGGCAAAGTGCGGGCGATGATCAACGATCGGGGGGAACGGGTAGAAAAAGCCTTGCCTTCCTTCCCCGTGGAAGTCTTAGGCTTGAACGAACTGCCCCAAGCAGGGGACGAATTTGAGGTGTTCACCGATGAAAAGCAAGCCCGAGCGCTGGCGGAAGAGCGGGCAGAAGCCCAGCGGCAAAGTCGTCTACAACAGTCCCTTGCTAGTCGGCGCATTAGTTTAGGGACAGTCTCTGCCCAGGCGCAGGAAGGAGAACTCAAGGAACTCAATGTGATTGTCAAGGCAGATGTCCAGGGGTCAGTGGAAGCGATCGTCAATTCCCTGTCCCAGTTACCCCAGCAGGAAGTGCAGTTGCGTGTTCTTCTAGCCGCTGTAGGGGAAGTCAGCGAAAACGACGTAGCCTTGGCTGCTGCTAGTAATGCTGTCATTTTGGGCTTTAATACTTCCTTAGCCCCTGGTGCTCGTCAAGCCGCTGATGAATTGGGGGTAGACATTCGGGATTACAACATCATCTACAACCTCCTGGAGGATGTGCAGGCGGCAATGGAGGGTCTCCTAGAACCGGAACTAGTAGAAGAACCTCTAGGTCAAGCGGAAGTGCGCCAGGTTTTCCACCTAAGCAAGGCAGTAGTTGCAGGCTGTTATGTTCTGTCGGGCAAGTTAGTGCGGAATTGTAATCTCAGGGTGTTACGGAAGGGCAAGGTCATTCACGAAGGGGCACTTGACTCCCTCCGCAGGATGAAAGACGATGTTAAAGAGGTAGCTAGCGGGTTTGAATGCGGTGTGTCCGTCAACAAATACACCGATTGGCAGGAGGGGGACATCATCGAAGCCTTCCGCATGGTGACTAAGCGCCGTACCCTGAGCACCTAGCTACAGAATTTTCTCCAACCCGTAGACCAAGGACTGCAGCGTGATGACTTTGCGGATTGCCAAGATAACGCCGGGCATATAGCAAGCTCGATCGATGACATTATGGCGCAGGCTATAGGTCTCCCCCGCACTACCAAAGATAACCTCCTGGTGGGCAACTAAACCAGGCAACCGCACACTGTGAATGGGGATGTTTTCCCCCACTACCTTGCCCCTGCCCTCGGTTTCTAAGCGGGGGTTAAACGTCTTGCCCAACTCGGAGAGCATCTGTGCCGTTTTAATTGCCGTGCCACTGGGGGCATCCGCCTTCTGTTCATGGTGCAACTCAATGATTTCCACATAGTCATAAAACTGACTGGCGGCAACAGCAGCTTGCTGGAGCAAAATCATGCCAATGGAAAAATTGGGAGCGATAATTGCCCCTACACTGGCTTTATCAGCAAACTCAGCTAAATCTTGGATTTGCGCCTCTGTCAGTCCCGTTGTACCCACTACCGGACGGACTCCATAGGCAATTGCCGATCGGACATGGTCGTAGACTACCCCAGGATGGGTGAAATCCACCATAACGGCGTACTGCTGCTCCTGCGCTCCCTGCGCCAATAACACTTGCAAATCACTTGTAACTGGCACTTCTAGCGCCCCTATTCCCACCACCTCCCCAATATCCTCCCCCAAATGCGTACGTCCTGTTGCCCCAATTAACACTAAATCCCGCCGCTGGGCAATTGCCTTAATTACTGTCCGCCCCATCTTGCCCGTTGCCCCCGCCACAATCACAGGAATTGGTAAATCTGTCGCCATGAGATGCCTGCCTAGCTTCAGAGGATTAGTCTACCATCTGCACAAAATTTAAGGATTAGTTAAGGAAAAGTTAAGAATACTTAGTTGCCAACCCCTGCCTAAACCGCCAAGATGGTAGATAGCAAGATTATAGGTAGAAAAACGCCATGGCACCTTCTGTAGTTATTGCTCAGATTTCCGAGGATCAAGAAAAGCTCTGGCAAGCCGTATTGGAGTCCCAAGGGCTAGAGGTGACGGTCAAATCTCCCCAGGAAGACCTGACGCAATATCTCAAGGAACAGAAGCTGAGCGGGCGAGAACTACCGCATCTAATTTTGATGGACATGGGGATTACCACCAGTGACGGTTCCTCCCTGCAAGCAGTAGGGGTTTGCCGCTGGTGTACGGAAAACCAAGCTCCCACTAAAGTCATTCTCAACAACTCCAAACAGGACCAAATTTTACCCCTCAAGCGACGGTGGGCTACCCGTTTGGGTGCAGCAGACCTCCTACCCCGCCTATTCTCGGAGAATCTCAATGAAATTATCGATCGGGTAGCGGAAATTGGCGAGTTTACTGTTTCCCGAGCTGCATTGGAACAGATATTTGCCAGCACGACGCGGGCAGAAGCGGAAGACACTACTGTGCTTGCTCCCAGAACTGAAGTTCGCACTCTCAGGGAAGTAAAAACCGATGAAATTGTCCGTAAATTAGCTGCTCTCACCTCCACGATCAATGAAGTTTATGCTGAAGAAGAGAGTAAGGGAGAAGAACAAACAACAGGTTTATCTTTGGATGCCACTATTCAAGAACTGACCTTGTATGACTTTCAATTAGAAATCAACCGTCCTGGCAATGATGCTGTTCGCTACCTAGAAGAAAATACCCTTATTCCTGGTGTGATTCTTGTCCAGGAAGGCAAATACTTTGGCTTTCTTTCTCGCCGTCGCATCCTAGAAATGTTAGCCCGTCCCTTTGGACAAGAACTATTCTTGAAACGACCGATCGTGAAGATGTATGACTCAGGGGCTTTAGACACTATGATTTTGCCAGGCAACACTTCCGTAGTTGTAGCGGCAGTCAATGCTTTGCGTAGGGCGGAAGCTCTAATTTATGAGCCAGTAGTTGTACAACTTGATCCAGACAACTATAGAATGCTCGACCTCCATGACCTATTGTTGGCACAACTAGAAATACAAGAGACGGCATCCAAGATGCTGCGTAACCAAGCCAAAGCTCGCATGGTGCAGATGGAAAAGATGGCAAGTCTAGGTCAAATGCTAGCTGAAGTTTCCCATGACATTCGCAACCCTGTCAATTTCATCCATGGTAATGTGGAGTACTTGCAAAATTACTGTCAGAGCTTGATTAAAACTGTAGAGACAATTCAGCGAGAGATCAATCATCCTACCCTGGGACAACTGATAGAAACGGAAAATTTAACCTATGTGCTCCAGGACTTACCTAAGGTAGTCAACAGCATCAAGTTGGGGGCAGAACAACTACGCAATCTAGTCACCGGTCTGCAGAGCTACTCCCACATGGAGGAAGTTATACCCGACATTTTGGACATCCATGAATGTATTGAAAATAGTCTCACTATCTTGAGTAATCGCATCAAAGATCAGATTACCATAGAGAAACGATTCAACGAAGAAGTAGGGGAAATTCTCGGCTTCCAAGGTCAACTAATGCAGGTATTCATGAACATTATCGGTAATGCTGTGGATGCCCTCTACGAAAAGATGCAGAAGGTAGGCAAGAACGGCTGGCAACCCAAGATCATTATTTCCACTGGGCTAAAACATGAAGATAAAAATGACTTTCTTTCCATCAAAATTGCGGACAACGGCGAAGGTATTCCCCCAGAAAACCAAAAACGTATTTTTGATTCTTTCTTCACAACCAAATCAGCTGGCAAGGGCACAGGCTTGGGCATGGCTATTACCCACGAAATTGTTGTGCAAAAACATAAGGGTAAGATACTACTTAACTCTCCCTATGTTATGGACGGTAAGAAAATTACAGGTACTGAGTTTGAAGTTTTACTACCTACTTCATAGTCCTATACAAATCGTTAAATCTAGCTCTTCATCGGCATGGTATAATTTTCCTACATATCTGCATGTAGGGTATGGCAGTTTGCTTTGGTGTGTAATCTAGAGTAGAGACAAAAATCACCAACAAGGGAAGGGAGGATTAAAAAATTGACAAGGGAAAAACTTAAAAGTCTCCACTACTTGCGGAGCTAATGACTTATGACCAAGGTGTTATTCGTTACTGTCGGTGGCTCACCTCAGCCCATCGTCACTGCTATTAAGAGCCTAAACCCCGATCGGGTCATTTTCATCTGCTCCAGTAACAATAAAGGTAAAGGTTCTATCGATCAGGTAGTGGGGAAGGGTACGCCCTGTGAAATTAGGAAAGGGGATACAGTTGTGGACAGGTTGCCCAACATTCCCACCCAGGCAGAAATTACGGCTCGCTTTAATCCCGATCGGGACATAATTCTTATAGATGACCCTGATGATTTATCAGAATGCTATACCAAAATTGCTGATGGCATAAAAAAAGTAAAAGAAGAAGAGGAAATGGCAAATATTTACGCCGACTATACAGGCAGTACGAAAACAATGTCTGCAGCTCTTGTGGTTGCTAGTTTGGATTACGATATACAATTGATGATTACTACTAGCACTGTTAGAACAAATAATATTAGGGTGGAAGTAGGAGAGAGAACAAGGAGAGCGCGCACGATCGGTATGTCGGTTAGACGATTGTTAGAACAGAATGTAACTACATATCTCAAAGAGTATAACTACAGTGCTGCGGTTAGGTATCTGGAAGAATTACAAGTTAATCATGAACTAGTAGAGCAAGATGGACAAAAAGTAGGCATGTGTCTGGATATTTGTCGTGCCTTTGATGCTTGGGATAAGTTTGAACATAGCACTGCTTGGCAATTAATCCAACCCTATATGAAGTCACTTAAAGAATACGGCATTTTTCTGAAGAAAGTAAAGTATAGTCGGAATTTGTTAGACCCAGATTTCAGGGGTGATGACCTGATTAAAGGTCATGGCTACGAGGTGCTTCAGGACTTACTATTAAATGTTGAACGTCGTGTAGAGCAAAAACGTTATGATGATGCCGTTGGTCGGCTTTACCGATCGTTAGAGTTGTTAGCCCAACTAAGACTCCTGTTACAGTACGGACTGAAGACAGAAAACGTGGACGTAACACAGCTGCCAAAGGATTTACAGTCCAAGTATGAAAGTTACCGATTGCAAGACGGTAAGGTGCAGCTGGCTCTGCAGCGTTCCTATGAGTTGCTCTGTGACCTCAATGACCCCTTAGGTCGGGTATACGAAAACTATAAGGGACGGATTATGGATGCCCTGGCAACCCGAAATTACTCAATCCTTGCCCATGGATTTAGTCCAATCATTGAGGAGAAGTACAGAAAGTTTGCTGATTGTATCCTAGGATTTATGCGGGAGGGCTTATCCATCTGTGTTGGCAATAAATTGCAAGAAGCCCCACAATTTATTAGTGACTTGAGCTTATTAACAGAGCTATGACCGATCGTTATTCTAACCTGATCGATTTAGTTAAGGAATGGCAAAGCAATAATTATCAAGACTTTACTCAAGTAGAGTCTTTTTTCAGACAGGAAATATTGCCTGACCAAGGTGCCGATCGTTTACGTCTGCATGTAGAAATACACCGTCTGATTAAGTTAATTGAGGCGGATTTATCCCTGCTACAGGCTAGTCGATCGGAGGAGAATAGACAAAAATATCTGACTAGGCTACAGGAAAAGGCAAATAACCTAATTGCTCTTTGTCAGAGTTATCGCTAGTATGCCTGCACCAATTAACCCCACCTCTGGATGTAGGACAATGTGGAAAGGAATATGATCGAGTAGGTGGCTCACCCTGCCTTTGTCCTTGATAGTTGCTAAAAACTTACCTTGGTCAACTAGACATAAGTTTAATAGCTTGGGTAAAATTCCCCCAGCGATGTAAATCCCGCCATAGGCAAGTAACTTCAAAGCAAAATCCCCCACTTCTCGGGCATAGCAGTCTAAAAATATAGCGATCGTTTCTGCTGCGATGCTATCAGTTTTATTCCTAGCAGCTTGAGCAATTAAAGCGGGTGCATCAGGATGACTGTCAATGACGGCTTGATAAATATTGCTGTGTTCTGCCCGGTAATATTGATGGAGAAATGCATAGATATTGGTTATACCTTGACCTGATACCACTCGTTCTACAGAAACACGCCCAAATTTTTGCTGCAAATATTTCAATAGCTCTATTTCGAGCAACGATCGGGGAGCAAATTCGGTATGACCACCTTCTGTCGGATAAACCTGGTATCCCTCTCCTTGCTTAATCAAAAAACCTTCCCCTAAACCAGTTCCAGCACCAATAACACCGATCGGTGCCCCTACTACAGGGGTAACATTCTGGAGTGTCAGTAAGTCTTGTTTATCTAACCCTAAAACACCATAGCCCACGGCTGTAAAATCATTAATAAACACTACTCGCTCAATTTCCAGATGGCGACTCACGGCTCGTCGATCGATCACCCAACCTAAATTGACCATGCGGCACTCATCCCCAACAATACTACCTGCAATTCCTAAACAAATCATCTGGGGTTTTTCTGTAATCTGTAAATTAACCTTGACATCAGTCAAAAATTGCTCGATCACTGCTTCTAGGTGGGGAAAATTCCTCATTTCATAGCGATTTGTGTAGAGAGGTTGACCATTCTGATCGATTAAACGCAGCAGCCCTTTTGTGCCACCAATGTCTCCCACGAGCAAATAACTCATAGCTTTTTCTCCTGTAATGTTAACCACTCGATCGCTGCTCTGAGCCAATCTTCCCACTGCTCTGTCTGCCTTAAATGGGGCATAGTTGCTACCGCTTGCATAGCTCTTGTGACCTCGTCATGGGTGTAGCCTAGGGCTAGCAAAGTCATTTCTATTTCCTCTTGCCAAGGTGTGGGGAGAGGTACTACAACTCCCGATCGATAATCTGCCAGTTTAGTGCGCAATTCTAAGGCTAATCTCTCTGCCGTTTTTGTGCCTATTCCTGGCGCTAAGCATAAAACCCGGATGTTAGAGGTAATAATTGCTTTCACCAAATCAGTCAAACCTAAAGTGTGCAACAGGGCTAGTGCCATTTGTGTACCGACTCCCGTTACCTGAATTAGTTTGCGAAATAAATCCCTCTCTGCCTTAGTGGGAAAGCCAAACAAGCATAATTCTTCCTCTCGCACTTGCAGATGGGTAAATACTTCTACTACTTCATTAATTACTAAAGAACTAGCGTGGCGACCAGTAATACGCACATCGTAGCCTAAGCCTCCTACCTCCAAACACAAAATATTGCTTACAGGTTTGCGATCGATTTCTATACTCACTACCCGACCACGGATGAGAGCAATCATGACTGGGGCTTGGGTAATTTGGGAAAGCGGGGTAGTTCCACAGCGGCGAAAGAGGACAGGTGCTTTTCGCGGTCGCGGCGGATGAGGGGGGAAGGGGAACGGCGATCGGTGGGGGGGCGAGGGGTAGGTTGGGGCTTCTCCTCTTCTCGAAAGGAAATAGCTTCTACGTCCGTCCAGGAAGTCTCAGGGATGGGGTCAGGGTCAGCCTTGGGTGGGGGGGTAGCAATAGTAGTAGGCACATCAATACACCGTTCCAGAGCAGCTTTAAGTTGGGAGCATTGATGCTGTTCCCGTTTCAAGCGATTACGCAATTCCTCGCAGGTGCTTTGGGAGATTGCTAGTTCTTCCTTTTTTGCCAGTAGTTCCTCCTCTAGTAACCGTACCCGCTCCCGCAGAAACTGGTTGCGACTTTCCTGCTGCTCCAGTAGGGATTGACATTGGTGTAACTTAGCTTGACACTCCATGAGCAATCTCTGATTTTCGGCGCACTGGGGTGCTTGGGGACAGGTTACTTCCGGAGTAGTACTCATGACCAACTGCTAATGGTACTCCCTTAATTAAAATTCTATTGCGGCGATTATACAAGACCTAGACATTCTCCCTTTTTTGTGCGATGACAAGGAAAATGCTACAATTGGCAGCCCCACAGGATACCATAAGCTAAGAGTAATTTTTTGTGATGAGTAAATTCTCCCCTGCTAAGATTTTGATAGTGGACGATATGCCCGACAATGTTCGGCTGCTCACTAATATTCTCAGTCGCAAAGGCTTTGAGTTAATTGCCGCCTATAGCGCCCAGATGGCATTACAGTTGCTGCAGTCTGTTCTGCCTGATTTAATTCTCCTGGATGTCAATATGCCAGGCATGAGTGGCTATGAACTCTGCGAGACTTTGAAATTGGATGACAGACTGAAAAGTATCCCCATTATTTTTATCAGTGCTCTCAACGATATTCAAGATGTGGTGCATGGCTTTAGCTTAGGGGCAGTGGACTATATTACAAAACCTTTTCAAATCGAAGAGGTAATTGCCAGGGTTAACACTCACATTTCTCTGTACAGGTTACAACGACAACTTCTCGTAGAAAACCAAACCCTGCAAACCAAAATTCAGGAACGGTTTAATATCGATCGTGATTTATATAATGATCTCTGCCAAGCCATTCCTAACCAAGAACTGGAGATTTACTATCAACCGATCGTGTCTATTGCTGATAACAAGATTAGTGGGTTTGAAGCCCTATTGCGCTGGCAACATCCGACTAGAGGCAAGGTCTCCCCTGGGGAATTTATTCCGATTGCGGAACAAACAGGCTTGATTAACAACATGGGTGCTTGGGTCGCCCAACGATCGATGTTACAACTTAGCCGCTGGCACAGTGCCTATCCCCAATTGATGGTGAGTATAAATGTGGCAGGGAGCCAACTCCTTGATCCCCAGTTTATCAATGTGATTGAGAATGGGTTGAGTATTACAGGTGTTTCACCGAGTCAGATTAAGCTAGAAATTACGGAAAGTGATATTATTACGGACGTTGATCGGGCAATTAACCAGCTGCAGCAACTACGAGAATTAGGAGTAAAAGTCTGCCTCGATGACTTTGGCATTGGTTACTCTTCTCTCAGTCGCGTGCAGGAATTTCCTATTGATGTCATTAAAATCGATCGGACATTTATTAAACAGAAAAATTGGGTTATTGCTAACATCATTCAGCTCCTTGCTGATAGTCTAGGGGTAGAAGTGATTGCAGAGGGAATAGAAACAGTAGAACAGTTAACCAAAGTAAGAGGAATCGGTTGCGATTATGGGCAGGGTTTTTTGTTTTCTCCGCCCTTACCTGTCAAAGAAGCTACTGACCTATTAGCCCAAGTTTTTTTGCCGGGATAGCTTTTCTCCTAGTAGAGCCTAGAGGTAAAAAGTAATTGCAGGCTAAGTTTGCTGTCCTAGGACAATTAATTGTATAATTTATTTACACTTAATTAACTCCCCTCGCCGGCAGCAGTGAAATATTCTATAATTCGATTAAGCTATAGGTTCGCAAGGAAATCGATAAGTTCACAATGAATAAATTAAAGATTCTGCTGGTGGAAGACGATACGGAGTCGGGAGAAGCCCTGATGGAAGCCCTGCGAGATCAGGGATACAGTGTGGAGATAGCAGCAGATGGGGAAGAGGGTTGGGAGAAGTGTACGCAGGAAAAGTTTGACCTTTTGTTGTTGGATATTATGTTGCCCAAGCTGGATGGAATTAGTCTGTGCCGTCGTCTGCGCCACAAGGGCTATACTATGCCAGTCATTATGCTCACTGCCCGTAAAACTATTACCGACAAGGTTCTCGGTCTGGATGCAGGGGCAGATGATTACATGACCAAACCGATCGATTTACTGGAGTTGTTTGCGCGGTTGAGAGTATGGGAGCGGCGCATTTTTGAGTTTACTCCCCCCCCTGTAGTGCAGGTACCAGCGGAAAAGCCGGCAGCGACAATTATGAAGTGGGGGCGCTTAAAATTAAACACCACAACCAGGGAAGTGACTTATCAACAAAAGCAAGTGCCAATTACGCGTAAAGAGTTTGAAGTGCTAGAACTGCTGATTGCTAGTGGCAGAAATATCCTCACCCGTAATGCTATTTTGGAAAGACTATGGGATCAAGATGACCCACCCACAGAATATGCGGTGAAAGCTCACATTCTCTCTATTAGAAATAAACTGATGTCGGTAGGTGCCCCGCCGGATTTCATCGAAACAGTAAGGGGGATTGGTTACCGCCTACGACCCTATACAGGGATTAACTAATGGCAGGGGTTCGCTTGGCAGGTATCACTAAGGAATGGCAGCCCTTGGGTAAGACGCAGGAAATAGGGTACAGGTTAGGCACGATCGATTTACAGATAGGGGACGGGGAGCTGTGTACTTTGGTCGGTCCGTCTGGCTGTGGCAAGAGTACAATTTTGCGTTTGATTGCAGGGCTAGAGACACCAACGACGGGGGAGATTTACATAGGGGAAAAAAAAGTAAATGACCTGCCCCCTAGAGATAGGGATGTGGCAATGGTATTTCAGAATTATGCCCTCTATCCCCACATGACAGTAGCAGAAAACTTGAGCTTTGGTCTGCGGATGCGGGGGGTAGATAAAAGTGTGATTAGGGAACGGGTACAGTCTGTGGCTAAGGCTTTGGGGTTGGAAAACCTGCTGCAACGCAAACCCAGTCAGCTCTCCGGCGGACAGCAACAGCGGGTGGCACTGGGCAGAGCGATCGTGCGGCAACCCCAGGTGTTTCTTCTGGATGAACCGCTCTCTAACTTGGATGCCCAACTGCGGGATACCACTAGGGCAGAACTAAAGCTCCTGCACCGCCAACTGCAAACCACCATGATTTACGTCACCCACGACCAAGTGGAGGCAATGACCCTAGCCGATCGGATGGTAGTTTTGTACCAGGGGCAGATTCAGCAAATTGGGACACCGCAGGAGATTTATCAGCAGCCCGCTAACCGCATGGTGGCGACATTTATTGGCAATCCGCCCATGAATATCCTGCCGGGCGTGGTAGTACCAGAGGGAATCAAAATTGGCGGACAGGTTCTACCGATCGACACGACCGTACCGGTGGGGCAACCGATCGAAGTGGGCATTCGCCCCGAAGATTTGCGCTTTCAGCCGCAGGGGGAGTTAGGGCTGGCGGTAGCAATTAAGTTGACGGAGTTGCTGGGAGCAGAAACGTTAGTACACGCTGACATCACAGGTTGTCCCCAGGGAGAAGTGCTCATGAAAGTGGCAAACCAACCCCTAGGGGAGAAAGTATACTTTGACCGCGATCGTTTATACTTCTTTGCACCAACGACGGGGGAACGCTTGGGCTAATGGAAGCTGCCTATTGGTATGCTTGGTCACAAATGCGGGGGATTGGTCCCGTTTTACTGAAGCGGATTTTTGAATATTTCGGCAGTCTGGAGCGGGCATGGTACAGCGGGGAGCAGGAACTGTGGCAGGTGGAGGGTTTGGGTAAAATTACCATTGCCAGTATTCTAGAACAGCGCTCCCTCCTCGATCCCCTCCCCCTTTGGCAAAAGCATTTGCAGCAAAACCCCCAGGTTTGGACTCCGGTTGACCCCCACTATCCCCAACTACTGTGGCAAATTCCTGACCCACCACCAATTCTTTACTACAAAGGGACTCTGCAAACTTGGTCGGAAAGTTACACGATCGCTATTGTCGGTACCCGCAGCCCCACCAGCTATGGATTACGCTGGACAGAAAAAATTAGCACTGCCCTGGCGGAACGGGGATTTGTGATCGTCTCAGGGTTAGCGGAGGGGATCGATAGCTGCGCCCAACGAGCTTGCCTCAAGGCCGGGGGAAAAACGATCGCTGTGGTCGGTACAGGGGTCGATCGGGTCTATCCCAGTCGTCATCAACAACTCTACGAGCAAATTTTGGCGCAAGGTCTAGTTTTAAGTGAGTATCCCCAGGGGACACCCCCCGATCGGAGTCACTTTCCCAAACGCAATCGGATTATTGCCGGGCTATGCCGCGGTGTAATTGTTATGGAAGCCCCAGAGGGGTCAGGGGCATTGATTACTGCCTACCAAGCCAATGAATATCAGCGGGAGGTATTTGTTCTGCCTGGCAATCTGGACACAAAACAGGCGCGGGGTTGTTTACAGTTGTTGCAGAGAGGGGCGCAAATTATTTTGGGAGTAGATGAACTCCTAGCAGTTTTGGGGGAATTACCCCTCCTCGACCCTCCAGCGGATGCCAGCCAGCTGCCAATTCCAGAAGCCTACCGCCGTGTGGTAGACCTCATCCCCTACAGTGAAGCGATTAGTTTCGATCGGTTAATTGCCCTGTCGGGCTTACAGTCAGGAGAACTGGCTAGCCAATTGTTAGAGCTAGAAATCCTAGGCATTGTCATACAACACCCAGGCATGCGTTACCAAAGAACCTAGACCAAATCAGGCCTACCTGCTTCTATCAGGGCTTGCTGGCGAATACGACAGGCATCGCAGACACCGCAGGGCTTCTCTCCCCCTTGGTAGCACGACCAGGTTAACTCGATCGGTACTCCTAGTGCTAGTGCTTTTTTAACAATATCCACTTTGCGGTCATGAATTAGCGGTGCCACTAGACGGGGTGGATTTCCCGCAATGCCCACTTTGCAAGAGAGGCTGACCAAATGCTGAAATGCCTGCAAATATTCAGGACGACAGTCAGGGTAGCCAGAATAATCCACAGCATTGATCCCCAAGTAGACCGCCTCTGCTCCTTTGGCTTCCGCTAAGGATAAAGCTACAGCGATAAAAACCGTATTCCTGCCGGGGACGTAGGTGGGGGGAATAATAGCAGGATTAACGCCTGTTGTAGGCACAGGAATATCAGGACTGGTGAGGGCAGAGCCACCCCATTGGGATAGGTCGATTGCTAGGATGTAATGCTCCTGGATATGAAAGTGGGCAACGATCGCTTTCGCCGCCTCTAGTTCCCGCTGGTGTTTTTGTCCATAGAAAATGGAAAGAGCAATGGGAGTATAGCCGTCTGCCAGTGCCTGGGCAAGCACCGTTGAGGAATCTAATCCCCCTGAGAGCAATACGACCGCTGTCTTCATGGCTCTAAGCGTAGCAATTGTCCGTTCGGCTCATCTGTTAAGACATACACAAAACCATCTTTACCCTGTCCTACATACCGAACCCGCCTACCAATCGGAATTGCCCCAATCACCTCTCCTTTCTGGTTGAGGACTTGCACTTGCTGAGATACTAATCCCCCCACTAATAAATTGCCCCGCCATTGGGGAAACTTGTCTCCCCGATACACTGCTAAACCAGAGGGAGCAATCGCCTCCTCCCACACCACCACAGGGTCAACCATACCAGGGGCAGAGGGTTTACCGATCGGTGCGCCCGTACTATATTCCCTTGTCCGCGATACCACAGGCCAGCCATAATTTTGGCCTGCCCGCAGACGATTTAGTTCATCACCCCCCCGTGCACCATGCTCCGCTGCCCATATTTCTCTAGTTTGGGGGTCCAGGGCTAATCCCTGAATGTTGCGATGCCCGATCGTCCATAGGAAACCATCACTATTAGGGTCGTTGACGAAGGGGTTATCAGGGGGTACCTTGCCGTCAGCAGTCATACGGACAATTTTGCCCAGGTGGCTCCGTCGGTTTTGCGCCTGCTCCCGAATCAACTTGCCCCCCAGACTATTGGGGGGATTGCCGCCATCACCCACAGTAACAAGTAAGGTGCGATCGGGTAACCACAATAACCGTGCACCAAAGTGCTGAGTCCCTGACTTACTAGGCTGCGCCCGCCAAATTACCTGCCAGTTGCGGAGATGCTTGCCGTCAAACTGCGCCCTTGCCACCGTTGTCTGATTGGCACTGCTATTCCCTTGGGCGTAGGTAAAGTATACAAGGGAACTTTGGGGGAAATCGGGATGGAGAGCAATGTCTAGTAAACCCCCTTGACCAGCGGCAAACATAGGAGGAACTCCCTCTACCAGACGCAACCTACCATCCTGCCAATGCCTGACTCTGCCTGGTCTTTCCGTAATTAACGCACTGCCGTCGGGTAACCAGACCATACCCCAGGGGTGTGCTAAGCCAGATACGATCGGAGTTACCTGCACAGTAGTTATCTGCGGCAAATCCTGACTATTTTTGATGATTCTGGGTTGAGCCGTAGCCAGCAAAGTTAACAGAAGCAAGGGAGCCAGGTACGCCATTTCCCTGAGGATAACGCTACCGCCAGGTCAGCTAACTCTATTCTAAGTAAAGTTCCATGGTGGGGAGCAGGCGTTGCAAATTACCCAGGGAACGTTCCTGCCAAAATACAGCTTTCGACCCCCGTACTACTAACTTTAGCTCAGGATATTGGCGAGCATTGATAACAAAGCGCGATAGGGCAGTAATCCCAGAACTATTGAGGAGTTTGAGTTCTTTGAGGTCAAGGGTTAGATGGCTAACACCACTTGCTAAAATGTGGTCAAGGAATTCAGCAAGAGGTCGATAGGCATTAGCCCCTGGCAAACGCATACTACCAGTGAAAACTACTCTTCCCTCGTTAGCATCATAGGTAACTGTGTAATCTTCGTGGGTCAGTGCCTGGGTCATGGACTATAGTCTAGTTCTGCTGCTCGCCTGCTAGCTGCTTCCACTGCCGCCATCAATGCCAACCTTAACCTATGGTACTCCAGCGCGTAAATCCCTGCAATAGTTGTTCCCCCGGGGCTAGTAACCTGACTTTTCAAGTCAGCAGGGTCAATATGCTTGGCTTTAAGGTACTGGGCTGTTCCCAACATAGTCTGTATCGCTAAGGTCTGTGCCAGGGCACGGGGTAAACCCATCAACACTCCCCCATCAATCAGAGCTTCTAACACCACTGCCAAATAACCAGGACCCGATCCCGCCAACCCTGTGACAGCATTTAGCCACTCCTCCGGCACTTCCACTACCTCCCCCACTGCTTGCAACGTAAATTTCACCCTTTCCTTCTGGGGGGCTGTCACCAGATCATTACAGGCAAAGGCAGTCATTCCTGCCCCCACCTGAGCAGGGGTATTGGGCATGGCCCGCACGATCGGTAACTGGGGAAACACTCTGCCCAAACTGCTCAAACTAACGCCCGCCATGACAGATAGCACCAGGTCAGTGATGATAGAGGCTAACTCCGAAGCGATCGTGGTAAATTTTTGGGGCTTTACAGCCAGCAAGAGAATTTCACAGGGCGGTATATCTGAGTTACGGTTTACCACTCTCACACCGTAATGAGACTCCAGATAAGTACACCGCTCCGATCGGGGATGACTAGCCACCACCTCCCCTGGGGCATAGGTACCCGTGGAGAGAAGACGGGAGAGGATAGCTTCCCCCATCACCCCCACACCCACAATGCCGAGGGCAAATTTACTGTTGCGCAAAGCGATTCACCGAAGGCTCTGCCGACCAAGCGGGGGAAGACATGGCAGGACGGGAGGGAATTTTCACCTGTGGCAGAGGTGGCTCACTCAAGTTACCCCCCATAGTGGTTACCTGCACACAGGAGGGGGCAAACAGAAAGATACTGTCGCCAATGCGTTCTTGGTGTCCGTCGATAGCATAGGTGCCGCCTGCGACGAAATCCACTGCCCGCTGCGCCTGGTCAGGTTCCATCATGGTTAGATTTAAGACCACCGACTTACGTTCCCGCAGCGCTTGAATGGCAGCAGGCATTTCCTCAAAGCTCCGTGGCTCCATCAACACCACCTGGGATACAACATTGCTCGCACCGGGCATGCCGATCACATTACTACCCACTTCACTGCGAAAAGGACGCTCCCGCCGCCGCGTGGAAAAATCTTCTGGCTCAGGAGCAGGGCGAGCAGGTTCTTCTGCCGGCGGGGTATACTCCCTACTGCCTGTCTCCTCGTACTCGTAGTCGTATTCCTGGTCTTCAGACAATCCCACGAAACTGCGCAGTTTATTGAAGATACTCATAGGTTACTCCTCATTTACCATTGATCTTAGTCCATGTAGTCCTATTGGGAGCGCCACGGATAGTAAAAATTATAGGGAAGTTCTCCTTCCTGGCGAAATTTTTTCTTGTAAAGTCTGACAATGTTAGGGATTTTGACTGGTTTCTAAGAATGTTTTTAGGATCAGGGGGGAGGTATGATGGGGTAAGTATAGGATGACACTATGGCAAGGAGACGGTCTTCGACGTTTGCGGCTAGTCCCCCCAGGGATGATACCAGCCTGAAAATTGCCATTGCGGGGGCGATATTCGTTTTGGGCATTGGGGTAGGTCTAGCCATCAGTACCCTTAATCCCACAGTGCGCACAGTAGATGTGACTAGGCTGGAGTATTTGGCGGGGCAGTTCTGTACGAATTTTGGCTATGCTGCGGTGGTCACCACTAATCGCATCTATGTCACCCTCAATCCCTACAATGTCTATGTGAGTCAGTCAGATTCCCAGCCTGGGTGTGTGGTTCTACCCAATAACTGGAATCAGTTACAACAAAGGCAGTTAATTACGGGGGAAGATATTCAGCGCTGCCGTGCCCGTCTCAATACCTTTGGCTATTCTGGTAATATAGAAGACCCTAAGAGTGTCAAGGTAGACTGTATCTACGAAAGTCAGAACGCCCAGGCTGCTTTTCTGCCACAGAATACGCAAAACAATCAACCTGCCCAATGAGCTTACCGATCGTTGCTATTGTAGGTCGCCCCAATGTGGGTAAGTCAACGCTCCTCAACCGCATTACAGGGGAGCAGTGGGCGATTGTCTATGACGAGCCTGGCATTACGCGGGACCGTACCTACCGTAGGGCGTTTTGGGGAGCCCATGAGTTCATGGTGGTGGACACGGGGGGGTTGGTTTTTGATGATGATTCGGCGTTTTTGCCCCAGATTCGTCAGCAGACCCTGGCGGCGGTACAGGAGTCAACGGCGGTAATTTTTGTGGTGGATGGACAGGAGGGCTTAACCCCAGGGGATTTACAGATTGCGGAGTGGTTGCGCCACCATCCTATTCCTGTCCTAGTGGCGGTAAATAAGTGTGAGTCGGAAAGTGTGGGGCTGTCCCAAGCGGCGGAGTTCTGGCGGTTGGGCTTGGGGGCACCCTTCCCCATTTCCAGTATTCACGGTGTGGGTACAGGGGAGTTGATGGAAGCGTTGGTAGCCTATTTGCCCCCCCCAGAATCTGTCACGGAGGAGGAGGAAACAAAGGTGGCGATCGTGGGTCGTCCAAATGTGGGCAAGTCCAGTCTCCTCAATGCTTTTACTGGCTCAGAGCGGGCGATCGTCAGTCCCATTGCGGGTACGACTAGAGATGCCATTGATACGGTGGTCACTCGGGGAGAGAAGCGTTACAGGTTGATTGACACGGCGGGGATTCGGCGCAAAAAGAATGTGGAGTATGGGGCAGAATTTTTTAGTATCAACCGTGCTTTTAAGGCAATTCGTCGATCGGATGTGGTGCTTTTGGTGTTGGATGCCCAGGAGGGGGTAACGGAGCAGGATCAGCGGTTAGCGGGACGCATTGAAGAAGAGGGCAGGGGCTGCATTATTGTTGTCAACAAGTGGGATTTGATCGAAAAGGACAGCTACACAATTTATGAGTACACCAAAAATATCAGAACGGACTTGCAGTTCATTGATTACGCTCCTCTAATTTTTGTCAGTGCCTTGACGGGGCAACGGGTACCTAAAATTCTGGACTTGGTAGATAAGGTAGCAGAGCAGCATCAACGTCGTGTACCCACAGCGGTTTTGAACGATGCGCTCAATGAAGCGATCGCTTGGCACAATCCCCCAGTTTCCCGGGGCGGCAAGCAGGGCAAGATTTATTACTGTACTCAGGTGGCAACTGCTCCCCCTGCCATCGTGCTGTTTGTCAATGACCCCGATCGGTTTAATGACACCTATCGCCGCTACATTGAGCATCAACTGCGCAAATCCTTGGGCTTTGAGGGTACACCCCTGAAGTTAATGTGGCGGGGCAAGAAGGTGCGGGAAGTAGAAAAATCCATCAATCGGGCGACCAAGGTGTAATACCTGACCACTGGACTTTGCCTGTCTGTCCGTCCTGGGTGTGGCAACTGCGGCGGTAGGAGTAGAAGAGATGGGGATTTTGGTAGGTGCAGTAGGGAGCAATGGCAATATGCTCAGGGGGGATGCCCAGCTCCAGGAGTTGTTGTTGCTGCACAAGACGCAAATCTAAACGGCAATGCCCAGGTAGTTCATCGGGCAATACTCCCACAGGGTCTGTCAGGGTGGCTAACACCCGATCGGCTACTTCTTGCCCCACTTGGTACTTCTCCCCACTAATAGCAGGACCCAAAGCAAATAACAAATCAGTCAAGTTGCTGCCCTGCTCGACCAGAGTTGCCACCATGATGGGGAGAATCTTTGCTGCTGTCCCCCGCCAACCACTGTGAACGGCGGCTACTGTGCCCCTCTTCCTATCCCCCACTAAAATCGGTACACAATCGGCACTACAGACCCAGATTGATTTGGCAACTTGCCGATCGAGCCATAAGCCATCTGCTTCCAGTCTGTCTTCTGCCTGCGTATTTTTGTGGGGCTGCTGGTCTTCTTCTTGTGTTTGATGAGTTTGGTGACCTTGATCCAGATATTCCTGGGGTTGTTGGTGAGCTTGATAGTCCTGGGGTTGGTGAGCTTGATAGTCCTGGGGTTGTTGGTGAGCTTGATAGCCCTGGGGTTGGTGAGCTTGATAGCCCTGGGGTTGGTGAGCTTGATAGTCCTGGGGTTGGTGAGCTTGACAGTCCTGGGGTTGGTGAGCTTGACAGTCCTGGGGTTGGTGAGCTTGCCGAACCAACAGACCATAGACACAGCGATTGCCATGGACTTGTTTGGCAAAGAGGGCATCAGTTGGAGGATTCTGGTCTTTGGTGAGAAAACAGTGTTGCCACCGATCGAGTAAACGACACCGTAAACTTCCGCCTTCCCAGTACCAATCACTCATAGGAGACTGCGTTGCTTCAACTGCAAATACCGATCGACCAAGGGCTGGCTCACCTGATGGGCAGGGGCATCCAAAACTAACACCCCGTGCTGGCGCAATTTAGCAAAAGCTAGTTCCCGTTGGTCAAGCAAATCGAGGGCAACTGCCCGATTAAAAGCATCCTTGATGGCAATAGGTATCCGATCGGCACTGGCGGGGTCAGGGAAAGTGTGGGCTAACCGATCGACTTCAGGGTCGCGCAAGGTAACACAGAAGGGCAAATAGCGGGGAGTGAGATGGGTCATAGCTGTCAACAGTTCTGCTGAAGCTGTCTCGTCAATGATGTCTGTGAGCATTACCACCAATGCTCGCCTAGTCTGTTGCTGTACTACCTTCCCCACTGCTGTCATATAGTCAGGTTCCAAGAGCTGAGGCTCAATTGCCGTCAGTTGCTCCATGATCTTCCCCAGGCGATGTTGTCCCCGTTCTGGCGGTAGCCAGCAGTACATATCCCGATCGAATACTCCTACTCCCACCCGATCGCCCCTGTGCAGTCCCGCCAGCGCTAGAGCTAAAAGAGCATTCAAACCATGATCGAACCTGGTTAAACCCGCCACCCGTGCCGTCATCAGCCGACCCCGATCGAGCAGGATAATCAAAGTCTGCTCCTGTTCTGGTTCTAATACTCTTACTAGAGGGCGGTTCCGCCGCGCTGTCGCCTTCCAATCGATTAACCTGGTGTCATCCCCCAAACGATATTCCCGCAATTCCGCAAATTCCGTCCCGATGCCCCAGCGCCGCTTTTGTCTGATCGCCCCCCCTGCCTCCATTGCCAGTTTAATTGTCAAAGCCTTGAGGGAGACCAGATCGGGATAGACTGCCACCTCTTGTCTAGCAGGTACAGTCCACTGGGAAAAAGCTAGCCCCCATCGCCCCCGCTGCCGCACATAAATGTCCCCCCAGGTAAAAAGCCCCCGCCGATCGGGTCTAATCGTGTAACCCAATTCATACCTTACCCTTGCTCCCAGTTGCAGCTGTAGCGTATCCCGTGACACCGAAAACTGCGGTGGGTAACTGTCCCGTATTTCCACATAGCAAGGTTGAGAAGCAGTCTCGATCGTCACTTCCACAGGATTGGGTTTACCAATGGAGAGGCGGGGAGCTATCGACCGTCTGACCTTGACCCGATCGATGGTGAGAACATCAATAACCGCCAGACCGAGGACAGCCAGATTGCCGACTACCAGTGCCAAAGCTGCCACTTGCCAACGGGAGGAAGCAGGAGACAGCCCAAAGAAAACCGCTCCCACTAAGCCCACTACCACCAACAAGAAATAAGCCCGATCGGTTAACAACATCTAGGTCGGTACAGCCACCCCAGGGCGGAGGCGAGACCATTTCCCCTGTTCCAGACGGAAACTATCACAGCCGACCACATCCCATTCCATGAGAATTTCTTCCCCTTGGGTACGAATATTGACATTAATTTGGGGATTATGGGGCATAAAATCGGGGTAAGCCGTGAGATGGGGTTGTTGGTGTTGGTGTTCCACCGCATGGTAGGTGATGCACTGATCGACAAAGTAACAATTGACACAAATACACATAGGCAACCCTCGTCTGGCAGTGACTCTATGATAGAGGATTTCCTAGGGAGCGGGCTAATAACTCCACAGGATGTAACACAGGCACATCTTTATGCTGCAAAGCGAGGTGCTTACGAATTTGCAAAGCACACCCTACATTCGGGGAAGCAATCACATCAGGTCGCGGCGTTAACAAATTATGCACTTTCTGTCTGCCCAATTCCTCTGCCACTTGCGGTTGCAGAATGTTATAGACTCCCGCACTGCCGCAACAGATGGCATTATCGACAATTTCTGCTAGTTCTAGTTGAGGAATCTGTTTGAGCAATCGTCGGGGTGGCAAGCTAATCTTTTGTCCATGCAACAAATGACAGGCATCTTGATAAACCACCCTCAAAGGAGCAGACCCGATCGGTTTTAACTCTGCTGTCATGCCCACTGCATCCAAAAATTCATGAATATCTCTGACTTTAGCCACAAACTCCTTCGCCTGGTCTTTGTATTGGGGGTCATCTGCCAACAAATGGTGGTACTCCTTCAAGGTATGACCGCATCCCGCTGCATTGATAATCACATAATCCACATTAGCTGCCCTGAAGCAATCGATCATTTCCCTTGCCAGCTGCTGTGCCTGTTGTTCTTGCCCTTGGTGATGGGATAGCGCCCCACAACAACCCTGTACGGGGGGAATCACCACTTCACAACCATTTGCCGCCAGTACCTTGACCGTTGCTTCATTCACCTGGGGTTGAAACAGGCGTTGCACACAGCCAAGGATTACCCCCACTCGATAGCGCTTTTGTCCCTGGGCAGGTACCAAGACCGGTAACCGATCGCTAAAGGCGGCTTTCGTCACAGGCGGCAAGATCGATTCCATGGCGCGGAGACGATCGGGCAGCAGTCGCCATACACCCAGTTGACGCAGAAGTGAGGGCAGACCTAGTTTTTGATACAACCACAGCGGGTACAGCAACCAGCGCATTCTCTGGGGGTAGGGAAAGATGTGAAAGATAAACCAACGCAGCAGGAAGTCAAAGGGCGATCGGGAGAAATTTCTTTCCACTTGGGCACGGGTGGCACTGATAAGCCGATCGTATTGCACCCCTGAGGGGCAGGTAGTAACACAAGCTAGACAACCCAAACAGGTATCAAAGTGTTGCACTACATTAGGAGCAAGTCCAATCTCTTGGGTATTGATGGCATCCATCAGATAGATACGTCCACGGGGGGAGTCCGTTTCCTTACCGATGACACGGTAGCTAGGGCAAGTAGCCAAACAAAAACCGCAATGGACACAGGCATCAATCAATTGGGGATTGGGAGGAGATTTTTGATCAAAAGTGGGAGCAGTTGCCATGGTTTGCTATGGGAGTTTTTGATCATCTTAATCAATCCTGGCAAGTCTCTGACCTGAGTTATCCCCATAGGCTACATAGGTCTCAGTCTATTTGTAGCAGTCCTCAACCCTATAACAGATTTAACTAACTAATACTGTTTGACCACGGCAGAATTATAAGAGACTTTGGCAGACGGGCATTCTCTTGCTCTTAAATGATTCCTTAGATGAGGGGAATTTGGGGGTAGGGGGCTATACCCTCGATGTTTTAGTTTTTGATGTTCTAGATGACAGCTACCTAACTGTTGTAACCAATTAGTCAATCCATTCACTTTCATTTTTGGCTAAAGGGGATAGCAGATAATCGAATCCTTCCTGCAGGCGGGGGGGCGACAGTTGCAGATGGCGATACATCTCCACAATTACATCTTCGGGCACTTGCCGATCGCGCTGTTGATTACGCATAAGACATACCCATAGGGGTTCATTCAGCCACCAGCCGCGAATGGGGTCAAAGCCGTACTTCCGTGCCAGGTCTATGACTTTCCGCCGATATTCCGCCCGATAGTTTGTGGCATCATATATCACGGAGTGGCGATCGGCACTGGCTCTGGCAAAAGCGGACTCCACTGCTCGCCAAATTTCACTCCAGTTACCTTGAATCCTAGCATCACCGTAGAGCTGTTCCCGCACCCGATCGGGGCTGACAATCACTGCATTACTGGTCTGCTGGAGCAGGGCTTGAGCGAGGGTAGATTTGCCGCTCCCAGGTACGCCGATGAGGATGATCGCCTCTGCCATGTCCTTTAGCTGGAAGAATCTATGCCCACTTTACACGAATATACGGTTACTAATATTGACGGACAGCCCGTGAATTTATCCCAGTACGCAGGGAAGGTCTGCTTGGTAGTGAATGTTGCTTCCCAGTGCGGCTATACACCCCAGTACAAGGGCTTGGAGGAGTTGTATCAGAAATACAAAGACCGCGGTTTCGTTATTCTGGGCTTCCCCAGTAATGATTTTGGGGCACAGGAACCTGGCACAGAGGAGCAAATCAAGGAGTTCACTAAGTCCCGTTATGGGGTAACCTTCGATCTGTTCAGCAAAGTGAAAGTCAAGGGTCCAGATAAAGTGCCCGTTTACCAGTGCCTCACTTCTGAAACCAACAAGGAAGTGCAGTGGAACTTTAACAAGTACTTGGTGGACAAACAGGGTAAGGTGGTCAAATACTACCCCTCAAGTGTTGCGCCCGATAACCCTGAGTTGATTAAAGACATTGAAGCACTGCTCAACGCCTAGATGGACTACCTGCGGGATGGGGCAGAAATCTATCGCCGTTCCTTCGCCACCATTAGAGCGGAGACAGACCTGTCCCACCTGCCCCCAGCCTTAGAACCGATCGTGGTGCGCTTAATCCACAGTTGCGGCATGCCGGATATTGTCCAGGATTTAGCCTATGGTGGGGATGTAGCAACGATCGGCAAGCAAGCGCTGCAAGGGGGGTCGCCCATTTTATGTGATAGTGAGATGGTGGCGCAAGGGATTAACAAAGCTTTTCTCCCCGCTCAAAATCAGGTAATTTGTACGCTCCATCACCCGCGGGTGCCGGAGTTGGCAAAAAGGCTAGGCAATACCCGATCGGCGGTGGCAGTAGATTTATGGCGGGAATATGTAGCGGGGTCAGTAATAGCTATTGGCAATGCCCCTACGGCTTTGTTTCGGCTCCTAGAATTGTTAGCGGTGGGGTATCCCAGACCAGCCGTGATTTTAGGTTTTCCTGTGGGCTTTGTGGGGGCAGCGGAAGCCAAACAGGCCCTGGCGGAGAATCCCTGGGGTATACCCTTTCTCACTCTCCATGGGCGCAGGGGGGGGAGTAGCCTGGCAGTAGCGGCGGTCAACGGGTTGGCTTTGGCATGACCACAATCTATGGCATTGGTGTTGGTCCTGGTGACCCTGAACTAATTACGGTCAAGGGCTTGCGTATTTTACAGTCCTGTGGGGTGGTGGTCTATCAGGCAGCCGATGGTCACAAAAGTAATGCGCGGCGGATAGTGGAGGGTTATTTGTGCCCCCACCAAATTGAAGTTGTCTATCACTTGCCTCGCTCTTTAGATGCCACAGAAGTGGATTACGACAGGGCAATCGCTCCCCTGTTGCCCTATTTGGAATTGGGTCAGGACGTGGCTGTCATTTGTGAGGGTGACCCCCTGTTATATGGCTCATTTATGTATGTATTTACAAGATTGCAGGGTAAGTATCCCATCGAGGTTATTCCTGGTATTTGTTCGCCTTTGGGCGCAGCGGCGGCACTGGGTTTGCCCCTAAGTTATCGTCAGGAAGTGTTCAAAATTATCCCCGCTACTTTGGATGCTGCTAGGCTAAGAAATGAACTAGATTCTGTCGATGCCTGTGCCATTATTAAGCTGACTAGACATTTTGCGAAGGTACGATCGGTCTTGCAAGAACTACAGCTCTTACCCAGGGCTATTTACATTGAAAGAGCAACCATGGCGGAGCAAAAAGTCATACCCCTAGAATTGGTTGACCCCGATCGTGTTCCCTATTTCTCTCTGATTTTAGTGCCCAGCCTTAGCCGTCTATGAGAGAGTTAGCGATTTTAGTGTTAGGAGAAGGGGGGATAAGGATAGCTCAGTTGCTGCAATCTCACTACCCTAGCAGTAAAATCTATGGCTGGGCAAAACGGGTATGCTTTGCTGATATTTTTTTTACAGAATTTGCCCCTACTTGTCAGCAGCTATACCGAGATGGTTACAGCTTAGTGGGGATTTGTAGTGCAGGTATTCTGATTAGGAGTCTCGCCCCTATTTTGCAGGATAAAACGATTGAACCCCCTGTTATTGCCCTCTCTGAGGATGGCAGTACCGTAGTTCCCCTCTTGGGTGGTCTGCAGGGAGCCAATGAGTTAGCCACAGTGATTGCCCAAATTTTGCACACTCAGCCTGCCATTACTAGCACAGGCAGTAACCGCTTTAAGGTAAGTTTACTATCGCCACCCCAGGGCTACAGATTGTTGAACCCCATTGGGGAGGCTAAACATTTCTTGGCAGACTTGTTAGCAGGGGCAAAAGTCAAGCTCAATGTGTCGATCGATTGCCCCAATCCTGACTGGCTGACCAATAGCGATTTACCCATTAGTGATAATGCTACCCATCAAATTACTATTACCACGGCAAGCAAAATTGATGACTTGAGTCATAGCCATTTAGCCTATCAATGTACACCCCTTAGGGGCAAATTAGCAGTTGTGGGATTAGGTCCTGGGGATGTTGACAAGCTTACTCCTGCAGTACAACAAATCATATCTGGCAGTACCGATATTGTCGGCTACCACACCTACATCAAACTGCTATCTAAATTTACTGGTCATAAAACTGTCCACAGTTTTGATAACAAACAGGAAACCGATCGTGCCCATCTAGCTATTGCGTTAGCCCAACAGGGAAAACAGGTAGTGGTAGTTTCTTCAGGGGATGCAGGCATTTTTGGCATGGCAACTACGGTCTTGGAAGTGTTAGATAAAACAGACACGGATATAAATTTTGACCTCACCTTCCACCCTGGCATTTCGGCAGTCCAAACTTTGGCAGCTAAGGTGGGCGCTCCCCTCGGTCATGACTTTGCCGTAATTTCCCTGTCCGACCATCTCAAACCTTGGTCAACAATTGCCGATCGTCTCCGTGCCCTTGCCCAAACCGACTTTGTCATTGCTATCTACAACCCTGCCTCTAGTACCCGTCGCAGCCAAATCCATCAAGCTAAAGCTATACTAGCCCAATATCGATCGCCCCAAAATGTGGTGGTGGTGGGGAAAAATCTCGATCGCCCAGGTGAAGAAGTGATTATCACAACTTTGCAAGACTTCAACCCCGATTTAGTCGATATGCAAACGATCGTTTTAGTCGGTTCCAGTCACACCAAAATCATCAGCAAGAGAAATCAGGTTTGGGTTTACACCCCCCGTTTTTACCACTCTACTGGGGGGGAGCAGGACGGACAGGGCGGCGGGGCAGGCGGGGACGATCGAGAGCGGCAGTTTTAGGAGGGGCAGGAGTTTTGCCCCTGGGTCTGCTTTTCTTTTTCGGTTTGGCAATTTTCTTCTGTTGCACGATCGGTTCTAGCGCCTTTCCCTCGACAAACCTCAGAGTTTTACCCTCTCGCACTACCGTCATATCCCAAAAGTAATTCTTCTGTTCTGGGGGGACAGTGCCAGCAATCTTGAGCTTGAACTTACGCAATGCTTTGTTAATCTGTGCCTTGGCATCACTGCGCTTGATTTTCACCACAATTTGTTCTGGCTCTACCTGCACTACTTCACCACGGATAGAAAATTGCCCCTCTGGAAAACCAGGATCAATAGGTGTTTCCGACTTGCCCAACTCTACTGGTGCCCACACCCCTGCAATTTGTAGATGGAGTTCAGCATCTTGATTGCGAGTACGGGGATAGACAACCCACAGATAGGAACGATCGGGTGCCAACCTCTTTTTAATTAGAGACATCATCTTGCCCAAAACTACGCAGGAGAGGGACTGCCCATCCGGGGTAACCAGAGTACCCTTGCCTATGTCGGACTCTTCAGGCACAAATCGCCCTTCCACCAGACCAACCGCCCGGTATTGTAGGGGAGTTGTGGGGGGAAGAATAGGCTGTAATCCCTTAGGAACAGGTTCTGCTGGCTGGGTTGCTTGCTCTACTTCTTGCGGCTTTGCTGCCGCCTCTGGGACTGATTCCGCAGGCTTAGTAGGGGGTGCGGGTGGTTGGGCAGGAGTAATCCGCACCAATTCTAATTTGGGTTTGGCGGGGGGTGGAGCAGGTGGAGGATGGGGACGCTTGGGACGTTTAGGTTTTTCCAGGTCGCTCATGGTCTAGGAGTGGGGAGATGGAAATTAACTATCCGCGCAAAACTATTGGGGTCAAGGCTAGCACCACCAACCAGTACACCATCAATTTCCGGTTGCGCCATTAATTCATCAATGTTGTCCGGCTTGACTGAGCCACCGTAGAGGAGCGTAATCCGATCGGAGTTAAGCACAGAGCGGATATGTTTGAGCATCCGATTTGCCTCTTGGGGGTGGCAGGTATCCCCCGTCCCGATCGCCCAGACAGGTTCATAGGCAATGACTAAGTTAGTAATGTCAATTCCCTCTAGGGCATTAGTCAATTGACTGGTCAAGACATCTTCCGCTACCCCTGACTCCCGCTGCAGTTTAGTTTCACCAATACACAGGATGGGAGTAATATTATGGGCTTGGGCAGCCATGACCCGCTTGCGTACTGTTTCATCCGTATCACAGAAATAGTGGCGACGTTCACTGTGCCCCACAATCACATAGCGGACATTGTACTCATTGAGCATCTGCCCGGAAATTTCCCCTGTAAAGGGACCCTCATCTGCCCAGTGAATATTTTGCGCCCCGATCATTAAATTTCTAGGAGCTAATACCAGAATTTCGGAGAGGAATTGTAACTTAGTGAAAGGCGCACAGATCACAATATCGGGTACATGGTTACTCTTTTGTTCATCTAGCCACCACACCCGATCGCTGTGGAGTTGGGGCAAAAACTTAATGAGAAAATCCCGCGCTTCTGGCTGGGTCTTATACATTTTCCAGTTGCCGGCAATGATTTGCTTGCGACCGTAGTTCACACTTTCCCCTTTCTCTCGCTCTCGATTCCATTTAGTATATCCTGTGGGAGAGACAGTTAGGTGAAATGTTGAAAGGCTCTACCCTGAGGTAGATTAATGCCTTGGTCGGTAATTGTACCGATGATAGAACTACCTGGCAATTGCTGGTTTATGTTAATAGCAGCTGCTTCCGGCAGGCAGAGAACTAATTCAAAATCTTCGCCGCCATATAGTACCCAATCCAGGGCATTTTCCCCTGCTACTTTTGTCAGTAATTTCGGCACAGGAAAATTCTCCCAGTCAATCACACACCCCACTTGGCTCAGCCGACAAATTTGATAGATAGCATCCGCTAGTCCGTCACTGCTGTCCATCCCACAGACCCGATCGCTGTATTGCCACAGCAAAGGAATCACATCTAAGCGGGGGCGGGGACGTTGATGGGCATGACAGAGCAGCTGCCGTTCCGTTGGTGTCAGAGGTTCTCCTAGTTCAGGATGGAGTAAGATTTCTAAGCCCGCCTTGGACAGACCGTGGTCACCGGTAATTAATACCCGGTCCCCTGGTTGGGCAGTATGGCGATAGATTGCTTGGTGGTAGAGCACTTGTCCCAGAGCAGTAACACTAATGACATTGCGGTCACAGCGGACAGTATCACCCCCCACCAGGACAGTGTTGTAGGCGATCAGGCACTCCCTGAAGCCGCGATAAACCCCCTCGATCCAGCCCACAGGGGTTTCGGGATGGAGACCAACTGCTACGACCAACCCCCAAGGCTTTGCCCCCATAGCTGCCAAGTCAGACAAATTCGCCGCCGCTGCCCGCCAGCCCACGTCTTCAGCACTGGTGGTTTGGGGACTGAAATGTACCCCCTCTACCAGCATATCTGTTGTAATTACCACACTGTGGTGGGGCAAGGTACTCCCTAAAAGAGCCGCATCATCGCCAACACTGTTGTGGCAAAAGGGGCGGAACAGTTCCAACAAGCCCGCCTCTCCCACATCTTTGACCCGCCGCTCCCCCGTTTCCCTAGGCGACATATAGGTCTTTCATACCCCGCAGCTTACCAAACACCCGATCGGGTTCTGTATACCCAGTCGCCGCCTGTATAGCAGGGGTATCCCAGCGCAGGAAGGGATTGATCGCTTTTTCCAGCCCGATCGTGGAGGGGATAGTGCAAATGTAGTTAGCGCGCATTTCCTGGACTACTTGGAAACGAGCACGCAGAGCATAGTTATCGGGGTCAACAGTGAGAGCAAACTTGAGATTATTGAGGGTGTATTCGTGGGCACACCACACCTGGGTTGCTTCGGGCAATTGGCGTAATTTAGACAGCGACTGTACCATTTGGCTGGGCGTTCCCTCAAACAACCTACCGCAGCCGCCGCTAAAGAGCGTATCGCCGCAGAAAAGATGACCAGACTGGGGAAAGTAGTAGGCAATATGTCCCCGCGTGTGCCCTGGGATAAATAAAATCTCTGCCTCTTCCCCGCCAAAAGTAACCCGATCGTTTTCCTGTAAAAACACCGTTTGCCCTGGGATTCTCCCCTTGTCCGCCGCGCCACCATAGACAGTTGCCTGGGGATAGACGGATAGTAAGTCCCGATTGCCCCCCACATGGTCGCTGTGGTGATGGGTATTGAAAATAGCTACCAGTTTTGCCCCTAGTTCTGCTAACTTGCTCAAAACAGGTTCGGCTATCGCTGGGTCAACTACTGCCGCCTCTGCACGATCGGGGTCGTGGAGCAGAAAAATATAGTTATCTTTGAGGGCCGGTAGACAGTGAACAGCAAACGCCATACTAGGAAGCCTTGGTCATCGATTCCAGAATCCGTTGCACGATTTGTACCCCTGTAGCTGCTTGCCAGAGAAAGAAGCTCACCAACAGGGTGTTGAGGGAAATGTGAGTCAGTCTTGCCCACTCCTTGCCTTTTTGCATCCAGGGTACAAGACCAGCACTGAGGGTAGCTAAACCCGCCACACTCAAACCCACGATTAAATGGGGTCCGACAAACAGCTTGTTGTTATTGATGTAGGTAACTGCCATGCCACCAATGCTCCCCATCACTAAGCCAATCAGCAGGAGGGAACCAGTGACAAAGTGCTTATCCTTGAGAGCTTTGAGGGTACCGCCCGCTTCCTCTTGCAGAGCCTTCTTCTCCTCCCCTTTCGCCAGACGGAGTTTGCGCACTTGCAGACCGAGGTAAGCAGCATAGAGCATCACAGCTAAAGTCACCCACATCAAAGTCGGATGGACAAAAGTCAAGACAGGACGGAGGTTGTCGGGAATCGCTAAGTTCATAGAGTAGGGGAAATTCATCTTTCTTCATAATACCCCAGGTTGGGGTAGGGGGGGAGTGGGGCATCTGCCTGCAAAGCGAGGAGTAAATTTTCTGCCCCTTCTAGGAAATGTCCTAGATCAAGACCGTGATAGCCATCTTCGTACTGGTGCAGGCGATAAATGCCTTCCCCTAACAAAATCTTAGCCCCGTTGGTGTTCCCCTGCTGAAGGTGATAACAACCCACTGCCACTTGCAACAATCCCTGATAAAAATTGCGTTCCTCTGGGGGAGCGTTGTGCCAAATTTCTTCCAAGATGTCGTGGCAGAGATAAAAATCCTGTTGGTTGAAAAGTCCTACGGCTACTTCTAAATCAGCCGCCCCAGTTTGGCCATCCTCACTGCTAGTCATGGGCACGAGTTACCAAATAGATACTGCCGAGGGTAACTACCACTCCTAGCCATTGCACCCAGGCTAACCGCTCCTGCAGAAAGAAACTGGAAAATAGGAGAGCAAACATGGGTGTGGAAAAAGTTAGGGCACTCAAAGATGTCAGATTGCCCCTGGAAGCGAAATAAAAGAAGAGACCATAGGCAATCGCGCTCCCCATCACACTCATGTAGAGCATCCCTGCCCAATCTATGCCCGACAGACTTCCCCAGGCAGCCCTATCTCCCACCGACCACAACAACAAGGGCAATCCCCCCAACACCATATGCCAACCTGTTGCTACCACGGGGTCAGCCACTGCCACCACAGGTCTAATCAAAATCGTCCCGATCGCCATAGACAGAGAAGCCGCCAGCATGAACCATTCCCCCCTGGCAAACAAACCTGAGTGCCATGCCCCCTGCCAATCTCCCGCTAGGACTAGTTGACGCACCTCTGCTGGCATACCTACCAAAGTAATGCCCACAATCCCCAGCGCCAAACCTAAACCACAATATCTGTCAATTTTTTCTTTGTAAATCAGGAAGGCAAGCACAGCTACCGCGATCGGTTGGGAATCAATCAGCAGGGAACCCAGACCTGCCCCTGTCTCTGTTAGACCCAGCGCCAAGCATAACTGAAATAGGAACGCATCAAAAAAAGCGAACACCCCAATCCAAGCCCACGCTCGCCAGGTTCTCGGCTGCGGACGATTAAACCAACTTGCCGCCAGTAAAAGCAGCATACCCGCTGGCACCAGCCGTAAACCCGCCATAAACAGCGGAGTCGTGTGGGGTAGGACAGATTTCATCACCACCATCGCCGTTCCCCACAAGAAAAAAGGTAACAACAACACCAGTTTTCCCATGGTTAAACCAAGACTTTGTTAATTTATCTTAACATTATCCCGCTGGAAGAGGTGAGTGCCGTCTAGTCCTGTAATTGCCTGGTAGTGAATTGTCGATACTATGGGGGGAAGATTTGCAGTCAACCGAAATTCTACCCGATCGATAAAATCGATACCTTTAACGGGGGGTAAGATTGTCCAGGTAGTCACAAGGGTATCGACGATTGCTAATTCAATTTGGCTGGTTTGGTAGAGAGCAAAAAGTTGTTCTAAGCGGCGGTTAAATTGCGCAGGATCACTACCCCGTAGGCAATAGGAGTCAATGATATGCAGAACACGCTGTCGCGCGATGCGAGTTTGCAGCTCCATAATATTGGTAGAGGAGGCATGATATTTTAACTATTAGCATAACCTGAAGTTAAGAAATGATACCACAGAAATTAGTCTTAAAAAATTTTTTGAGCCACACCCACACCGTGCTGAACTTGGAGGGGTTACACACTGCTTGTATTTGTGGAGAAAATGGTGCGGGCAAATCCTCTTTGTTAGATGCCATAACCTGGGTGTTGTGGGGAAAATCCCGTGCGGAGACGGAAGATGACCTCATTCATCAGGGACAGAAGGAAATGCAAGTAGACTTTACCTTTCTCAATCGGGGGAATTGTTATCGGGTATTGCGCACGCGGGTCAGGGGGCAAGCCAGCAACCTAGAAGTGCAGATATTGAGCAATGGTAAATTTCGCTCCCTCACAGAACGGGGACTGCGAGCAACTCAGCAGATGCTCAACCAACAACTGCAGATGGACTATGACACTTTTATCTATTGTTCCTATCTGCGCCAGGGCAAAGCGGATGAATTGATGGTCAAACGCCCCCAGGAACGTAAACAACTCCTAGCGGAAATTTTGCAACTAGACCAATACGAAGTACTGGCGGAACGGGCTAAGGATGTTGCCAGACAAACACGGGGAGAATTGACAGCTATCAGTCAGCAAATCCAGCGATTACAGCAACAGTTACAACCCCAGGGTCAGGTAACAGCAAAACTAGAGGAGTTACGCCAGGCAAAACTGCAAATAAAGGAGTTTATAGCACAACAGGAAGCACAAAAACAGCAGTGGGAAGCGCAACAGCGCTACCGCTCGGAATTACTGCAAAAGATCAGCTGGTTACAGCAGCAAATTCAGCAGGCAGAGCAAGAGCAATCAGCCCTAGAGCAGCAGCGGCAAGCACAATATCGCCAGTGGAAACAGTTAGGTAGCATAATTAGGGAGCGGGAAACGATCGAGCAAAACTACGAGCGATACCAACAAATTACCCAGGAATTAATAGCGATCGGGCAAAAGCAAAGCCAGTATCAACAGATTGGGGAAAGAAGACAACAACTAAGGGAACAGTTACAGAGAATAGAAACGGAGATCAAGTTAGAAATACGGCAATATCAAACCCAACTGGAAGAATTGCAGAAACAACGGCAACAGCTGGGCAAAACACTACAGCGCCAGGCAGAAATTGAGTCTGCTTATCAGCAATACCAAGCCCAAAAATGGCAATTACAGGACTACGACCGCAGACAAGCCCAAGTCACCCCCCTGCAACAGCGATTGCACACCTTGGAACGACAGTGGGAGCAGATAAAAGCTAACTTGCAGGCAAAGCGAGAGGCATTGTTACAACAACAAGGTCAATTGCAACAGCAACTATCTCAACAACAGCCCCTACAACAGCAACTGCAGGTATTAGAGCAACAACTTGCCGCATTACAGAAGAAGCAGGTCTATCAACAGCGAGTCCATGAAAAAGGTTTGGAACGACGCGACTTCCTGGAAAGACTAAAAGTGCGCATGCAAGAGTACGAAGAGAAGATCAAGCAGACAGAAATCAATCTCAAACAGATGCAAGCCCCCCAAGCTAATTGTCCCCTCTGTGACCAGCCCCTTGCTACCCATCACCGCCAGTACGTGCAAAAAAAACACCAACAGCTGCTACAAGAACTGCAACTAGAGATATGGCTGATTAAAGAACAACAGGCTACTTCAGAAACAGAAATTAAAGTCCTCCGGGAAGAATACGTCCGCCTACGCCAAGAATTACAGCCCTATAGTCGTCTCCTAGAACAAAAAGGCAGAATTCAATCCCAGTTAGAGGCAATGACAGCAATTACCGATCGTTTTTCCCTCCTCTCCCAAGAAATACAAGCAATCGAGACCCAAATCACCCAAGGGAATTGGGCAGAGGAAATCCAAACAGAAATGCAACTGTTAAGGGAGAGTATCAAACAAATTGGCTATGACGAACGTGACCATGCTCTGTTACGGAATGAAGTAGAGAGATTACGGTGGTCAGAAATCAAGCTAGCGGAACTGCAACAAGCCCAACAACAATTACAGCAAATTGCCCATCTTGTACCCCAGATAGAAGAGCAAGTCAGCAAATTGACCGATCGGTTACAGCAACGACAAATTGACCCCTATGTACAAGCCCAAATCCATCAATGTGACCAACAGTTACAAGCCCTTGGTTATAGTCCTGCTCTCCATCAGCAAATTAGTAAAACCCAAGCAGAATACAAACCCTACCTACTGCGATACCAAGAACTCCAACTAGCACTGCAGCAACTACCCCAAATACAGCAACAATATTACTCCACCTGTCACATCCTACAGCAAAAACAACAGCAAATCACAACTTGGCAGCAAGAACAGAGGAATTATCAAGGACTACTAGATGCCTGCCCTGACTACACTGCCGCCCTGGCCGACATCAACCAGAAAATTGCCACTGCCCAGGAGACATTAGACAACTACACGATCGAGATAGGCAAACTGGAACAACTCTGCCACCAACTACAACTATATCAACAGCAAATCCAGGAACTACAACTACAAAAACAAGCACTGGAACATAAACAAAACATCTATCAAGAACTAGCAAATTGCTTTGGCAAAAATGGCATTCCCACCCTCATCATTGAAACCATTATTCCCCAAATTGAAGCAGAGGCTAATCAAATACTAGGTCAGCTGACCAACTACCAACTCAGCCTGAGATTTATCACGCAAAAGTCCAACAAGAAGGCAGATAAATTCATTGAAACCCTAGACATAGAAATTGCTGATGCCAAGGGGACAAGACCCTATGAAACCTACTCAGGGGGAGAAGCATTCCGCATTAATTTTGCTGTCCGCCTCGCCCTTTCCCGTATCCTTGCCCAACGCACAGGGGGCACACTCCAAACTCTGATTATCGATGAAGGTTTTGGCAGTCAAGATGAAGCAGGCTGCGATCGGTTAGTTGCCGCGATTGAAGCCGTTGCCCAGGACTTTGCCTGTATTCTTGTCATCACCCACATGCCCAAACTCAAAGAAGCCTTCTCTACTGTTATTGAAGTGTCTAAAACAGACAAAGGTTCCCAGGTACAGTTGGTATTGTAGTGACAACCTCTATGCCGATCGTACCATTTTCATCCACCCAGACTTGCCTGACGCATTCCACTTGATAATCAACTAAATGCACAACCGTAAAAAAACGAAAGATACTTGCCCCCACCAACCGCCAGCGCGGCACACAAGCAGCATTGACATAGACAGTACCATTTTGCACAACGATCGTTTCTCTGTAGTAGGGCTGGACTCTCAAGTGATGGTGCATGTGGCCGAAAGCGACCAGGGGAACCGATCGGGTAAGGCGGCAAACCTCAATGGCACTGTAGAAATCGGGGTCACCGTAATCCCCACCAAGGGGTTGCCAATCCCTGCCACAGGGAGAAGAAGGCAGTTCCCCCAAGCCAATGGGACCGTTGTGCCCTAGAAAGATTAGATGAGGACACTGCGCCTGCCTAGCTTGAGCACAAATCAAATCCAGGGATGACTGAAAATCCGTTACGCCAAACCGCTCGGCATAGAAGCTAGCATTTTTCCACTCTGCCCCCCCCCAGCTAAAGGGTCTGCCCCCCACCACCGACAAGCCCAACTCAGGAAAGTCTTTGTAACCATAGCCCACATGGCAGTCCCCCAGAATCTCCAGTTGTTTGGTCACCCGACAGCCCTGCCCATCGTTTTTATAGGGAGATTTCTTTCTCCCCCACTCAGAAGCCGTATACCAGGCATCGTGATTGCCGAGAATAACCGCCTTAGGGATGGTCAGCGTACTGATAAATTCCACCAGGGGTAGAGCTTCGTTGCCAATATCCCCCACAAACAGGACAAGATCAGGTTGGAGATGGGACAGAGCCAGATGATCCCCCCCGTCCCACTGATCGTGAATGTCCCCTACAATGGCAATCTTAATGTGCCGCACCCACTAACACTGCCTCTTTTTGGGTCAACTTTTCGTACATTGCCCGCATCTTCAAGCCCACAATTACTTGCAACAAGCCCGTACCGTTGTTAGAGCCAGGGTAGTCGGGATGCTTGAGCAGTAACTGCGTCAATTCCCCGTAGTGCTTGGTGGACAGACGACTGAGGTGGGTTTCAATGTAGATGACTTCGTCTAGGCGCTCAAATTGCCCATCTACTTCCAGGACAGTCACAGGATGCCCATAATATTCATCTGGTCCGTAGTAGAAGCGCATACCAGGGTGGGAGCAGGTCAACTTCTTACCGCAGGGAGTCCAAGTAATCGTTGAACCCTCATCAAAGAGATAGACAGGCTCAAATCCATCCACTCCCTGTTTTTGCACTAGGCGCACCCGTAAATATTTATGGTCAGGGTCCTCAGGCACCAGATTAGAGGGTAAAATTTGAATGACAACATCAGCATACTGCTTTTGCGGATCAATATAAGCCATAAAATCGGGCTTACGGGCTTCGATCGCTTGTAACACATCCTGGAGGGTATGACCGCGTTCTGCCATGTCCCGTTTAATTTTCCAGGCGATTTTGACTGGTTCACTCAGGTCGAGATAGACACTAAAATCCACCAACTGCCGTACCCGTTCGTCGTAGAGGGGATGCAGACCTTCAATTACGATAATTTCCGTCGGTTCTACTAGCTCAGGGGGGTCGATCGTGCCCGTTTCGTGATTATAGATGGGCTTCATCACGGATTTCCCTGCTTTCAAGTCCCGAATCTGCTCGTACATGAGGTCAAAATTGTTCGCCCTGGGGTCGAGGGCAGTGATGCCAGTCTGCTTCCGTTGTTTTCGATCGAGGCTGTGGTAGTCGTCTAAACAAATGACAGTCATTAAATCTTTTCCAAATAGGTCGGCAAGACGGCGTAGGAAAGTAGACTTGCCACAACCGGAGTCTCCTGCCACACCAATGATCACAACGCGATCTGGCTTTTTGCTCATATTCTTAAACTTGATTTAAGTAACTCTTAATACTTTACCAGAAATGGGAGCAAACCTACCCAGACCCTCCAGGTTGTGGGACATAATAGGAGTAGAGTTGGGGCAGAAATTGATGAATACTATCGACTGGGGTAAATTACTGCAACGGGGGTACTACGTGACTTTGGGTTTCACTTCTATTCTGTTAGAGATTGCCCAGGATGCCACGAAGCGGGAGGAGCGGATCAAGGACCTCGATCGGTTTCTCGATGAATTAGTGGCAAAGGGAGTAAGCACAGAAGCAGAAGCCCGCAGCTATGTTGATCAAATAATGGCACGGGGCACGCAGACTAGCAAAACGGAGGATGGCACTACAGTAACAGCAGTAGCTACGACCGTGGCGGACAACACGGAACAGGAATTGCGGGAGCTGACAGAACAAATTGCCAAGTTGAGACAGGAATTAGAACAACTGCGGGCAGAGAAACAATAGGGGATGCGGATTGATATTATCACCCTCTTTCCGGAATTTTTTACATCACCCCTGCAGGTGGGACTTTTGGGTAAAGCTTTAGCCAAGGGGATAGCAACAATTGTCTGCACTAACCCCCGCGACTACACTACCGATCGCCATCACAGAGTAGACGATGAACCCTATGGGGGGGGAGTAGGGATGTTGATGAAGCCAGAACCCCTGTTTGCCGCCGTGGAATCCCTGCCCCAGATAGAAGAGCGGGAAGTGATCTTGTTTACACCCCAGGGAGAGGTAATGAGTCAGCCCCTGTTAAAGGAGTTAGCTACCAGGTCGCAGTTAGTATTAATCTGCGGCAACTACGAGGGAGTGGACGAACGGGTGGCGGAACATCTGGCGACGCGGGAGGTATCTTTGGGGGACTTTGTTTTGACCTGTGGGGAAATTCCCGCCTTGGCACTGATTAACGGCGTCGTCAGGCTCTTACCAGGCACAGTGGGCAAGGAAGATTCCCTCAAGTATGAGAGTTTTGAGGCAGGGTTGCTGGATTACCCCCAATATACCCGTCCCAGGGAATTTCGCGGTTGGCAAGTGCCAGAAGTGCTTCTGACTGGTAACCATGCTGCCATTGCCCAGTGGCGCAAAGAACAGCAAATTTTGCGTACCCAAACCCGCCGCCCCGATCTCTACCAGCGCTACCTAGAGAGGGGAGGGAATGATTAACTTTTCCATCTCCTGCTGGAGTTCCTCCGTCAAGGTTTGCACCGCCTTGGGTCGATTGATTTTGTAACTCTCATACCGATCGTTGACGTTGATAACGGCACCAATACTGATGCGACAATCCCTTAAGCCCAAGTAGGGAGGACGACCGTAAGGATTGCCTTTAATCCGATCGAGGACACGCCACACCAAGAGCAGAGTTTCCGCAAACCTGGTGGGGGAGGGATGGGCAACTACGTATTCCCCAGAGATGTGCACGATCGATTCTGCTAGGCGCATATGCCATTCACTGTTGAGGGCTTCCTGGGCTAACTGGTTGGCAAAACCCTTGGCAAAGGGCGATAGGGACTTTACATCCTTAATATCCGTACGAAATACCTGGTCCCACACCAGCTGTTCCAAACGGCGACAACGATCGATGGGGTCACCCTTAGGACTGACACCGAAGTGATATTCAGCAACGGTGAGGATGTGATCTAATAGAGCCTGGAGGCGGGTTTGCAGTTGGTCAGATTTGACCGCAGGGGGTAGGGGCAGGGGATAAAATTTCTGGTAGTGGTTAGCCACGTAGTCAATCATGTAATTTCCCAGTTCCGCTAGACGCTGATACCGCTCTTCCAGGGAATGGGGTAGGGGTTTAACAATACCGCAGTCCTGCTCTAGGCGCAGTAAAAATTGGTCTAACTTCTGCCAGCCCAAATTGACATAGATGTACTGGAAACCCAGGGGCACAATCCAGACCTGTTCCGCTCTCCCTGCTTTGACCAAATCCTCTACACACCAGAATCCCAATTGGGCTACTCCCGGTTCTAATTTGCGAATTTCCTCACTGCAGCCGTTGGTTCCCCCTTCAGGGGCAATTGCTAGGGGTTGCACTCCATCCTTGAGGGTTTGGCGGATAAACTGCAAACTAGTGCGGTCAGCTTTACTCCGATATACCGAAATGCCCCCCATGCGGGGATAGAGCCAAGTGATGATTTCCCCTGCCCACAGGGGAATGCCCCGATCGTAGGCAAAGTAGGGACGTACAGGACGGGCTAATTTTACTCCCATTTTGCGGGCGGTTTGGGGCAAGACGTGACCAAAGAGGTGGACAAGCGCATATTGGTCATCGATCGTGGGGTGGCGAAAAGCAAAAATTACCCGTGCCTGCTGCTGGAGGAAAGCTTGGGCAATAGCCACCAACTTGTCGGGGTTGACGGTCTCCATCTGTCTGAGTCCGCACTGATAGCGGGTCAACAGGGGTAACAGTAGGTCTGCCACGCCCATGACCAACGGATTGGGTTGGGGGGGGAGAAATGCTAAGGGGGGACGTACCAAGTCTTTCTGCATAGTTATTCCCGTTGCTACACCTCCACTATGACAGGGATTATCTAGGGGGCTGGCTAGGAGTGTGGCAGATTCTCGATCGTCCCCGCCTGATTTCTGTCATAATACAGGGGAAGTTGCAGACAAAAAAATATGGCAGGATTCGGCGGTTTTGGCTTAGGCAAAATCAAAGAGGCTTTTCAAAAGGCGACCCAGCTCAAGGAGCGCTCCCAGGAATTGCAACAGGAATTGGAAGAAATGCGCCTAGAAGCAGAGGCAGGGGGGGGGCTAGTCAAAGTGACAGTTACCGGTAACCAAGAACCCACAGCTATTGTCATCAGCCAAGAGGCGATTGATCAGGGCAAGGAAGTATTAGAAGATTTGGTGTTGACAGCAATGCGCAACGCCTACCATCTCTCCGCCAAGACAATGAAGGACAAGATGGAAGCCCTCACCAATGAACTAGGGTTGCCCGGTGCCCTCTAGGTCTGCTTCCAGGGATTGCACCAATTGCCGACGGGAAACAGCACGATATTTTTTGGGATTGAGCCGGGGTTCAACAATTGTTCTACCGCCACTTCGTTTTTTCACTTTGAGAGGATCATCGGGAGTAGCGGTCATAGCCTGGCGGGATTCTTGCTCCTGCACTTCTGCTAGGAATTGGCAATAGTGCTCATAGCGCTCCCAATCTTTGCTGACCTGACAACCTGGCTCTTCCCGATGGAGACAATCGCTAAACTCACACTGCTTGTCCTGCAGTTGGCGGCGAATTTCGGGAAAACACTGCCCTAGTTCCCTGCACCCCATGGGTAAAGCGGGCTGAATAAACCCTGGGCTATCAGCTAATTTCCCCCCCCCTGGCACCTCAAATAACTCCACATGGCGGGTAGTGTGCCTGCCCCTCCCTAACTTGGGGTCTACGGTGCCCACCCCGATCGGTAATTGGGGCAATAGATACTTAATCAAACTGGATTTCCCTACCCCCGATGGACCGCAGAGAATACTTACCCCCTTGCTAATCCGTTTTTCCAGGCAATCGATACCTTCCCCCTGCTCCACACTCAAGGGCAAGGGTTCATAGCCCCAACTTGACAACCGATCGTGCCATTCCTGCCAAGTTTGGTCATCAATTAGGTCCCGTTTGTTAAGACAGAGCAGAATTTCTGTCTGTAGGTATTCGCTGTAGACAAGAAAGCGACTGATCTGCACAGGGTCAAGAATTTGGCAGGAAAACATGAGAATTACCCGGTCGATATTAGCAATGCCAGGGCGTTCCAGGTAGTTGCGGCGGGGTAAGACCTCGGCGATCGCTCCCCTTTGTCCCTGCCAGTCTGGTTCTGTGATAACAACGCGGTCCCCTACCCACACCTGCTGACCGATTTTTTTCAGGCGGGCACGCCGGACACACAGCAACGTATCGACATTGTGGCAGGGTTCGTCCAGTTTGACCCGATAGAAATTGGCTTGGACGGCGAAAACTTGACCCGTTAATTCCATAGTGGGTTTATTTACCTTGTCCCCGCTGCACTACTAATTCGTAGAAACCATCTTTTTCTATCAGGCTCTCGATTAAATGTCCTTCCACGGACAGACTATTGGGTACCTGCTCGATCGCTTCCCCTGGATCAAGCCAAACTGTTAGAGTTGCACCGATCGGTATTTGTTCTAATTTTAATTTTGTGCGGACAAAACTAAGGGGACAGGGGACACCACGCAAGTCTAGGGTCATAAATTATGGAGCGCTTTGTTCTATCATAGCCTAACAATTACTGAGGAATGGCAGCGGGCATGAGACAGGACCACTACGGGCTAGTAGGAGCAGGACAGAATTTATCCCAGCGGGACTGGAGTTACGATGTGCTAATTCGAGCCGACCTGCGGGCAACGAACTTAAGGGGGGGCAATTTTAGCTACGCAGACTTACGGGCGGCAAACTTACAGGGGGCCGATCTCCGCGGCGCTATTCTACACTACACTTGCTTTTTACGGGCGGACTTACGGGGGGCTGATCTCCAGGAAGCCGAGATTGTGGAATGTCGGTGGCAGGGAGCAATCTACGACCAAGCTACCCGCTTTCCTGCCTATTTCAACTACCGATCGGTGGGGATGATTGGACCGAGAGCCAATTTGAACGGGGCACAACTTAACACAGCCTATCTCCGCCACCTCGACCTTAGCGAAGCCAGCCTCCTGGGGGCATATCTGGGGGGTGCTGACCTGACGGGGGCAAATTTACGGGGAGCACGCCTGAGCCAAGCCGATTTACGCTACGCCTTTTTAACGGGGGCGAATTTGCAGGGAGCGCGTCTAACGGGGGCAAATCTGGCGGGGGCAGACCTGCGGGCAACGAATTGGGCGGAGGTAGACATCGATCGGCTTGACAGCATCGCTGGGGCTGATTTTTCCTTGGCAGTGGGCATGAGCGATCGGTTACGCCAATTTTTCCTCAGCTTGCCTGGGATTGATGAACTCCATCCCCTGACCCGCCGTTCCACCCGCGAGTCATTGTCGGTCTAGTTTAACCTTCTGCTTTTTCTGGGTTAGTTGCAGCGGGTTTGCCCCCGATCGTACTGTCACGGTTGAGGTCTTTGCCGACCAGGTTCTCTACGGCGTCGATTGTCTTACCAGCAGCATCCTTGGCCAGTTCCCCTACATCTGTGTTTAAGGTTTCTGTGACTTTCTTCACAGTCTCTTCCCCAACTACGCTCTCAATTTTGTCCTTGACCCCTTCAGCAATCTCACTGGCTTTCTGCTGCAAACCGCTGATTAGACCGCCTAGACCGCCTGCACTTTTCTGTTCTGGTGTCTGCCCTTGTTCCGTATTCATAGTTACTATTTCCGCAATGGATACAGCCACAGTAGACTCAAACAGAACCTATCCAGATATTCTTTAGCTTTTCTCCAGAATTGCTGGCTGCAGTGGACAAGGACCGCCTGCCGCCCTATATTTACTCAGTGGCAAAACTGGATAGTAAAGAATGTGCAAAACCGATCGATATTAAACATTGCGGGCATTGTAGGCATTGCCACGCTTTTGAGCAAAGTGATGGGACTGGCACGGCAGGTGATAATTGCCTGGGCGTTTGGTGTGGGGGAAGCAGTGGATGCCTATAACTATGCCTACGTCATTCCTGGCTTTTTGCTGATTTTGTTGGGGGGCATCAATGGACCCTTTCACAGTGCCATTGTCAGTGTCATCTCCCGTCGTCCCCAGGCAGAAGCAGCAGTGATTATCGAAACGGTCAACACGATCGTGGGTCTATTTCTGCTATTGCTGACAGTTTTGTTAGTAATTTTTGCTGAACCAATTACTTCTCTGTGGCAGGGGTTGAATGCCAGTGAGGTCGGTTTGACCACGAAGGCAATCGCCGTAGAACAGTTGCGGATTATGGCACCGATGGCATTACTGGCAGGTTTGATTGGCATCGGCTTTGGTGCCCTCAACGCTAGTCAGCAGTATTGGCTCCCTTCCATCAGTCCTATTTTTTCCAGCCTGGCAGTGATTGTGGCAGTGGGTATCTTTGCTCTGGGGGATCGTGCTGATATGTGGCAAGGGGGACGTTTGCTAGCCTGGGGGACTCTGGTGGGGGCAATTTTACAGTGGCTAGCCCAGGTACCAGCCCAAATCCGATCGGGGCTAGGGGGGTTACGGCTACGATGGCACATCCGTCATCCTGGAGTTAGGGAGATTCTGGGCATTTTGCTGCCCGCCACCCTCTCTTCTGGCTTGCTCTACATCAATGTCAATGTCGATCTATTTTTTGCTGCCTACATTCCCCAGGCGGCGGCTGCCCTGGGTTACGCGCAACTGTTAGTGCAAACTCCCCTGGGTCTGATGTCCAACATGATTTTAGTGCCCCTGCTGCCAATCCTGTCACGGTTAACTGCCCCTGAACACCTTCCGCAACTGCAGGCAAGAATTCGGCAAGGTCTAGTAGTTACCGCTTTGACCATGCTCCCCCTCAGTGCTTTGCTGATTGCCCTGGCAAACCCGATCGTGTCCCTCATCTACCAACGGGGCAAATTTACGGGGGCAGCCTCAGAATTTGTAGCAGCAGTGCTAGTGGGTTATGGTGTGGGGATGTTTGTTTATCTGGGTCGGGATGTATTAGTGCGGGTTTTCTATGCCCTGGGGGATGCTACTACCCCCTTTCGTCTGAGTGTATTGGGGGTGGGGCTAAATGCTCTCTTTGACTGGCTATGGGTAGGGCAACTAGGAGCACCGGGTCTGGCAGTAGCAACCGCCTCTGTCAATTTGATTTCCGTAATTTTATTACTGATTTTGCTGGCCCAGAAATTAGGAGGACTTCCCCTGGGGGCTTGGAGCCTCCCGATCGGTGCCATTAGCCTGATCAGTACCCTTGGCGGTCTAGTCAGCTGGGGCATAGAACGACAGTTGCCCCTTCTTCCCAATTTCTGGTGGCAGTGCGGGCGGTTAGGTATTGCTGGGGGAGCAGGACTGCTAACGATCGGTCTGTTACTCCTCCCGCTGCGGCTGCCTGAAGTAGAGCAAGTGCGCCAGAAGTTAAAAATCTAAGTGCTCCGTCAATTGTAGGTTCGCCACACTTTCATCGCGGAACATAGGCAGGATATGCTGGCAAAACGCCTCCGTTGCTTTTGAGCGGTAGCGGTGGGGATTCATAATTTGCACTAACAGACGGCGGATTACCATTCCCTCGATCGGAACCCGTGCCAATACCCCCAACTCCAACTCCTTTTCCAGGGCAGTCAGAGGCAAGAAAGCCGCCCCTAGACCCGCTTGTACTGCGCTTTTAATTGCTTCAATAGAATTTAGCTCCATGGTTACGGGCAACTGGCGGGGCACCACCCCATTTTTGGCGAGCACTTGGTCAATCACTTTCCTAGTGGTGGACTGACCATCCAGGACAATAAACTGCAGATTGTACAACTCCTCTCTGGGGATAGACTGTCGTTGGGACAAGGCATGGTCCTTGGGCACCACCAAAACAAACTCATCCAGAGCATAGGGGATAATTTCCAGGGAATGGCGCAACTCCGGCGGAATCTCTCCTCCCACAATTGCCAAATCCACCTGCCCATTGACTACACTCCAGGCCGTACGCCGGGTAGAATGGACATGTAAGTGCACCTGCACAGCGGGATAATGCTGCCGGAATTGACCAATCAAGCGGGGCATCAAATAGGTTCCCGTCGTTTGGCTAGCCCCAATCACCAGTGTTCCCCCGTGCAAATTCTGTAAGTCTTCAATAGCGCGGCAGGTTTCCTGACAGAGATTCAAAATCCGTTCCCCATAGTCAATCAATAATTTCCCTGCCTCTGTCAACTGGGCCCGGCGTCCGCCGCGGTCGAAAAGTGGTACATTTAATTGACGTTCCAGATGTTGCACCTGCAAACTGACTGCCGGTTGTGACACAAATAAACTGTCCGCTGCCCGCTTAAAGCTGCCTTCTACAGCGATGGCTTTCAAAATACGCAGTTGGTCAAGGGTAAAAGGAATGTCAGTCATGGACTTCAACCAAATCGTAAAAGAACTCACTGCTAGGGGTGTTTTACTAATGGCTAGGCGCTGCCCCCCGCGCAGTTGCGGTTTGTTTCACCAGCTTAGCCCCTCCCAAAGGGAGAAGCTGCGTCAAAAGTGTATAGAGTTTGCCAATCCTCTATCCCACTACGATACCCTGGAATTTCACTATGGTGATCAAAATTTCATTCTATACAAAATTCCCATGAACCTCCTAGTTTTGACTAGCAATACCCCCAAACTGCCCCCCCAGCTACTAGAAACCCTTCTGCCCACCTTACAAAATTTCCTCTCCTAGGTATGCTATATTTAGCCCAGCAACCATGATTAGGGCATGGCAGATACTTCTATTAAGATGCAGATTTCTATCCCCCCCATCGAGGGGGCGGAGGATATACCTGTTGCTGCTGTGCAAGCCCTAGCGACTAAAATGGGATTTAGCCCCGATCGGGTACAAGACATTGCCCAAGCCCTGACGGAAGCCTGTGTCAACGCCATAATTTACAGCGATTCCGATGCTGATGTAGAAATTGTGATATTGGCGTGCCAAAATAGTCTAATATTAGAGGTCAGGGACAAAGGTCCTGGCTTTGAACCCGATGCCGTACCCCCTCCCAATTTTGAGTTAATCTCAGAAATGGGGGTAAAAAATGGTGGGTTTGGTATCCACATGATCAAAGCCCTAGTTGACAAACTAGAGATCGAGTCCTCTAATAAGGGCACAGTAGTCCGTATGAGTACCTTCTTGTCCAAGGCAGATAACCAATCATGACTCACTCCTCCTTTTTACAAGACGAGTTAAAAATTTCCTCCAAGGAAGAAGACAACAAAGTTACCCTCAAGTTAGAGGGTGCTCTGAGTGCTACCACGGTGCCCTACTTTCGCCAAACGGTGCAGCCTTACCTCGATCGTCCTGTGGCTGAAATTATCCTGGACTTTTCTGGGGTGACCAAGGTAGTGAGTCGGGGTGTGGGAGCAGCGATCGATATAGCTGTACAGATTAAGAAAATTGGCGGTAGGATGCGGGTGGAGAATATAGGCAAGTTTAGCCGTTCCCTCTACATCCAGGGGGTACACCTAGTAGCCGATGTGCCTGAGTTAGAGGGCTTTGAGCCCTAGTTACTCCTGCTGGTGGGAGAACTGGTAAGCCCCCAGCCATCCTAAGAAGACAGACAACCCCAACAGAACCACAAATGTATTCCAGGGTGGGATGCTACCCGCCAAGACTGCCCGTAGACCTATACTGGCATGGGTAAGCGGTAAAAGATAAACGATCGGTTTCAAGACCAGAGGGAGCTGAGTGGGTTCAAAGAAGGTAGCACCCAGAAAGGACATGGGCACAATTAAGAAGTTGTTATAGAGACCGACTGCCTCCAGGGAACGCACCTTCAATCCCACGATCACCCCCAAACCGGAAAACACCATGGAATTGGCAAATACCACGAACAAAAATAGGGGATGGAGAAAATACCAATTGCCAGACACTAGCAAGCCTACAATGGCAAGGGAAATAGCTGTAATGCCGCCCCTAGTTACCCCCGCCAACATTTTACCTAGATACAGAGAGAGGGGATGAACAGGTGCAATCAATAACTCCTCAAAGGTCTTACTGTAGAGTCGATCGCCACAAACCGAAAAGGTCGTACCGCCAAAGCTGATAGTCATAGAAGAGAGGGCGACCATCCCCGGCAAAATAAAGAAGAGATAGTTGCCCCCTGTCACTTTGATGTCTATCGTGTTTCCTAAGCCAAAGCCAAAGGCAATGATGTAAATCATCGGGGAAATTAGACCAGAAGCAATTACCTGGGGTAACCGCACCCGTAAATCCAGCCAATCTCCCCACCAAATTGTTAAACTGTCCTGCAGGATGTAACTAAGCATTAACAACGGGAAGCCCAGCGCTCAAACTCTGCCTGGGTTGATTGTAACATCTGCTTACGGCTGTCTTGACAACTGCTAATAGTCAGAGAAGGAACGAGGTTGCGGGCTTGCAGAGCCATATGCAGCTGCAGATTTGCTACATAGTCACTGAGCGCTTCTTTCTGGGTTAGGTGCATATTCCTCATCTATCCTAGGTTGTAAAAATAAGTATAAAGCACCTAAACCTTTAACTCAGATAAATGCAACAAACCTTTACAAGGAGGTATACCCCCTGCCAACTACTCGATCGTTTCCAGGGCAAAGCCACTGTAGGCTTCCATGCCGTGTTCTCCCACATCCAAGCCTTTTAGTTCCTCTTCTTTATCTACCCTTATCCCACCTGTGACAGCAGCAATTGCTAACCAGGCAGCAAAGCTAAAGATAGTAGTGAAGGCTCCCACCGTCAAGACACCGATGATTTGGGGAATGAGACCATCTAAACCACCACCTAAAAGTAGTCCCTTAGCTGGTCCAGCAGTGTAGAGAATGAAGTTGTTGCCAATATCGGTGTTGGGCCCAACAGAGAATAATCCCACGGCTAAGGTACCCCAGATACCACAGACCAAGTGCACAGAAGTTGCTCCCACGGGGTCATCAAACTGTAGCTTGTCAAAGAAGCCTACCGCAAATACAACCAGAATCCCGCCAATGATTCCAATCAGAGCTGCTGCTGGCAGAGTGACAAAGGCACAAGGGGCAGTAATTGCCACCAATCCGGCTAGAATACCGTTGATGATCATGGACAAATCCGGTTTACCCAAAACCAGCCAAGCTGTAACTGTAGCTGCCAGTCCCCCCGTTGCTGCCGCTAAGTTAGTTGTCAGAGCAATATGAGTAATCAATCTGCCGTCTAATGCCATTGTCGAGCCAGGATTGAAGCCGAACCATCCCAACCAGAGAATTAAACAGCCCAGAGTAGCGGAAGTCATATTGTGTCCAGGCAGTGCCCGCACAGTCCCATCTTCGCCATAGCGACCTATGCGGGGTCCTAGCAAACCCGCCCCTACCAGCGCTGCCCAACCCCCTACCGAGTGGACAACCGTAGAACCAGCAAAGTCCCAAAAGCCAATTTTCGATAGCCAGCCACCACCCCAGACCCAGTGACCTGTAATAGCGTAGGAAATCGCCACTAAGAGGAAACTAAAAATTAGAAACGCCACAAATTTGATTCGCTCTGCTACTGCCCCAGAAACGATCGTGGCAGCTGTGCCGGCAAAGACTAACTGGAACAAAAACTTCGCCTGGAGGGGTATGCCCGTCCAGCTGAGGGAACTAAAAACACCTTCGTAGGCATCCCCTGTGGCTGGACTGTTATCTTTCCCCGTCAAAAAGAAACCATTGAGACCAACAAAGTCATTCCCATCCCCAAACATCAAGCCAAAGCCCACTACCCAGAAGGCAACGGTAGCAATAGCAAACACAATTAGGTTTTTTGCCAAAATATTGACCGCATTCTTACGGCGACAAAAGCCTGATTCCACCAGACCGAAACCAGCATTCATAAAAAATACCAGGAAGGAAGCCACAGCTACCCACAGGGTATCTAAGCCTACTTTCAGGTCCGCGGCCATCTGCTCGGGCGTGGGGCTATTCTGGGCACTAGCGGCATACACCCAAAACACCCCAATCAAAGCAGCAAAGGGTAAACACACCCGCCAGTTGACTTTAGTGCGTTGCTGCTGTCTGCGCCTAAACGATCGTGCTGCTAACACCTCTAAAACCTCTTGAATCTGATCATTGTCCTATCTCAACAAACCTGAGGGCAGTTATTTGTATTTGATGTTACAAGCCTTGCCAGATTCTTAAGGGATTTCGTTAAATCTGTCACATTAGTAACTTGGCAACCTAGTATATTGATCACTATTGTCTGCTCTGTCCCCTATGATTGCTGTTTCGCCCCACTTGCTCTTAAATACTGAAAATGGGACTTTCGTGCGCTCCCCGCGCCTGCACCACCGCTTGCAGTTGGTCGAGGAGTTGCTAGATGAAGTTTTGGCAGAGACCTGTGGAGCGGAAATCGTCGCTTTGTTGCAGCAACTGCGCCACCACTACGCCCAGTACCCCTCCGCAACGATCGTGGAGAATTTGGACTTGGAAAAGGCGATTATCGCTACCCGTGCCTTCGCCCTCTATTTTCAGTTGATTAACATCATCGAGCAGCAGAATGAACAGGAGGAAGCCCTCGATGCCACAGAACACCAACCGATCGGTACCTTTGCCTGGCTTTTTCCTGAATTAAAACGGCAAAATGTGCCCTTTGCCCACATTCAAAGACTGTTACAGCGCTTGGATATAAGACTGGTATTTACTGCCCACCCTACGGAAATTGTGCGCCAAACGATTCGGGAAAGACAGAGGCGGATTGCCTGTTTGTTGAATCAATGGGAGATGGCTCCCGTCAATGATCGTCCTATCCTGCTAGAGCAAGTGCGGGAGGAGATTAAGCTTTGGTGGTACACAGACGAATTAAATCAAGACAAGCCCACGGTGTTAGATGAGGCGGAATACACGCTCCACTACTTTGAGGAGGTGCTATTTGATGCCATTCCCATCCTTTATGAGAAATTAGTGAGGGCAATTAAGCAGACTTTTCCCACTTTGGAGCCCCCTGCTCCCAGTTTTTGTACCTTTGGCTCCTGGGTGGGCTCCGATCGGGATGGCAATCCGGCGGTTACTCCTGCTGTAACATGGCAGACTGCTTGCTATCAACGGGAGTTGGTATTAAACAAATACATCAAATCAGTTAAACAACTGGTACAGAGGCTATCCCTGTCCCAAAGCATAGCGGATTTTGCAGACGAATTGACCCACAGCCTCAGTCAAGACCAGGTAATTTTCCCCAAGGTTTATGAACGTTTGTCAGTGCGCTATCGCCGCGAACCCCTGCGCATGAAGTTGTCCTATATTCTGGCGCGCTTGGAGAACACTTTAGCCTTTACTACTAAACTCAAACATAGCCCTTGGCAGACTGTTGATCCTGCCCCAGCGACGGAAAGGGACAGATATGACAACGCCGATCAGTTTCTGGCGGAATTAAATCTAATTAAGGAAACTCTGGCAAAGTTAAATATCACCTGTCAGGAGTTGGAGCGCTTAATTATTCAAGTGGAGGTCTATCGTTTTCACCTCGCCCATTTGGACATTCGCCAGGAAAGTAGTAAACACGAACAGGCAATTACGGAGATTGCAGAACGGTTGCGGCTGTTGCCCGTGCCCTATGACAGTTTGACAGAAGCGGAAAAACAGGCATGGCTCGTGCAGGAGTTGGGTAACCCCAGACCGATCGTCTCTAGTCGTCTACGCTTTTCGGAGGGGACGGAAAATATTTTACAAACTTTGCAGGTAGTACAGAAACTGCAGACAGTGTTTTCTCCCTACATTTGCCACACTTATATTATCAGCATGAATCACAGTGTCAGCGATGTTTTAGAAGTTCTGTTGCTGGCTAAGGAAGCAGGATTATATGACCCTGATACGGGGGCAGGGACGTTGTGCATTGTACCCCTGTTTGAGACTGTAGAAGACCTGAGGGCAGCACCGCAGGTATTGGAAGCTTTGTTGTCTCTGCCCCTCTATCGACAACTGCTAACTAGACAAAACAATCTACAGGAAGTGATGTTGGGTTACTCTGATAGCAACAAAGATTCGGGGTTTTTGAGTAGTAACTGGGCAATCTATAAAGCACAACAAGCGCTTAATCAGGTAGCCAAGCAGTTTGGGGTAGAGTTACGCATCTTTCACGGGCGGGGTGGCTCCGTGGGGCGTGGGGGGGGACCTACCTATGAGGCAATCCTAGCGCAACCTGCCTACAGCGTGGATGGGAGAATTAAAATTACGGAGCAGGGGGAGGTCTTAGCCTCTAAATATAACCTGCCTAATTTAGCCCTCTACAATTTGGAAAAAGTGGCAACAGCAGTGATTCAGGCGGGTTTGCTGCCCAATAGCTTGGATACCCTGGAGTGCTGGCGGGATATTATAGAAGCTCTGGCAAACCGATCGCGGCAGGTCTATCGCGGTTTGATCTATGACAACCCCCATTTTGTCGAGTTTTTCCATCAGGTAACTCCCATAGAAGAAATCAGTCAATTGCAGATTAGTTCGCGACCGGCGCGGCGGGCGGGTAAAAAAGACTTGAGCAGTTTACGAGCGATTCCCTGGGTGTTTGGTTGGACACAGAGCCGCTTTTTATTGCCAGCTTGGTTTGGTCTGGGTACAGCTTTTAGCGAGTTTTTGGCGGAAAATCCCGAGCACTTGAATTTAGCCCAGTTCCTCTACCAAAAGTGGGCTTTTTTCAAGATGATTATTTCCAAGGTGGAGATGACTCTGGCTAAAACTGACCTGCAGATGGCTGCTCAGTATGTCAACGAACTAACTCTGCCGGATTTCCGCGAACATTCCCAGTTCTTCTTTGACCAGATTGTGGCAGAGTATCAACGTACCTGCGAGGTGGTGTTGAAAATTACTAACCATAAGCGTCTCCTAGATGGGGATAAAGAGCTACAGCGATCGGTGGCTCTACGCAATTACTCCATCGTTCCCTTGGGGTTTATTCAGGTGTCTTTACTCAAGCGTCTGCGCCAGTTCAGCAGTCAGCGGGTTGATCTGCGCTCTCCCTATTCTAAGAATGAACTACTGCGCGGTGCCCTGTTAACAGTAAATGGCATTGCGGCGGGGATGCGTAACACAGGTTGAGAAAAATGAGCTTGTGTAGGCAGTGCCGATCGTGATTAAATTTATCTTAGCGCTGAACTATGCCTGTGATCACTGTCAATCTCTTGCACCCCTCGAACATGTCTGTTGTGCAAAGTTGGAGTTTCCCCTCTGAATCGGTAGTTCGGATTGGACGCTCCGCCGACAATGAGGTGGTGCTGTATAGTTCCGTCGTTTCTCGCTATCACCTGGAATTGCACTACGTCAACAACCACTGGGAATTGCATAATAAAGGCGCAAATGGTACATTTTGGGATGAGAAGCCGATTAGCAAGCAAAAGGTAGTAGATGGTATGGTAATTCGTCTGGCTTCTTCGGGACCAAAGTTGCAAATATGTCTGGATGACCGCCCACCCCTGCCCACTCCCAAATCTGCCAAAACCAGACCGCAGCGGGGCTTTACTGATGACACAACCCAAACGATCGGGGAGGACGTGCAAAGGCTAACGGGTGATGATCCCCAGTAGCTAGCAAGCTATGACTCTTTCTCCTCGTTTAGTCAAAACAATTCAGGCATTCCGCTTTTATGGTTTAGTAGGGCTATGGACTCATGGGGTACCAGGAGTAATTGCGGGGGTATTACTCCTATTTGCTGGCATTCGCGGGAATGAGGGTGCTAGTAACAATCCAGGGACTCTGCCGGGGGTGGCGGCGGCGTGGCTTGCCTGGGCGTTGGTAGTAGGTGGGTTTATTTGGAGTTATCTTTACATTCGCTGGGCTAAACAGTTGGCAGATATCCAGCGCCCCACTAAAGCGCAAACTTTGATGCAGTTAAAAATCGGATTGGGGATTAGCTTGGGGGGACAGTTTACGGCTCTGGTGGCAGCCTTTGCTATTGTTGGTACCTTGGCGCAGCGGGCACTATTCCGTACCCAGGGTGTGATTGTCGATGACCCCAGCCGCTTTGTGGAACCGATCGATTTATTTGTCGTACAAGCAAGTTTACTGATCATCCTCGCCCATTTTTTGGGTACCCTTATATCTCTGTGGCTACTCGATCGGGTGACTCGCCCTGCTGACGTATAGGAGATGGGAAGGAAAAGAACAATTTTCTGGAGCATATGAGCTATCCTGTAGATATGGGGAATAGTGGTACCAATGAGTTATTGTTTTAATCCTGCCTGCCCACAGCCCGTCAACCCCAACAAGGTGACTCACTGCCAAGCCTGTGGTAGTCCTTTACTCCTGCGCAATCGCTATGTGGCAATCAAAATGCTAGGGAAAGGAGGGTTTGGGCGTACCTTTTTGGCAGTGGATATAGATATGCCCTCACGCCCAAAAGTAGTAATCAAGCAATTTTTGCCTGGCAACCTCCCCCCTGAAATGCTGCAGAAAAGCCTGGAAATGTTTCAACGGGAGGCGGTGTTACTAGAAAAACTGGGCAGTCATCCCCAAATCCCCACCCTTTATGCCTACTTTACTATGCGCAACCAGTACTACCTGGTGATGGAATTCATTGATGGCAAGGACCTCCTCAAGGAGCTGGAAACGGAGGGTCCCTTCAATCAGGAAAAAGCGATCGATTTTTTGAAGGGTTTATTACCGGTAATTGACTTTCTGCATCAGCACAACGTTATTCACCGCGACATCAAACCAGCTAACATCATTCGCAATAGCAAAGGGGAGCTAGTGTTGGTAGATTTTGGGGCAGCGAAGGAGATTAACCGCTGGGCAGAGGCAGCGGCAGCCCCAGGAACGATGATTGGCAGTATGGAATATGTCCCCCCGGAACAGGTGGTGGGCAACGCCGTACCTGCTAGTGACCTCTACAGCTTGGGAGCAACCTGTGTCCATTTAATTACGGGCAAAAAACCCTCCCTCGTGAGGGATTTGCTGACAGATACTTGGCCCTGGCGGAAACATCTACCCCCAGGGGTGGAAATTCCTGATTTTTTGGGCAATGTCTTGGACAAGTTACTGCAGGGGGCTGTCCTCGATCGCTATAAGTCTGGTGGAGAAGCCCTCAAGGACCTGGAGGTTGGTTTACTGCGGGAGCAGTCCAAGAGTATGATTAGCCTTTACCCATCGCGCTTGGACTATGCCCAGCTGGAATACTTTTTATCGATCGGGGACTTAAAGGCAGCGGACATAGAAACCTGGAACTTGCTCTGTCGTGCCCTGGGTCGTCCAACAGGGAGTAAGTTTGCCGAGCGGGACATAGCTCGTATCCCCTGTAATGAGTTGCTCAACCTGGATATACTGTGGCTGCGCTACAGCAATAATCGCTTCGGCTTCAGTGTTAAGTGTGATATTTATGAGGCGGAGGGGCAAAACTATCGCAACTTCTGTGAAAAGATCGGTTATCGGGTCAAGCGGGCAGGGTCAATGGCATGGATTAACGGTACCCGCATTAACTACAGCCACGAAGCCCCTAGGGGGCACTTACCCTGGATACCTGGCTTTTATGAAGCAGATACACCCCTGGGTAAAGATGAGTTGATGCGCCAGTTATTTATGTCAGTGCGCAGTTGCCAACGGAAGTTATCTCCCTTTACTGCTGTCCCTCGGTGATGGTGCCTCTCCTACTAGCTCTCGCTCTGGCTTCCCCCTGTACTGAGTGCTTTGTGTTGCTCTACCCCGATCGGGATACTTCTCCTGGATTTAAGGACTACCGCTGCGGGGATTTGAGCTATGACGGGCATAGGGGCACGGATTTTGCCATAGCTGATGAGGGGCGGATGGCAATGGGGGTAAAGGTAGTGGCAGTAGCGGCGGGCAGAGTGCTGCGGGTGCGAGATGGGGTACCCGACAGGAAAGTGAGCAATCCCGACTCAGTGAAGGGGCAGGAGTGCGGTAATGGTGTGGTCATTGACCATGGGGAGGGTTGGGAAACGCAATATTGCCATTTACGGCAGGGGTCAGTGCGGGTGCGCCCAGGGCAACGGGTAGAGCAGGGGACAGTACTGGGCTTGGTTGGGCAGTCTGGCTTAGCTTCCTTTCCCCATGTACACCTAGAGGTACGGTATCAGGGGCAACCGATCGACCCCCATGGGGGGGTAGAACTAGCTAGGGATTGTCAAGCTAATAGAACTGGTCTTTGGCAGCAACCCATCCCCTACGTGCCGACGGGTCTAATTCATGCTGGCTTCAGTCCCCAGGCACCAACCATGGCAGAGCTGGAACAGGGCAAGTGGGAAGGAGTAGAGATTACCACAAAGGACAAAGCGCTGGTATTTTGGACACGCTCCTATGGTGTGAAGAGAGGTGACCAGTTGTCCATGATCATTGTCAATCCAGCCCAACAAAAAGTAGTAGACTATCGCACTACCCTAGAGAAAGACAATCGCTTGTTTATGTTGTTCACAGGAACGCGACGGCTTAGCCCTGGGGTGTGGACAGCCACTTTTCGATTAGAGCGCAACAGGGAACGACTGATTGATGTTACTCGCACTGTAAATGTCCGACAAAACTAATTGCCCGATCGGTCAAATTTCCTAGGGTATAGGTAGAATAAAAGCCGTGGTTTTCCTGGTAGTGGATTGCGTAGCTCTTACTTTGCTCTTTTACCTTACATTAAAACCCAATGGTGGTTATTAACTAAAGCGATTGCCTGCACGATCGTTTACATCGGTGGTATGCCCATTCTAGCAATGATATTTGGGCTGGTTTCGGAGGCGGTAGGGGAAGGAAGTATTAGCAAAATTACCACAGTGTCAGGTTACACAGTTTTGTTATTCACTGTGCAGGGTTTTTGTCAGTATGGACAGGATGTGATGATGGCGGAGGCAGCCCTGCAGGTAACAAAGGAGTTACGAGTAGATGCTTTCTCCCACTTACAATCTTTAGATTTGAGCTATTTTGCCGAGGCAAGGGCAGGGGATTTATCCTACCGCTTAACAGAGGACATCGATCGGATTGGGGAAGTGATGGGCAAGTTTTTCTATCAGTTTCTTCCCTCACTGTTACAGTTAATTTTGATCTTGGGGTATATGTTTTACCTCAACTGGATTCTAACTCTGACTGTCCTGATTGTGGCTCCTTTGTTAGCGGTGATTGTGGCCTGGTTTGGCGATCGGATGTTGAATTTAGCCCGTAGGAGTCAAGACCAAGTATCTAGTTTATCGGCATTCCTGGCGGAGATTTTTAGTGGTATTCGTCTGGTGAGAGCCTTTGGGGCAGAAGCATTTGAAACTAGCCGATTTCAGCAAGCGGCGGAACTACACAGACAAAGTAAATATGCCACCGATCGGATTCGTTCCATCCAATATCCGGTGGTCAGTTTATTGCAGGCATTGGCAATTATTATTCTGATTTGGATTGCTGTATGGCAGATTGCCCAGGGGGTGCTAGCAGTGAAAAATTTTGTCTCCTTTTGTGCCGCTGTTGCTCTCTTGATTGACCCGATTAGAAATGTTACCAATAATTACAATGAATTGAAACAGGTGCAGGCATCCACCGATCGAGTTTTTGAATTATTCCAACTGCAACCAGCTGTTACGGAGCATCCCGCAGCAATTACTTTAGGTACAATTCAGGGAAAAATTGAATTTAGGGGCGTTTATTTCAAGTATCCTGACCAGACGGATTGGGTACTAAAAAACATCAACACTACTATCTATCCAGGGGAAATTGTCGCTCTCGTGGGGGCATCAGGGGCAGGCAAAAGTACCTTCATGAATTTGTTACTGCGTTTCTACGACCCCCAGCAGGGCAAAGTATTAATTGATGACCAGGATATTAGTAAAGTTACCCTCCGCAGCCTGCGTCAGCAAATCGCTATTGTGCCCCAAGAAACTATCCTTTTTTCCGGTACAGTAGCCGCTAACATTGCCTTTGGCAAGACAAATATCGATCGGGCAGAAATTGAAAAAGCAGCAAAAGTTGCTAATGCTCACGACTTCATTATGGCACTCCCCCAACAATACGACACTTGGGTAGGGGAACGGGGAGTAAATCTGTCGGGTGGACAGCGCCAGCGAATAGCAATTGCCAGAGCCGTGTTACATAATCCCAAAATTCTCCTCTTAGACGAAGCTACTTCTGCTTTGGATAGTGAATCAGAAGCCCTAGTGCAAGAAGCACTGCAAAGATTAATGTACGACCGCACCGTATTAATTGTTGCTCACCGCTTGGCAACCGTGAGGAACTGCGATCGGATTTTTGTCCTCGATAAGGGTCAGATCATCGAATCGGGTAGCCATCAAGAGTTACTAGCCCTTAACGGTCGCTATAGCCAACTCCATGCCCGTCAGTTTTCCTAGGGCGAGCATCAGACCGCCATAGCCAAATTACCAACACCAATAGAGCCAGAACAGCAAACCGTAAAACATAGCTCACTAAATCCGAGAGAGATATATACTGACCGCAAAAGTAAGCTATGGAAGTCATCGTCGCCCCCCAAGTAATTGCCCCCAAACTGTTAAAAATTAAAAAACGGGGATAACTCATACCCGCAATACCTGCCAACGGACCAGCAAAAATGCGTAAAAGGGCGACGAATCTGCCCAGGAACACTGCCCGATCGGCATTAGCGTTAAATTTTTCCTGCGCCCGTTCTATGTGTTCATGGGGGATCGCAAATACATGGGCAATCCTTTCTACCAATACCAAGCCACCCCAGCGCCCCAACCAGTAGCCACAGCTATCGCCAATGATGGCACCCCCAATCGCGCTTATCAGTACCCCTGGGTAACTCAACTCGCCATTCCCTGCCAAAAAACCGCCAATCAAAGTCAAAGTCTCCCCTGGCAAAGGGATACCTGCATTTTCTAGCAAAATTCCTGCAAAAATCACCCCATAGCCGTAACGGTGGGCTAACTGCAACAGCGTATCTAAGTTGAAGATTTCAGCCACAGCTACATCGCCTAACCTTGCGTCCTCATTATAGTCAGCCACCTCTTCGGTACTCCTACCCCCTCTGGTACAATCAGTACTGCCGCAGCAATCGAACTATGCAGCTCTCACAACTGTTAGATACCCTCAAATTCAATGACCAGGGCTTGATTCCTGTAATTACCCAGGATTACCGCGATAATACCGTCTTGATGATGGCGTGGATGAATGCGGCAGCGATCGTTAAGACCTTGGAGACAGGGGAAGTCCATTACTGGAGCCGATCGCGACAGGAGTTATGGCACAAGGGGGCAACCTCAGGGCATATTCAAAAACTAAAGCAATTCTTCTACGACTGTGATGCTGACACTCTACTAGTCAAGGTGGAGCAAATAGGAGGTATAGCCTGTCATACAGGTGCTCGCAGCTGTTTTTTCACAGAGGTACAGCTGGATTAATTGTACCAAAACATCCCTTTAATCCCTTCGGGGTCGGGGCAAAAACCAAGGCGCTTGTAGAATTCCACCACATGGGCATCGGCAAAGAGACTGATATTACTGATGTCTGCCCGCCGCAGCTCATTGATTAACTCCAGCATCAACGCTCTGCCCAATCCCCGATTCTGAAATTCTGGATGAATCGCCACATCCCATATCGTTGCATTAAAAGCGTGGTCGGACGTAGCCCTAGCAAAACCAATCAATCTTTGGTAAGAACCACGAAAATACCACAGGGAAGCTACCACAAAGCTATATTGCAAAGCTCTTTTTACCTTGTGCAGAGGACGACGGGACCAACCCACTGCATCACAGAGTTCTTCTAGTTCGTAGAGGTCAATATTTTTGTCTGTACTGAAGTATATCTGTTCCGTGTAGCCTGGCAACCGCCGCATCTTGGCTTTCTTTGCCGCTTCGGGAACTTCCGTGGTACTAAACAGGCTCTTCCAAAACACCATGATTGCCCAGTCTCTATGGATTGAGTGTACTACGTCTGGTTGGTAATTGCGTACTTATCCTTACCCCGTCCCAAGGCGAATTTTACTGACTCTGCCACATTGTCACTACAGGTTACGACAAATACAACCAAGGCAAGGAGGGAGAGCAAGCTAGCTATCCAAAATACTGTTACAAGGGGTACGCTGGGCGGCAGGAGCTGCATCACCCATCCCACCATACTGGCAGCAGTGGCAATCCCTACGTCAAAACCTAACCAGGCAGTCCCCATGACTGTCCCCCTCTCCTGGGGCGATGTGCGGTCTGCTAGCCAAGCAATGACAGTAGGGATCGCTGTCCCCGCTGCTACCCCGTCGAGGATGGCACCCATCACGATCGCTTCCGCCGAGTTAGCCGTAGCGACAATAACCATGGACAGGGCATAACAGACTAGGGAGAAGGTGACAAATATGCCGCGTCCGTAACGGTCTCCCAGGCTAGCCACAGGCATCCGAAAGATAAATTGCGCCATAGAGGCAGCGGCGTAAAACGTACCAGCTCCCACCCCTAGGTTCAACTCATCCATCAGTTTGGGTAAGTAGGTACTGACAATGCCGAATACCATACCCACTGCCAGGAGGACAAAGGCAGGCGATCGCACTTTAGCCGTGGTGACCAGTTTCCAGATGGGTAAGTATTTTTGCTTGTGGTAAAGGCGAGGCTCGTAGTTGTCCTGGACAAACAAGGTGCACAATAGCCCAATCATGGCAAAGGTGGAAGCCATGGCAAAGGCCGCCCCGTAGCCCAGAGCAGCCCTCAGGGTATCCCCCGCCCAAGGACCCAGTCCCAAGCCCAAAGGGTTAACCAGACTCAAGAAACCAATTACCTGTCCCCTTTTGCCTGGAGGAGCTATATCTCCCATCAGGGCAGCATAACCCGTAGCAAATGACCCCACCGCCAAAGCATGAACTGGACGGAGAGCAATCACCACAGGTACATGGGGCAAGAGATGATAAAGGAGGGGAATTGTCCCCGCAATGATCAAACCCATCTGCATCGATCGTCTCCGTCCCCAGCGATCGGTCAAGCGCCCCAGGGCACCGCGAAACAGGATTAAGCCCGTAGCAAAGGTAGCCATCACCAAGCCCACGTAGGCTTCTCCCTTTAACTCCTCTCCCACATAGAGGGGCATAATCGGTAAATTACACCCCATGCTCGACCAAAAACTTAAACCCGCAACAAAAGCAAAGATGGCAGAAACAGACATGAGCACTAACGTTTAGGACTACTGACAACCCGCTGGCTAGAATTGTGCTGACGGCGAAGGGGTTTAGGGGGCTGTTTTGCCAAAATTTCCATCACCGCCTTTTCCGCCCGGTCGGATTGCATCTGGGAGTATGCCAACTGCAAAGCGGCTGCCGCTACTGCCTGGGGGTCATAAATTTCCGTCAGCTGGGAGACCAAAGGGAGAAACGAAGCTAATCTTTCCCCAGTGAGGGCATTGTGAATCTGGGTGGTAAAGCGGGCGATCCAACAAGCCTGGAGTTGTTGTAGGGTAGGCATCTCACAGATTTTGATCGGTTGTCCTGTCAGCTTCTCCAACTGTTTGAGGCGGTACTTTTCCTTGGCGGTGATCAGAGAAATAGCCTTGCCTGTCCTGCCTGCCCTGCCTGTACGCCCAATGCGGTGGATATAGCGATCGGGGTCGTCGGGCAAATCTAGGTTAAACACATGGGTTAGCCCATCAATGTCTAAGCCCCTGGCGGCAATATCAGTAGCCACAATCCACTTAACCTGCTGGCTGCGAAACCTGCGGATAAGCATTTCTCGCTGGGACTGGGAGAGATTGCCGTGGTATTCATCTACCGAGTGTCCTGCTTCCTGCAAAAGTGTGTTCAGACGGCTGGCCGTCTCTTTGGTACGGACGAAAATAATCGCCGACTCGGGGGACTCCAACTCCAAAATTGGCAGTAAAGCCTCTTCCTTCGTGAGGTGGGCAGGGACAAAATAAGCCTGCTGTTCAATCTGTTTTTTGGTGACAGCATCAGTTTTGATCTGGACGGTGACAGGGTTTTTGAGATAGCGTTGCACCAGTTTCTGGACAGGGATCGGCATCGTGGCGGAGAAGAACGCCGACTGTTTGTCCTTGGGGGTAGCACTGAGAATCCTCTCCACATCCTCGATAAATCCCATATTCAACATTTCATCCGCCTCATCCAGCACAAAATGGCGAACCTGTTGCAAGTCCAGTACCCCCCGCTCCAGCAAATCAATCACCCGTCCTGGCGTACCCACGACAATCTGTACCCCCTGCTCCAGTTGCTTAATCTGCCGCTCGATCGCTTGTCCGCCATAGACACAGGTAATTCGTGCTCCCCCTGGTTTGAGGTTGAAACTTTTAACCGCCTGCATCACCTGCAACGCCAATTCCCGTGTGGGAGTGAGGATAATCCCCTGCAGCAGGGGACTGGCTGGGTCAATTAACTCCAGCAGAGGCAGCGCAAAAGCCGCGGTTTTACCCGTCCCCGTCTGTGCCAGTCCCAAAACATCCCTGCCCATGAGCAAATGGGGAATCGCCTGGGCTTGAATAGGAGTGGGATGGACAAAACCTAAAGTCTGCAACAGTTCTACACGCTGTACCGAAATACCAAGGTCAAGAAAAGTGGGCATAGTTGCTCCTAGCTATGTGTACCGTTGCCCAGCCCTTCCTCAATCAGTAGCTAAACTGCCGCAGGTAGAACGGGCAAGCATCTTATCATACCCCATCATAGCCGAATTTGTTAAGTTCTGTGAAGACCGCCGCAGTAAACTTGCTTACAAATAACTGGGATGTAAGACAGTAAAATAATCGACTGATTGTAAACAGTAATTTCTCCATGCCCCGGCGTAACGACATCCATAAAATTCTGCTCATCGGTGCGGGTCCGATCGTCATTGGTCAAGCCTGCGAATTTGACTATTCAGGCACCCAGGCGTGCAAAGTCCTCAAGGAAGAGGGCTACGAAGTGGTATTAGTCAACTCCAACCCCGCTACGATCATGACTGACCCCCGTACTGCCGATCGGACTTACATTGAGCCTATCACACCGGAGATTGTGGAGCAGATCATTGCTAAGGAGCGCCCTGATGCGCTGTTACCCACTATGGGGGGACAAACTGCTCTCAATACCGCTGTGGCTTTGGCAGAGGGGGGTGTGTTAGACAAGTATGGTGTAGAGCTGATCGGGGCAAAGTTAGAGGCGATCAAAAAGGCAGAAGACCGCAAATTGTTCAAGGAGACGATGCAGCAGATAGGCATCAAGGTCTGTCCGTCGGGGTTGGCGACCACCATGGCAGAAGCGCGGGCAGTGGCGCAGAGTATTGGCAGTTATCCCTTGATTATTCGTCCCAGTTACACCCTGGGGGGCACAGGCGGTGGCATTGCCTACAACCAAGAAGAGTTTGAACAGATTGCCAGTGGTGGGTTAGAGGCTTCCCCACGGTCCCAAATTTTGATTGAACAGTCCCTCTTGGGCTGGAAGGAGTATGAACTAGAGGTGATGCGGGATATTGCCGACAATGTGGTGATCATTTGTAGTATTGAAAATGTCGACCCGATGGGCGTACATACAGGGGATTCAATTACCGTCGCTCCTGCCCAAACCTTGACCGATAAAGAGTATCAACGGCTACGGGACTATGCCATCAAAGTGATGCGTGCCATCGGTGTGGAAACTGGTGGTTCTAATGTGCAGTTTGCCGTCAACCCAGAGGACGGAGAAGTAATCATTATTGAGATGAATCCCCGTGTGTCCCGCAGTTCCGCCCTGGCTTCCAAGGCGACGGGTTTCCCCATTGCTAAAATGGCAGCGAAGTTAGCGGTGGGCTATACCCTCAACGAAATTCCCAACGACATCACCAAAAAGACACCCGCCAGTTTTGAACCTACCATCGACTACGTTGTCACCAAAATTCCGCGCTTTGCTTTTGAGAAATTCCCTGGTTCTGACCCCACCCTGACCACGCAAATGAAGTCGGTGGGAGAGGTGATGGCGATCGGGCGGACATTCCAGGAGTCAGTGCAAAAAGCGATTCGCTCGTTAGAGACGGGCAGGTTTGGCTTTGGTGCCGACCGCGAAGACCCCGTTTACTCCCTAGAGCAAATTAAGGCGAGTTTGCGCACCCCCAATCCCGATCGGTTATTGATGATTCGCCAGGCATTTTTAGCGGGGTTGACAGTGGAAACAGTGGCTAATTTAAGCAAGATTGACCCCTGGTTTATCCAAAAATTGCGGGAAATCACTGACCAAGAATTGGCAATCAAGGGCAAAGCTCTGGCGGAAATTGCACCAGAGGAAATGCTCCAACTAAAACGAATGGGCTTTAGCGATCGGCAAATTGCCTTTTTGACCAGAACTAGCGAAGACGATGTACGAGAATATCGCCAGCAATTGGGGATAGTTCCTGTCTATAAAACCGTAGATACTTGTGCTGCTGAATTTGAGGCGTTTACTCCCTATCACTACTCCACCTACGAAACAGAAACGGAAATTAGACCAACAGAGAAGCCCAAGGTGATGATTCTAGGGGGCGGTCCCAACCGCATTGGGCAAGGGATTGAGTTTGACTACTGTTGTTGCCATGCTAGCTACGCTCTGCAGGAGTTGGGTTATGAAACGATCATGGTCAACTCTAACCCCGAAACAGTTTCCACCGACTACGACACTAGCGATCGTCTCTATTTTGAACCCCTAACCCGCGAAGATGTATTGAATATAATTGAGGCGGAAAAACCGATCGGTATTATCATTCAATTTGGGGGACAGACGCCCCTCAAGTTAGCTATTCCCCTGCAAAAGTATCTGCAAGCCCATCCAGAATTGCCAACAAAAATCTGGGGGACATCGCCTGACTCGATTGACATTGCTGAAGACCGGGAGCGGTTTGAAAAAATCTGTGAAGAGTTGGGTATCCGTCAGCCTGCCAATGGCATTGCGCGGTCATTTCCGGAAGCTCTAGAAGTAGCGCGTCGCGTTGGCTATCCCGTGGTAGTCCGTCCCAGCTACGTTTTGGGGGGGCGGGGGATGGAAGTCGTCTACACCGATAGCGAACTAGAAAACTACATGCTGCGGGCAGTTTTAATTGAACCGGAGCACCCTGTATTGATTGACCATTTTCTGGAGGGGGCGATCGAAGTTGACGTAGATGCCATTGCCGACAGTCAGGGGAACGTAGTGATTGGGGGGATCATGGAACACATAGAGGAAGCGGGGATTCACTCTGGGGATTCCGCCTGTGCTATTCCCACTTTCTCCCTCAGCAAAGCCACCCTCGATACCATCAGAGAATGGACAATCGCTCTGGCTAAGCGTCTGCAGGTGGTTGGTTTAATGAACGTACAATACGCAGTGCAAGTAGAGCGCAATGGCTATCAGAAAGAGCAGGTGTTCATCCTAGAAGCCAATCCCAGAGCGTCACGCACGGTGCCCTATGTTAGCAAAGCGATCGGTGTGCCCCTGGTCAACCTGGCAACTAAGGTGATGGCGGGCTACTCACTGCCTGAATTGGGATTTACAAGGGAAGTATTCCCCGATCGGATATCCATCAAGGAAGCTGTCTTACCCTTTGCCAAATTCCCTGGCACAGATACGATTTTGGGACCAGAAATGCGATCGACGGGGGAAGTAATGGGCATTGATACAGACTTTGGGCGCGCCTATGCTAAATCCCAGATTGCAGCGGGGCAGAATTTACCCCTAAGTGGGACTGTATTTATTTCAGTCAATGAAAGAGACAAACGCAGCGTTACCAGTGTTGCCGAAGGCTTTGCCGAGTTAGGTTTTAGAATCATTGCTACAGAAGGGACCTATAGGATTTTGCAGCGCAATGGCATTCCCTGTCAGCAAGTCCTAAAACTCCACGAAGGTAGACCCCACATCGGGGATGCGATCAAAAATGGGCAGGTACAACTAATTGTGAACACCCCCTCCGGCAGTGAAGCCCAGACCGATGCCCAAATGATCCGCCGGGCTGCTCTTCTGTACAAAATTCCTGTTATCACCACTATTGCGGGAGCTAAAGCCACGATCGCTGCCATTCGTGCCCTTAAGGAAGCCCCCCTCTCGGTTCAGGCAATTCAGGAATTTCACCAGGCAGTGCGTTAGCTGTTTTCTAAACTCTACGGACCACGCTGTGTGAATTGCAACTTTGCTCTTAGTGTATTGAGTAGGGGAGGCGGCACCCATTTGGGCTGCTGTTGCTTCTGTCTATCCAAAACTACAGGGGTACTGTATTTGCTGCCCCAAGCTAAGTCTCAATTTAACCTGTTGCTAAACTATGGCGGTGAAAAAGGTATTGTAAATCTTGTCCCTGCGCATTTCTGACGGAAGTAGATAGAAAACAGGTTGCGGAAAGGAAAGCTGTAATTCTTCTATTTATTTGACCAATGAAAATTCCGTCACTGCGGGCTACTATCTGAAGGCGGAAGAGCTATTAAACCATTCCCCAATGCTACAAACGATCGTTGCTCACCCTACTATCTCTTAAAGCAAGTCTCTGACTAGCTCTTGTGCAAGTCTGTATGTATAGAAAATAAAACATTGAATAAACCTTGCTGCCAGTTACTGTTAGGCAAAAGCGGCAATAACCGATCGGTAATGACGTAGCTATGGTAGCCCAAATCGTAAAAGAAATGCCGCACAGACATTTGGCTATAGCCCATTTGTTGTAACCCAAACTCATTAATTTCACATATAACAAATGGAGGCTTGAGGCGATCGATCGTATTCCTACCACCTTTTAGTACTAGGGGTTCAGCTCCTTCTACATCAATTTTAATGAGTTTAATTTTCGCAACCTCATATTCCTGGGTAATTGCATCCAAGGTACGCATAATTACTTTTTCCTGCTGGCGCTGTTTGGCACTGTTTTGGTTGTAGGGATGATTGCCCACATTCCACAGAGCATGTCCGCCATCGTTATCAAGATTGACAAAGAAGCTAACTTCGCGGCATTGATCACCCACTGCCCCTGCCACTATACTTATGTTGCTGGCATTGTTGATTTGACAGTGGTAAAGTAACCGCAGTAAATTAGCCTTGGACATTTCACAGGCAATTACTTTCCCTGGGGCACCCACCAAAACAGAGGCAAGCAGGGAATAGTAACCAACATGAGCACCGACATCAATTACAGTGTCACCTTCTGTCAGAAACTCTAAAAACAAGCGAGAAATCTCTGGCTCGTAGGGAACACCCCTAGCAAAGTTAGATAAGATCAACCTTTGGGTATATTCATTTTCGTCTAAAAATAGTTGCAGAGATACCTGCCGTCCTCGAATGGTAGGAAAAACTACCCCAAAGTACCTACCCTTGATGATGTCCGTCATCAATTTCAACTAGCGTCAATTTAATAAGCTATAGCACCCACCACCACTCTGTGAAAAAGTTCTGACAAAAATGCCCCACTTATAGCTAAGGATGCTAGGATGAGCCTAGGAATGACATAGAGAGCAAAGCAAAGCGCAATGAGTGCTATAGAAAAAACTATCCCCTTTTTTGGCAGAGAGATCAAGCTGTTTATTAACAAATTTGCTCCCCAGGCAGGAGGTTGTGTCCTGATTCAGTGTGGTGATACAGCAGTACTGGTGACGGCAACCAAAGGTGAGGCGCGGGAAGGTATTGATTTTGTCCCCCTGGTAGTGGACTACGAAGAACGGCTCTATGCTGCAGGACGGATTCCTGGTGGGTTCTTGAAGCGGGAAGGTAAACCCCCCGAAAAAGCAATTCTGACCTGCCGCTTGATTGACCGCCCCTTACGTCCCCTCTTTCCCAACTGGATTAGGGAGGAAATTCAAGTAGTGGCTACTACCCTCTCCTTAGATGAAAAGGTGCCAGCGGATGTCCTAGCAGTAACGGGAGCTTCGGTGGCTTGCTGGTTGGCAAAGTTGCCCTTCAAGGGACCGATGGCGGGGGTGCGTGTGGGTCTGCATCAGGATGAGTTCATTATCAACCCCACTTTTGCGGAAATTGAATCCGGTGACCTGGATTTGGTAGTAGCGGGCACGCCTGAGGGGGTAGTGATGGTGGAGGCAGGAGCAAATCAACTCCCCGAACAGGACATGCTGGAAGCGATCGAGTTTGGCTATGAAGCAGTAGAGGAACTGGTAAAGGCGCAACAGCGCATCATGGGGGAATTGGGTATTGAGCCTCCTGATCTAACTCCTCCCCCCAACGAATATGTGGAGTTTGAACAGTTTGTGGCAGAAAAAGCCACCGATCGGGTGCAGGAGGTAATTGCCAGTTGCGAGAAGGAAAAAGCTGTTAGGGATGCTAAGTTAGATGCCATTAAGGAAGATGTAAAAGCAGCGATCGAGGCGTTGCCGGAGGACCATCCATTCCGTGCAGTCAGTAGTGATGTGTTCAATGCTACCTTCAAGGAACTAACTAAGAAGTTGATGCGGCGGCAGGTGATTGAGCAGAATATCCGCATTGACGGGCGCAAGTTGGATGAAATTCGTCCCATTTCCTGTGAGGTAGGGGTATTGCCCAGGGTGCATGGCAGTGCCTTGTTTAATCGAGGTTTGACCCAGGTACTATCAGTGGCAACCTTGGGTACAAGTGAAGATGCCCAGGATATGTCCGATGAACTCTACGTGGAAGAGAAAAAACGCTATCTCCATCACTACAATATGCCCCCCTATTCCGTGGGAGAAGTAAAACCCCTCCGATCGCCAGGTCGCCGGGAGGTGGGGCACGGAGCGCTAGCGGAAAGGGCTTTGGTGCCAGTGATTCCTTCGGAGAAGGATTTTCCCTATGTGCTGCGGGTAGTGTCAGAGGTACTCTCTTCCAATGGCTCCACTTCTATGGGGTCGGTGTGTGCTTCTACCCTAGCGCTGATGGATGCGGGGGTACCTCTGTTGAAGCCTGTCTCTGGTGTGGCGATGGGTTTGGTGCAAGAAGGGGATGAGGTACGCATCCTGACAGATATTCAGGGCATTGAGGACTTCTTGGGGGATATGGACTTCAAGGTGGCAGGGACGGATACAGGAATTACGGCTCTGCAGATGGATATGAAGATTACTAACATTTCTCTGAAGACCTTGAGGGAAGCGATTTACCAAGCGCGGGCGGGGCGGTTATTTATCCTGGATAAGATGTTGCAGACTCTGCCCAAACCCCGTCCTGAGTTATCTCCCTATGCACCCCGTCTGACCACTATGAAGATCAACCCCGATCAAATTGGTTTGGTGATTGGTCCTGGGGGCAAGAACATCAAGGGCATCATTGAGGAAACGGGGGCAAAAATTGATATTAGTGATGATGGCACTGTCACGATCGCTTCTACTAGCCGTGAGGGGGCACGCCGCGCCCAATTGATGATCGAGTCCATGACCCGTAAGATTGCGGTAGGGGATGTGTTCCTGGGCAAAGTAACCAGGATTATCCCGATCGGGGCATTTGTGGAGTTTTTACCTGGCAAGGAGGGGATGGTACATATTTCCCAGCTGTCGGAGAATCGGGTAGCGCGGGTAGAGGATGTGATTGATGTGGGGGACAACATTGTGGTCAAGGTGCGGGAGATTGACCAGAAGGGTAGGTTTAATCTCACCCGTTTAGGTATCCATCCAGAAGAGGCGGCTCAGGCTCAAGCTAATGCCCTCTAGTGATTCGGGTTGTCAGTGGTGGTGGTCGGGCGCGGGAGTGGCTAGCTAGATATAGGGGGCTTAAACCTGCCTTTGTCCTGGTACTGGGCTTTACTGATACTTGCCTGATTGAGGGGATTTCAGCGGCGGGAGCTACCCCTGCCAGTCGTAAAACCACAGCGATCGCTGATGCGGAGTTCCTTTACTGGGGCAGGAATGTCTATTTCCCCCTTCCCCCTCTCATAGCTGGGGCTTCTCCTGTTGTAATCAGCAGGGCAGTGGTGCAAGAGTTAGGTTTGCCCCTCTATATCTTTGACAGTGGGTTACCCCAGCCTCCCACTGTACCCACGATCGGGTTGGGCGGTGCTCCGTCTAGGTGTTTAAGTACAGGGAGGGCACAGGATTGGGCAACCGTAGACCACCTGTTTCAGAAAGGGTTGGAATGGGGCAAGAAGTTAGCTGCTGCTCATCCTTACCTGGTGCTCAGTGAATGTGTGGCAGGGGGGACAACTACGGCTCTTGCTGTCCTCACCGCCTTGGGGATTGATGCTCATAGCAAAGTCAGTAGTTCCCATCCCATCTGTAATCATCAGCAAAAGTGGGCAGTGGTACAACAGGGGTTAGCCCGATCGGTGAACCTTAGAACCCGTGACCCTTCAACAATTGTTGCCGCCGTGGGTGACCCCATGCAGCCTGTAATAGCAGGTATGACGATCGGGGCAAGTAGCTATGGGGGAGTACTGTTGGGGGGAGGCAGCCAGATGGTAGCGGTGTATGTCTTGGCACAGAAATTAGCAGAGTATTACGGATTGCCCTGGCAACCCGATCGGGTTGTGGTGGGTACGACCCGTTGGGTAGTGGATGACCCCAGTTGTCAATTGGCAGAGTTAGCCACAGAGTTAGACATACCCCTGGTTTGTAGCGAGTTACATTTTCGTGATGCCCGTTATCCCCAGTTGCAATGTTATGAACAGGGGTTTGTGAAGGAGGGAGTGGGAGCAGGTGCTAGTGCCATTGTCAGTCATCTTTATGCCCAGTGGAGTCAGGCAAAACTAGTGCAGGAAATTGAAACCACATTCGCCCAAGGTGTGCTCAAGGATTGAACTAATCTCGCTATACTGAATGGGACTTCATCAACTGCACCTATGGGAAGACTGCCGCTGGCTTTAACGATCGGGACAGTAGTGGCTTTTACTTGTCTTGCCCGCCCCCTTTTGGCTAACACCATCCGCAAAGCCCAGCTAAAAGTGACAGAAACCGCCCTGGAAGTAGTTTTGGAAACCCAGGTAACACAGCTACCCAGAATTAGCACCACTCAACGGGGTAAAAATTGGGTTGTGGAAATTAGCGATACTGCTCTGCAACTACCCGAAGGCAATACCTTCTTTCGTGCCAATCCTGCCCCAGGGATTAGTGCGGTCACCATTTTGCCCTTAGACGATCGGACTGTCCAAGTCATCTTTACACCTACCCAGCCCGGCAATCGCGTGGAAGTAGGGCAGAACCTGAATGGCATTGTCCTCAAGTTTCCCATTGCGGCGGCAAAAAACACGGATAAAGGTCGGCTTGTCCCTCCTGCCGAACCAGCAGTACAGCCACCAGAACCACCCTTTACCCCCTTTGTGCCCAAGGCGATCGTGCCCCCCGCGGGAGACATAGCTATTAGTTCTTTACCCTTTACCCCTTTGCGCATCAGTCTAGGTTCCAATGAGCGTATTCCTACCTTGGTTTTGAAGTCTGCACCAGTGGAAGATGTACTGTCTGTTTTAGCGATGACTGTAGGCTTGAACACTGTATTTGTGGAAACTTCAGAAGGAGATAAGAAAGGGGTAAGCACCACTGTATCTATGGAAGTCAAGAATGAGACAGTAGAGAATGTTTTCAACTACATTTTGCAAGTCAGTAATTTACAAGCTACTAGAGTGGGGAACACAATTTTGATTGGCAAAGAATTGCCCCTGAGTGCTAGGGGTTTAGTAGTTAAAACTGTACGGTTAAATCAAATCAAAGCGAGCCTGCCAGAGGTGAGAATTACTAGTACTACTAATAGTGCTTCCAGTATTTCTAGTGGTGGCGGCACAGTGGGAGCAGGACAAACTAATGTCACTACCAGTCAACTCAGTCGCACTACAACGTTACAACGCCAAATTCCCATTAAAGGTGCCCAACAACTCCTAGAGGCCCTCGGCGCTAATGGCGGTGGTACTCAACCCCGTACGCCTCAGCCGCAACGTCCCCCCGCTGCCCAAATTTTTGATGGCTTACAAGTCACAGCCGATAATCGTACAAATTCTGTCACTTTGATTGGTACTCCCAATTTGGTGGAAGCAGCGATTGATTATTTGAAACAAGTGGATGTCCGTAGCCGCCAAGTCTCTGTGAATGTGAAAATTGTGGAAGTTACTCTCGATGACCAGGAAAATTTTGGCAGTAGTTTTTCCTTCGGTGTGGATGATAGTTTCTTCAGCAACAGTCAGGGCTTAATTACGGGCAACTTTGGCAATATCAATCCCACCTTTGTACCTCCTGTTCCCGCTCCTGACGGCTCCCAAGGACCTTCCAGTTTGTTCAGCCCCCCCACGATTAATAGCACTAATGTTCCCCAACCAGGACAGCCTAACACTTTCCAATTTCCCACAAAATTCCTGGCTAATCTCCAAGCTAGGATTAGAAATAACAAAGCCAAAATTCTCACTGACCCGACCTTAATCGTTCAAGAAGGGAGTGCTTCCCAAGTTAACTTGACTACCCAAGTGTTTGCCGGACTGAGGACGATTTCTGAAACTGGTCCTGGTAATCAACCCCGCACTATTTCTGACCCCAGAGAACCGATCGATGTCGGTGTAATTTTGAATATCGCCGTGGAACAAATTGATGACAATGGCTTTATTACTCTCTCTGTTTCCCCCGAGGTTAGTTCCCCTGGAGAACCAATCCGCGGTCCAGACCAGGTTTTAATTCAACAGTTAGTTAATCGCCGCCGCCTCGACACAGGCAATATCCGCCTACGGGACGGACAAACTCTCTTTCTAGCAGGGATTATTCAGGAAATCGATCGACAGAATGTGTTCAAAACTCCCCTTCTCGGTGATATTCCGTTGATTGGTAGTTTATTCCGATCGACTACTACAGCCAAGGAAAGAAGGGAGGTAGTTGTGTTGATTACCCCCAAAATCATTGACTAGATTGGCACTCCTCCATTGCTTCAATAACGTGAGCGGCATACATTAGAGAAGGCCCTCCCCCCATAAACACAGCAATTGCCAAGGTTTCCATGATCTCTTCTTTGGATGCGCCCTCCTGCAAAACCGCCTGGGTGTGAAAAGCGATGCAATCATCACAACGACTGCCAACAGCTAGGGCGAGGGCAATCAATTCTTTAGTTTTTGTATCCAAGGCACCCCTGGCACTAGCACTTTTGTTGAGAGCATAAAATGATTTCATTACCTCAGGCAATGCCTCTTGGATTTTGGCAGTGTGCTGGCGAATCCGCTGGGTGCGTTCTTTGTATGTCACGGTCTCTACCTCTAGATTTTGCGATGGGTGTTCACTGGGGTAAGGAGAGCTTCAACGATCGGGTTTGCTGTTCTACCACAGAATCCAAAGCAACGGCATCAGTGGCTTCAGGTGTATTCAGTTCCGAAGGGGGAACCACTTGCCAGAATCGAGGTAAATAGTCTTCCCAGCGATCGAGAATTAACTTCACCTTGTGGCTGCCCGTTGCTGCTAAACTCATCTGCAGCAAATCCTGCAGTTGGGCAATTCCTGCCTGGGTTTTCACCCTTTGCACCGTCAGAGTTTCCTTACTCAAGCGCGCCTTGAAGCGACCGTCCTCATCTAGGAAGTAGGCAATGCCCCCTGTCATACCGGCACCGACATTCCGCCCCGTTGTCCCCAGAACAACCACTACACCCCCCGTCATGTATTCGCAACAGTGATCCCCTGCGCCTTCAATTACTGCCTTAGCACCAGAGTTACGCACAGCAAACCGTTCCCCTGCCCTGCCATAGGCAAATAGATACCCCCCTGTGGCTCCATATAGACAGGTATTACCTACGATCGAGTTCTCCGAGGGGTCATAAGTATAGCCCGCCGGGGGAGTGATGCTGATCATGCCGCCCCGCATCCCCTTGCCTACGTAGTCGTTGGCTTCCCCAATCAGATGGAGATGCATCCCGTCGATATTGAAGGCACCGAAGCTCTGCCCCGCTGCCCCCCGAAACTCCAACCGCAGCCGACTCGCTAAACCACTATCGCCATACTTCTTGGCAATCACTCCAGCTATGCGCGCCCCCACCGCCCGATCGGTATTAACAATTGTTAGCTGCAGGTTTAGGTCTTGCTGTTCCTCGATCGCTCTTTGCACGTCCGCCCGCGCCAAAATGGCATCATCCAGGACAGTACCGTTACTATGAGCTGTAGTTGGGTGAGCAAGCCAAGCACGATCGGTTTTCACCTCAGGCAACCGCAGTAGGCAGTCTAGGTCGATCTGATTAACATCCAGTTTGGTCAACTCCACATCCTGCCGTCGCCGCAACAGGTCAGACCGCCCAATGATTTCCTGGAGCGACCGATAGCCCAACTGCGCCAAGATGTGACGGACTTCCTCTGCCACAAATAGGAAGAAATTGACTACATGGTCAGGCACTCCAGGGAAACGTTTACGGTACTGCTCCAACTGGGACGTGACCCCCACGGGGCACTTGTTGGTATGACAGACTCGCGCCATAATGCAGCCCTCTGCAATCATTGCGGCTGTGCCAAAGCCGTATTCCTCACCCCCCAAAAGTGCCGCCATCACTACATCCCAGCCCGCCTTGAAGCCACCGTCTACCCGCAGCAACACCCGATCGCGCAGCTGATTTTCCAGCAATACCTGATGTACTTCGGTTAAGCCCAACTCCCAGGGAACGCCAGCATGTTTAATGGAACTGAGGGGAGAAGCTCCTGTCCCGCCATCGTGTCCAGAGATTTGAATGATGTCTGCGTTAGCCTTGGCTACCCCTGCTGCTACCGTGCCGATGCCGATTTCCGCCACTAGCTTGACCGAAACTTTGGCACGGGGATTGATTTGGTGCAGGTCATAAATTAACTGGGCAAGGTCTTCGATCGAATAGATGTCATGGTGGGGGGGTGGGGAGATCAGCTGTACCCCTGGCTTGGAATGGCGGAGCATGGCGATATACTCACTGACCTTTGTCCCTGGCAGTTGTCCCCCTTCCCCTGGCTTAGCTCCCTGGGCAATCTTGATTTCCAGCTGATCGGAACTGACAAGGTAAGCAGGGGTTACGCCAAATCGCCCCGACGCTACCTGTTTGATTGCCGAGTTAGGGGTATCACCATTGCGTAAACCCCGCAGATGGGGAAATGTGGGGGATATACCAGTCTCAGGGTCGACATCGTCGATCACCTGGGCCCGGATAGGGTCTTCGCCCCCCTCACCGCAGTTAGATTTGCCCCCCAGCCGATTCATGGCGATTGCCAAGACTTCGTGGGCTTCCCGGGAGAGCGCCCCTAGAGACATTGCCCCTGTACAAAAACGCTTGACAATATTCTCTGCCGGCTCTACTTCTTCCAAGGGAATCGGCTCCCGATCGGAGTGAAATTCCAATAAATCCCGCAGTGCTGTGGGGGGACGGTTTTCCAGATGCTGGCGATAGAGTTCGTAGTGGTTGTAGTCCTTGCCTTCCACTGCCTTGTGGAGTGCTTTTACCATTTCCGGAGAGTTCATGTGGTATTCCCCACCAGGACGGTATTGCACAAAACCCGCGTTTTCTAACTTTTGTACCTGCAACTCAGGGAAAGCCTGCTGATGGAAGCTAATTACCTCCCTGGCTAAATCGCGGAAGTTCATGCCCCCTATACGGGAAACTGTCCCCGCAAAACACTTGGCAATCACTGCCTGCCCCAACCCGATCGCTTCAAATATCTGTGCCCCGTGATAGCTAGATAGCAAGGAAATCCCCATCTTGGAGAGAATCTTCAGTAAGCCCCCCTCCACCGCCTGGCGATAACTAGCTTGCACCTCCGCCACTGTCATTTGCTTCAACTTGCCCTGTGCCATCAGGGTTTGGGTCTTGGGTTTCTGCCACCACTGCCGCACCGTTTCCAGCGCCAAATAGGGACATACTGCACTAGCCCCATAGCCAATCAAGCAGGCAAAATGATGGGTACTCCAACATTGGGCTGTTTCCACCACCAAAGATACCTGCATGCGCAAGCCTTCCTGGATCAAGCGATGGTGGACCGCTCCCACTGCCAACAGGGGGGGAATAAACGCCCAATTGGCATCCAAGCCCCGATCGGACAGGACCAAAATTTCACAGCCATTTTTTACCAGCTCCACTGCCCGCTGACATAGGGTGTCAATAGTCTGCTCTAGGGCATCTATGCCATCAGCCAGGGGGAAGAGAATATGGAGAGATTGTACCGATCGGTTAGTTTCGTAGAGGGCTTCCAGCTCCGCCTCATTCAGGACAGGAGATTGTAAATGCACTAGACGGGCTGCTGTGGGGTCGGGATTGAGTAAGTTCCCCTTGCGCCCCAGATACACCTCCAAAGACATCACCATCCCTTCCCGTAAGGGGTCAATGGCGGGATTGGTCACTTGGGCAAAACGCTGCTTGAAGTAGTCATATAGGAGTCGCGGGCGCTGGGAGAGCACAGCCAAAGGAATATCGTCCCCCATACAAAAGACCGGTTCCTTGCCTGACTCCGCCATGGCTTCAATCACCATGTCCACGTCTTCCTGGGTGTAGCCAAAGGCAGTTTGGTAGGCAAGCAGGCGCTTCTCGTCTAGGCTAGTGTGGTTAGCAAAGGGTTGGGGTAAAAGTTCCAGGCGGTGTTCCCGCACCCACTGACCGTAGGGCTGGCGTTGGGCAATGTCGAGTTTGATGTCCCAATTCTTGAGAATCTGCTGCTGCTCCAAGTCCACAGCGATCGTCTGCCCCGGTCCCAATCTCCCCTTCTCCAGGACATTCTCTTCCGGGACAGGAACCGTGCCCGCTTCCGAACTGACAATCACTAGATCGTCCTTGGTAATTAGATAGCGCGCCGGCCGCAGACCATTGCGATCGAGGAGAGCACCCACCACCTTGCCATCACTAAATGCCAGTAGGGCTGGACCATCCCAGGGTTCTTGAATACCACTGTAGAAATCGTAAAAGTCAACAATTGCTGGTTTATCCTCCAGGTCAGGTTGACTGCGGTAGGCTTCGGGTACCAGAATCATCAAGGCTTCTAGGGGATTGCGTCCTGTCTCCACCAACAGTTCAAATACATGGTCTAAATTGGCAGAATCGCTCTCATTCTCCTTCAAAATCGGTCGTATATCTGCTAAACGATCGCCCCAGGTAGGGTGCTCTAAACTCCCCTCCCGCGCCTTAAACCAGTTGATGTTACCCAGGAGTGTATTGATTTCCCCGTTATGTCCCAGCAACCGCATGGGCTGAGCTAGATGCCATTTGGGCATGGTGTTGGTACTAAATCGCCGATGGTAAACAGCAAAGGGGGTAACAAAGTCAGGGTCTTGTAAATCCAGGTAGAACCGATCGAGCACCTCTGCCCGTACCATTCCTTTGTAAACAATGGTTTTCTTTGATAGGGAAGCGATGTAAAATTCCTGATGCCAGTGGGGGTAGTGTTTTTCAATGGCTAACTTGATACGCCGCCTTGTAATGTAGGTAGAGCGGTCATCCGGGGAGAGAAAAACTGCTTGCTCAATCTGGGGTAGGTTTTCCCGTGCCTGCCTGCCCAACACGTCTTTATTGCAGGGCACTACCCGCCAACCCAATACAGTCAACCCCTCTTCTTGCGCTACAGTGGCGGTTATCTCTCGACAAATTGTCTGCTTATCTGGGTCTTGGGGTAGGAAGAACATGCCAACTGCACAGGTATTGGGGTCAACCCCCACCATTTCCCTCTGAAAAATTTGCCAGGGAATAGCTGTAAGTACGCCAGACCCATCCCCCGAATCCCGATCGGCACTGCAACCGCCGCGGTGTTCCACGCACTCCAGGGCTTTGAGGGTTAAAGACAGGATTTTATGACTCGATCGCCCTAACCGATCGGCAATGAAGCCAACTCCGCAACTATCCCGTTCTGCCACTAACCAAGGTTGTCCTGGAATGCTATACGCCACCATAGCTTTTACTAGATAAAAAGACGTACTGGCTATTTTAACAATACTTTCTGATTGTGACAGCGGGGCACGGAATTTCTTTAATTTTTCGCAGTATTTGGTAAATTTTGCTACTAGGGAGAGTGGCAACCTACAACCCTTGGCTGGTCGTCTATGAATTAGACTGGATAGGGGAAACGTGGATAAGGGATATGCTAGCTGAGTTTTACCAAGAGACCGTTGCTTTGACTAAGCGTTGGTTCCTTCAGTTGGTGCGTCGTCCTGCCACATTGATTGTGGGGGTAGTGCAGCCCCTGATGTGGTTATTGCTGTTTGGTGCGTTATTCCGCAATGTACCGACGGAATTTTTGGGGGCAGGGCAGAGCTACATCCAATTTTTAGCAGCGGGCATCGTTGTTTTTACCGCCTTTAGCGGTGCTTTGAATGCGGGGTTGCCCCTGATGTTTGACCGCGAGTTTGGCTTTTTGCAACGGATTTTGGTTGCTCCCTTGGCTTCTCGTTTTTCTATTGTTCTAGCCTCGGCGGTCTTCATTTTGAGTCTGAGTTTAATACAATCGGCGGCAATTATTCTGGTCAGTGCTTTGATGGGAGCGACGTTACCTAATGCTAGTGGCTTGGCGATACTGGCTTTGGTGGTGGGCTTAGTGGTCATCAACTTCACTATGTTGAGTTTGGCGGTGGCTTTTGCCCTGCCGGGGCACCAAGAGATGTTAGCGTTAATTTTTTTGGTCAACCTACCTCTTATCTTCTCCAGCACCGCTTTAGCCCCCCTGTCAGTCATGCCCACTTGGTTGCAATGGCTTGCCAGTCTCAATCCCCTCTCTTTAGCGATCGAGCCAATTCGTTATGTCTATAGTCATCCCCAATGGCAGTGGCAAGCAGTGGTGTTAGAGGCACCCTGGGGTGATTTAACTCTGGCTAATTCTCTCCTGATTTTGTTAGGTTTGGGAATATTGATTGCGATTTCCATCCGTGGCATTCTACGCAAAGGCATTGCATGACTCCCTTCCCCGACAATCTCAGTTACATCAAAGCCGAGATCAGTTGGCTCGATCGGGTGATTACCAAAGCAGTGGCACGGCAACGACAAATTACCCATGAAATAAACAAAGTGGCGAAAACGGCAACCGATCGGGCGACTGCCCATTGGTGGTATGGCTTTGTCACCCTTGACCCTGCCCAAGGCGGGCGGGAAGTACCCAAGGAACAACCTAGCCCCTGCGTCAGAATTAGCGATCGGATTCAGAAAAGCAAAGAGGCGGGAGTGTTTCTCGCTCTGCCAGAGTTATGCCAGCATTTTAAGTTGAATGAATTTGAAAAGAATGTCATTTTGCTTGGTCTTGCCCCTGAGATTGCCCGCCGTTACGAAAAACTGTTCATGATTTTGAATGAAGACGATACCAACGCCAGATTACCAACAATTGATTTAGCCCTCCGTCTTTTCTCCAAGAACGATAAGGAATGGCAGGTTAATCGTCTTTCCTTTCTGACAAATGGCAAACTCCTAAAAAAACGCATTATTAAGATACTCAAACGGGAAATGACTATCCCCACCTTTTTGGGACAGTGTTACAAAATCGAAGAAAAATACGTACACTTCCTCCTAGGAGAACACAAATCCCTAGCCCCTATCCTACCCAGACCCCGCAAACAAAAAGCAGCTAATTCTGGGGACGTGTGCGCTTGATTTGCCAACTGAGAATCAACACAGGAATTAATCCCACCAGCAATATCATCAAGGCAGGGGCAGTGGCTTCCATCAGACGTTCATCAGAGGCATACTGGTATACTCGTACAGCCAAGGTCTCCCAATTAAAGGGGCGCATAACGATCGTGGCAGGCAATTCTTTCATGACATCGACAAACAAAATCAGAGAACTAGTCAAAATGCTGCCCTGGATTAGGGGGGTATGAATTTTCCAGAGATTGGCAAACTGGGGACTGCCTAGACTTTGGGCAGCTTCATCTAAGTTGGGTTTCACTTTCTCCAAACTGGCACTAATGGCATTAAAAGGAATCGCCAGAAACCTGACCAGATAGGCAAAAACAAGAGCAAACAGACTGCCACTTAAAACCAACCCAGGGCGAGTCCCGATCGTATTTTGGCAAAAATCATTCAACCACTGATCTACTGTCCCCAGGGGTACTAGCGTACCCACAGCAATCACTGACCCAGGGATGGAATAACCCATAGAAGCCAAATACAAGCCATACTGTACTAGCCTCTCCCGTCCCACTCGCTTGATGTAAGCCAACACCGTACCCAGGACAGCGCCCAGAAGTGCCGCCACCAGCGCCAGCAGAAAACTATTGCGACTCAGCAGAAAGAAATCCCGACCGATGGATTTATGCTCCCACACCATCTCGATTAACAGGGCTAGGGGCAAAAAGAAGCCCAGTACCACAGGTAAAGCACAGACCAAAATTGCCCCCCAGGCTCGCCACCCCCTCAACTGATAGCGCACAGGGGACTGGTGTAACCTAAAGTCCTGGTAGTAGCGGTTCTGTCTTCTAGTCCATCCTTCTACCAAAATCAGCCACAACACCAGCAGAGTCAATACTGCTGCCAATTGCATTGCCGTCTGTCGTTCCCCCAAGCCGAACCAAGTGCGAAAAATTCCCGTAGTAAAGGTATCAATACCAAAGTACTGCACCGTGCCATAGTCATTGAGAGTTTCCATCAATGCCAAGGTAACCCCACTGACAATAGAAGGACGGGCTAGGGGGAGAGCCACCTGCCAGAAACTACGCCAGGGATTTGCCCCCAAAGACCGACTGGCTTCCATCGTACACACCGATTGCTCCAGGAATGCCACCCGTGCCAGCAGATAGACGTAGGGATAGAGCACCAAAGTCAGCATCAGGATGCCGCCCCCTAACGATCGGATATTGGGAAACCAGTAATCTGCCATAGCTTGCCAACCAAACCACTGGCGCAAATGGGTCTGCACAGGACCGTAAAAAGCTAAAAATTCTGTATAGACATAGGCTAGGATATAGGCAGGGGAAGCCAAAGGCATCAGTAACAGCCATTCCCACCACGATCGGCTGGGAAACCTACACATACTTACTAACCACGCCGTACTGACACCGATGACTACAGTGCCGACGGCCACCCCGATCGATAGATAAATAGAGTTGAGGATATATTCCCAGAGAACTGTTTGGGCAAGGTGGTGCCAAGTTTCGTGGTTATAGGCAAAAATGCTACCTAAAACAAACAGGATAGGGGAGAGAAAAATCCCCAGGAAAACCACTACACAGAAGATGAGAGAGTATCGCACTGCCTAGCCATAATTTTCTAACCAAATGCAATAATATCGCAATAATCGACTCAGAAGCAAGGAAGTAGAAATTGGGTTAACTTGGTACAGCACTTCTCCATAGTTAAGCCTCGGGTATTACCTACCCAAAACCAGAGCTTCATGCTAGTATAGAATTCTTTGCGCTTGAAAGGGGCTGACCCTGTGCCCTGCCAGCGTTAACTTTAGTTAGGAGCAAGTTATGGGTTACGCAATTATCGAAACAGGTGGCAAACAGTACCAGGTAGAGCCAGGACGCTTTATCGATGTCGAATTACTTCATCGAGAAGTAGGGGATAAATTCTCTATTACCAATGTCCTACTGGTCAACCTCGATGGCACGATCGTGGTGGGGCAACCCCATGTCCCTAATGCTTGTGTTGATGTGACAGTCCTCAAGCACTACAAAGCCAAAAAAGTGATCGTTTATAAGATGAAACCTAAGAAAAAGACGCGCAAGAAACGGGGACATCGGCAGCAACTGACTAGAATTATGGTTGATACCATCCGTTTGGACGCTGCGCCCCAGCCCACTACAGTACAATAGGAAGGACGAGGAAGGAGAAGCAACATGGCACATAAGAAAGGTTCTGGTAGCACCCGCAACGGTCGGGATTCTAATGCCCAACGGTTAGGGGTAAAGCGCTTTGGTGGTCAAGTAGTTAGAGCAGGGAACATTCTAGTACGCCAACGGGGCACCAAGTTTCACCCTGGCAAAAATGTCGGCATTGGTGGAGATGACACTCTCTTCGCTCTCATCGATGGGGTAGTCAAATTTGAACGCTACGGCAAAACTCGCCAGCGGGTGAGCGTCTATAGCTTAGCGGCTAATCAGTAACCGTAACCCAACAGCGATCGTTGCCCCCAAGCAGGTATTGATAGCATTGACGATTTCATTAGTCAGCCACTGCCAGCGGGATTGTAGGGTAGCGCCGATCACACTTTCTAGATTAGTGGCAATAAAAGCCGCTCCCACGCAGAGGAGTAATTCCTGGGGATTGCTAATTAAACCCACAAGCCAGCCTACCAAGGCAAGGACGATCGCTCCCAATATCCCTGCCAGCGTACCTTCCAGGCTTACTGCTCCTTCTGTGCCTGGGGGCACTAGTTGCAAATTAGTGATCAAATAAGTAGTTCGTCCGTAAGCCTTGCCTACCTCACTCGCCATGGTATCAGCAAGCTTAGTAGCCACACTGGCAACATAGCCCAATTGCCAGAGGGGATGGGGAAAAAAAACATAGCCCACGGCACAGACCGTTGCCACAAAGGCGGACCCCCAGAGATTAGCTGGTCCCCGTGCCCCCGATCGTTTCTCCGCAATTCCCCTGGCTTCCTTGATGTCTTTGCCCACATAAGTTACCCCTGTCCCTAGCAGAAAATAGGTCATCATCACCAGGTAGCCCTGCCAACCCAGACAGCCCCACAGTAGCACCCCCAATGCAAAGGCATGGAATAGACCCGCTGTGGTTAGCGCCTTGCGGGGTAGGAATAGACCGATAGTGAGCAACACACCATTGACCAGTGCACCGAGGAGCCAGGGGTTGGAGAGGAACATAGGTTTAGCCTTGTTCGATATGCAGATGGTGTTGGGGTACAGGGAACTCGGCTTCCGTGAAGCACTCCCGGATCACGCGGTTAGTATCGAAATACACCTGCCAATAATGATCATTATGACAGTAGGGACGCACAGCTAGCACGGTTCCCGCCAGGTTAAATTCTAAAATTTCCAGCTCAGGGGCAGGGTTAGACACTACATTGGGAATATTCACCAGACGTTCCCGCAGTAATCTGATTGCTTCTTGGTGATTGACATTGTGATCTAACTGGGCAACTAAGTCTACGCGGCGATAGGGATTAGCAGAAAAGTTTCGGATATTATCAGCAAAAATCCTGTTATTACCGACGTAGGTGCGAATATTATCTACCGTGGTAATTGTGGTAACAAACAACCCAATTTCATTGACAGTGCCTTCTACTCCCCCTGCCGCAACAAAATCCCCCACTCGGAAGGGCTGGAAAATTACCAGGAATACACCTGCGGCAAAATTTGCTAGTAAGCCACTCCAGGCTGCCCCGATCGCTACACCAGCTGCTGCTAGTAAAGCGGCAAAAGAAGTGGTTTCAATGCCAAAATAGCCCAGGATTGCTACTACCAAAACTATGTTGAGTAAGACCCCCAAACTGGAGACAATGTAGCTAGCGAGAGTTGCATCAAATCTTTGTCCCCGCAGTCCCTTGCCCACTAAACTGGTGGCAAAACTGATCAGCCGTCTGCCCACAAACCATAAGATTATGGCAACAATAGCCTTCAACACTCCCTCTGTAACAAGATTGAGGGATGTTTTAACTAGTTCATCAACATTCATTTTGTTCTCCTCTTACACTTGTGGTTATTATCTAGGCTAAAATTGGCCAAACAAACGAAAAAACTTACAAAAAATTTACAAAGCCCGCTCTCTAGCCAGCAACTACACTACCGTGGCTCCTGCTAGTCTGATAGCTTTACTAAGCTGCTAACGGGATTTGAACCCGTGACCTCGTCATTACCAATGACGTGCTCTACCTACTGAGCTATAGCAGCACACTCTCCTAAAGTGGTGGGCCGGGCTAGATTCGAACTAGCGTAGGCGCAAGCCAGCGGATTTACAGTCCGCCCCCATTAACCACTCGGGCACCGACCCCCAGGGCTTACAGTATACCACAGAAACTCCTGTGCAGGTTAAAACTTTTTCCTCGCCCTCCTAGAGATTAGCCTAACTAATCCAGAGTGTTTTTTGTCAAAACTAGCTCATGCTATCATAAACTCGTACCATTTAACTATGTCATTCTTTATGGCTAGTCTATCCGCTTTACTCCACTATTATCGTTTTGACTGTGGCAATCTTTCCGTGGAAAGGGTACTAGAAGAGTGGGCAGAGTTTGACCCTGAATGGATTAGACTAGCAATTGTAGAAGCTATTTATCGTGGACGATATAAAGTTAATTCTGTCACTGACATTCTCAAATTCTGGCAACGGCGTGGTGAACCGTGCTACCGCTTCAGTAAAGAGTTTGAACGATCGATTTGTAGCAACGTTATTTTCTCCGTTCCCCCTAGCAGACAAATGCCACTGTCCTTGCCTGTATTCAACTGGCACTACATTAATCCTACTCCCTTTGAATTGCGCTTGCGGGCACTAGTGTCTACTGCTAATTACTGCTCCTAGAAAGGATAATATCTGCAGCAAAATTATGCAAGGGCCACACGGCAGGTTAAACCAAGCAGAAGTAACTACACCTGTTACAGCGCTAAGGACACCAATTGTGGCAGATAACATCAGAAATGGGATAAACCTATTACATAGAAGACGGGCAGTAGCAGCAGGAATAACCAAAAAACCATTTACTAATAAGATACCTGCCGCTCTTAGGGATAAAGCTATTACTGCTGCCAGTAAAATAACGAAACTATACTGATAGGTTAAAACAGGGATTTTTTTCACCCGGGCTAAATCGATACTAAGACTGATTAAAACTTGCTGGGGCAGTGTAAAGTAGATACCTGTTATCACTACTGCTAACAATACTACTAATATCACTAAGTCTGAATTACTAATTGCCAAAATATCGCCGAATAAAACAGCTGTCAGATTGCCGCGGAATCCTCGCACAAATGTAAAGCCAATCAATGCCAAAGACACAGACCCCGCTAAAGCTACTCCCAAAATTGTATCTTCCCCCAAGTGCGTACGTTCTGCTAACAAGCGAATAGTAATACCAAAGATGACAGCGAACAAGATCAGTGTAGGAGTAGGTGGTAATTCTGTTAAAGCGGCGATTACTACCCCTAAAATGCTAGCGTGACCCAATGTATCCCCAAACAAAGACAGACCACGTAAAATGACAAAACAGCCTAATAATCCCCCCAAAATTCCTAGAAGAACTCCCCCCCACAAAGCCCGCTGCATAAAAGGTTCTTGTAGGAGTTCTAGCAGATTTACCATAGTATCATTGCAACGCTAAATTCTTAATTCTTTGGTCAGCTTGGGCAGCTGTATCCACAAGATTGACAGTGCCAATTTTCCTCAGATAGGTAGCAAGGGCATATTGTTCACTGCCAGGTGTATCAAACCCGATCGGCTTGGTTGTTGCCAAATCTTTTCTGTCTAAGTTAGGAAACCTAGGTAGGGGATAATCATCACCACCATCAGCTAAATAATTAAGAGTCACTGCCCGAAAAGTACGGTCGGGATTGCCCTGTAGTTTACCTTCTTTTACTACGACATCCTGACCAACTACTAGAGATTGAATTCTCTGCCCTACTGGCTGCTGCGGATCGAAACTAAAACTAAAACCACTGATTTGGGGAAAGCGACCAGGAGTTGCCCCAGGAGCTGATTGGGAAACAGCATGTTCCATGGTTTGTTTGAGTTGTGCTGCAGTCAATGTCACCAGGGTCAGACTGTTATTAAAAGCTAGGGCTGTCTCAATGTCTAACTGGGAAATTGCCCCCGCTGGTTTATTGGCAAATCGATTAGCTAAGGGGGGGATTCTTTGCACTGGTTCACTACCGCCATTACCTGTAACTGCCCCGATCGGTGCTCTGATGCCACCGCCATTCTTGAAGGAGATGACAGTGGCAGGATCGATTGTTTTAGCATAGTCTAAATTAGCATCAGCAACGAGATTGCCTAAGTTAGTTTCTTCCGTGCGTACTTCATTGCGTATTCCATTCAAAAATGTTGTCGTCTGACCAAAGATATTTTTCTCTTTTGTCTCAATAATGCGGGCAATCTCTGCTACTATTTGACTGACACGGGGATTGGGTTTGCCGTTCACTGCCTTTACCCCTTCTGGGTCTGTAGCGTAGGCACCGCTGACAGGATCAATTCTTGTAATGATACCTTTGTCATCGAAAGTAACTACCAGACGACCAACATAACGATAATTTGCCCCCGTGTTAACGATAACGATCGGTTCTCCTGTGGCTGTAGTTTTTTGGATGGGATAAGTGTCAAAAGGGCGATCAGGGGGGTCTTGTCTTAAACGATCGGTGGGTTTGGCTAATACTTGATGGGAACCACCCCCAATAATTACATCCACATCCCGTAGTTGAGATGCTAATTCAATTTCATTCTGTATTTGCTGCAGGTGGGCAAGGAGAATAATGTATTTAATTCCCGCCTTAGTTAAACTATCAACATATGGTTGGAGAACTTTGCTATCTACTTGGTCAGTGTTATCAACAGAACCTTTGACAACAACATCCTTACCAGGGCTAGAAATTTGAGCTAATCTAGTGGTAGTTGCTCCTAATAAACCAATCTTTTTACCATTGACTGTAATGACAGCGGTATGGGCAACTTTATGGGCAATTTGACTAACTTCCTCTCCATCAGGAGCTATACTATCAGCATCTATGTCCCCTGGTTGGAAGTCTAAATTGGCACTCAAATAGGGGAAATTAGCACCACTATAGCCCCGTTTGCTATCTGGTGTTATTAAATCCCGCACTTGCCGTAAACCCTGGTCAAAATCATGATTGCCAAAGGCAGAAGCCTGCAACCCAATGGCATTGGCTATTTCTATATCAGCTTTGCCTGGAGTAAAATTATACCGTGCCGCTAAACTGGGATCAGTACTGGCATTATAGAAGGGACTAGGTAAGTAGTTATCCCCACTAGAAACGACAATTGTATTGGCAAAAGTGGGACGCAAGGCATCAACAACGGCGGCAAAATTCGGCGCATCCTTGATAGCATTGAGGGAGGCCTCTAAATCACTAGCATGGAGAATTTGGAGAGTAAAACTTGAGGAAGAAGTGACAAATCGGTTGATAAAGTAAATACCCCCAATCAGTAGACAAATGGCTAAGCTAACGGTTACATACCTAAACAGCTTGTTCATTATTCCCCTCAAGCCCTCTAATTGAGTTTATTATGTTTAGCTATTAGTGCCAAGGGTTAACAGTAAAATAATGTCAAGGGCGGGTAAAATTATAGGGGAGTTGGGATTTAGTTATGTCCCTCAGAGTTGCCAAGGAATATCTGCAAAGGAAGCGCTATACGGAGGCGATCGCTCTCTTGCAAGCCTACTGTCAAGACCACCCCGACCCCCATGCCCCCGATTTTCTCCAAGCCCAGATGTGGTTAGTTACTGCCTGGCATCGATCGGGGCAGTTGGACAAAGCTAGAGCACTCTGTGAGAAATTACTCAACTCTGCTGACCTACAAACTCAAGATTGGGCAAAAAAGTATTTACTGAATTTACAAAAGGAATTGGGTGAGTTTGTTCCTGTGGTGGCGAATGCTCCCCAAACTGAAGCAGTAGTTACTGCCCAAGCTAATCGCTATCGCCGTCGTAACGTAGTTTTATCTCAAAAAAAGGGCGATCGGTGGATTTGTCTAGGTGCTGCTATCGCTACTTTGCTTGTTTTTGTTAGTCTGATTTTGGGGTTTTATCTGTTTTGGTTGACCAGATTTGTCTTGGAAATTACCCCTGGTTGGTGGTGGGTTTTAGGGACTGTAACTGTCATTACGTCTGTACTACTTTATTTTATGTCCCCCTGGCTGATTGATATTACGCAAAAACGCTATCAAAATGTGCAGTGGATCACTTGGGGGGAGTTGGAATTCCGTAGTCCTGAGGCAGTAGAATTGGTGCAATTTTTCTGTGATGTGCGCAACTTAGGTATTCCCCGTTTGGGTTGGATTGATGCTCCCCAGCCTGTTGCTTTTTGTTATGGCGTTTTACCGAATTCAGTGCGCATAGTTGTCAGCAGGGGGCTGTTTGAAGTTTTAGATGAGGATGAAGTTGCCTGTACGATTGCCCATTTGTTGGGTAGAATAGCTAACGGCAGTTGTTTCATTTTAACGTTTGTCAGCCTTCCAACGCAGCTTTTCTATCTGCTATCTGTACAGTTAGAGCGATGGAGTTTTGTTCTCAAACAGGGAAAATCCAGTAAGGTCAAATGGTATCTGGCACGGTTGGCGAAATGGTGTGCTATTGCTGCCCACTTTTTCTTTGACCTCAGTCATTATTTGAGCAGTGGTTTACTCAGGGCAACAACCTATTTGAACGATCGGTTTGCGGCGGAACTGACGGGTAATCCCAATGGCGTGATGCGGGCGCTGCCCAAAATGGCTAGGGGTTTAGTGGCAGGTATTCCCCAGGAAATGCAGGCAAGGATTCTAGCATCAACACGGGGATTGGGGGTCTACGACTACCAGAATGTCATCGCAGTTGGTATTGCTTGGGAAATTCTTTACTCACGGCAGTCGGATAAAAATATTTATGAGGTGTTTTTGTGGGAACTCTTTAACCCCTGGGCAAGTTGGCTGGAGTGGCAATCTACCCATCCCCCCATCGGCAAACGTCTGCGTAGATTAACTTTCTATGCCCAACAATTGGGATTAATACCTGAGTATCAGTTCTCTGACTTGCTAAACAGAAAACTCAGTAAGAGACAACTGCGCCATCGGTTTGGTCGGGATTTCTTAATCCATGTCTCTCCCTGGTTAGCCCCTCTGGTTGGATTGATTGGGGCTGAAGTTCTCAATGTCCTCCTCGATCTGTACAATTCTTGGCTAACTATTAGTTTTATTTCCCTCGGGTGGGGCTTCGGTTTGATGTTTGTGGGGGCATTGCGCTTTCCTCCCTATCGGCGGGTGCGGGATACAGATTTAGTCAGTCTCCTCCTTGACCCCTATGCCAGTGCTGTACGGGGAGAACCTGTACAATTGCCAGGGGAACTCCTCAGCTACAGTGCTCAAGACCCCTTGCGCTATCTGCTAAAACTGGAAGACCAGGGAGGAATCTTGCTCGTCAATGCCCTAGCAGAACCGATCGAGTGGTACCAGGACCGCGTTGCCGTGGTGCAGAGACTGGAACAATTGACGGGGGAATCAGTGATCGTGGCGGGTTGGTTTCGCCGCTTCCGTGCTCCTGTGCTTGATCTTGCTACTCTGCGTCCCCTGGTGGGGGAAAAACAAACTTTTCGCAGTTATCATCAAAGTTGGAATAACGTGTTTAGTACGATCGTTGTCCTGGTAGGTTTGTTTTGTTTACTCCTCAGCGCCCTGTGATGTTTACTGCTAGTCCCGATCTGGAAGCGATCGTGCAAGCCCAATTGCTCTTGGCGGTGCAGAGTCTGGGTTTACTGTCGGCAGTGCTTTATCTAGCCCAAACTACTCCTGAGGGAACATCCCAGTGGGTGGAATTAGCTTCTTATCCCCAGGACAAACCAGCTTTACCACCCGATCGGGACTCCCACTTGTCCCAAGGACGTCTGATTGTGCCCCTGGTCTATGAAGAGGGGATATTGGGGTTACTGGTGTCAGAAAAGGAAAAGGGCTGGACAGCGGCAGAACAACAACAAATAGAGGCAATTGGTCGTACCCTGGCGATTGCCTGTGCCCTAGACCAGCGGTATCAGTGGCTGTTGCAGCAACAAAAACAGGAACGGGACTTGTTAGCTAATCTTCTCCACCAACTGAAAAATCCTGTTACTGCTATTCGTACCTTTGCCCAACTACTGGTGAAACGGATTTTACCTAGCGACCCCAATCATTCCCTTGCTAAGGGCATTGTGCGGGAAACTGTTCACCTGCAGGAATTGTTAGGGGAAGTCAAGCAAACACCCCTGCTCTCCCCTGCTGCTACTTCCCTGTTGCTACCCCCTGCTCCTATTAACCTGACGGAGGTACTGGAACCGATCGCCACATCCTTTGCCAGCCTAGCCCACAGTAAGGGTCTCCAGTTTACTACCCTCCTGCCCAAAGACCCTGTCTTGGTCAAAGCTCACCCCAGTGCCTTACGGGAAGCAATCGGTAACATTCTGGACAACGCCATCAAGTATACACCCCCTGGTGGCAATGTTACTCTCACAGTGGCTGTAACCAACCATCACTGCCAAATTGTAGTAGAAGACACAGGCATAGGCATTTCTACTGCAGACTTACCCCACGTTTTTCAACGCCACTTCCGCAGTGACAAGGTAAATAAGGAGATCGAAGGTAGTGGTCTTGGTCTAGCCATTGCTAAACAACTCCTGGAACAGATAGGAGGCACGATCGGAATCGATAGTACCGAAGGAGTGGGTACCCAGGTGACAATCCAATTACCTAAGGCTTAGCTGCAGCCACCGGTAGTTCCATCAGACGATAGAAGCGGGGGAAGTCAAAGTGGTCGCTCAGTAAATCCACAATACATTTCACTTTTAGCCCTTCCTGTAACCGCACTTGCCCCAAGCACTCCCGAATGATCTCTACTGTTGTCAGAGTGTCCTTGTTAACAGCTAGGATGGGCACTTCAAATTCCGCTGCCCGCTGCCGTACCTCTGGTGTCACATGGGGGGTACCCGTCAAAATTAGACAAACTGTGGATGTTTCCAGGGCTGCCAGTTGCAAATCTACTCTGCTGCTACCTGTTACCACTGCTTTTTGGGGAGCGCTGCGGAAAAACACCTGGGCAGAATTGACATCCATAGCCCCAATTTTCAAGTCCTCAATCAGAATCTCTGTCAACGGCAAAGTGTCAGGGGCATAGAGTATCTCTGCTTCCAACTCCTCCACCAAGGCAGCTACACTGATACTGCGCAAAATCCGACTTTCGGGCATCACCGCCAACACCGCAATTCCCCGCTCTTCTAAAAAAGGAGTCAAAACCGATCGGGCAAACTCCATGGACTGGGGGGGAATGTCATTGATTACTACCCCCATTAAGTAGCCCCCCATGCGCTCTTTTGCCACTAGGAGGTGATCTGCCACCAGCAAATCGCTGTGCCGTACCACTAACAAAATGGGAGCTGCCAGGGCTTCAGCCATTTGTCGCAAGGACAGTCCGAAAATTGCTCCTTCTGCTGTATTGGCTGGGGCTTCCACTAGTACCAAATCCCCCTCACTGTAGGCGTGATACTGACGTAGCTGGGAACTGTAATCCTGGGGAGCACGCAATTGCTGCTCTAAGGAACGACGATCGAGGTACAGCAACGTAGGGCGAATCAAACTGGGGGGCAACCCCAAAGCTTGGGTAATAAACTTGACATCCACCTCCAGTGGGTAGGCATCCTGGGGTAACTCCTTAGAAGTAAATGTACCTAAGGGCTTACCATACCCTACCGCTAGCCCACGCTTTTGCAGGTGCAACCCCAAACCTAAGATAACCGCTGACTTACCACTCCCTCCCCGCGTTGAACCAACCAGTAAATGTTTTGCCACAGACTTGCCCCTCTCCCGCTCTGTCCAATTATTTTGCCACACTGACATTAGCTTGCCCTTCCTTCAAGATGTATAAGCACTTATACCGATCGATACCAGAAATATTAAAAAATTATTAAATTATCCTACAACAGCGATGTAACAAATTGCCAGAAGACTTGAGGCGCAACTACTCCTGGAGGTGGTGTTCTGGATAACGTTAAGATGTGTTAAGCTGAGAGCAATTGTAGTTAGGCTAGAATTCTTAACACAAGGTTCTAGCTCTACACTCGTTAACAAATCACTGGGTTTAACGCGATGACTATAGCAATTGGTAGATCACAACAGGTAGAGCGGGGATGGTTTGATGTCCTCGATGACTGGCTCAAGCGCGATCGGTTTGTCTTCATCGGCTGGAGCGGTCTCTTGCTCTTCCCCTGTGCTTTTCTCGCTATTGGTGGCTTCTTCACTGGCATCACCTTCGTTACCTCTTGGTATACCCACGGTTTAGCTTCCAGCTTCCTGGAAGGGTGCAACTTTCTGACTGCTGCTGTTTCCACTCCCTCTTTGAGCATGGGGCACTCTTTGCTCTTGCTCTGGGGTCCTGAAGCCCAAGGGGACTTTACCCGTTGGTGCCAAATTGGCGGTCTGTGGACGTTTACCGCTTTGCATGGTGCCTTTGGTCTGATTGGGTTTATGCTCCGTCAGTTTGAGATTGCCCGTCTGGTCGGTATCCGTCCCTACAACGCAATTGCCTTCTCTGCTCCCATTGCGGTATATGTGTCTGTCTTCTTGCTCTATCCCTTGGGGCAAGCAGGTTGGTTCTTTGCACCTAGCTTCGGTGTTGCGGGTATTTTCCGTTTTATTCTCTTCTTCCAAGGTTTCCACAACTGGACTCTCAATCCCTTCCACATGATGGGGGTAGCTGGTGTCTTGGGTGGTGCTCTGCTTTGCGCCATTCACGGTGCTACCGTAGAGAACACCCTCTACAAGGATGGGGAGTATGCTAACACCTTCGTTGCTTTCAATCCCACCCAGTCGGAGGAAACCTACTCCATGGTGACCGCTAACCGCTACTGGAGCCAAATCTTCGGGATTGCTTTCTCTAACAAGCGGTGGCTACACTTCTTCATGCTGTTTGTGCCTGTTACTGGTTTGTGGATGGCAAGTATTGGTGTGGTAGGTCTAGCTTTGAACCTCCGTGCCTATGACTTTGTGTCCCAGGAGTTGCGGGCGGCAGAAGACCCCGAATTTGAAACCTTCTACACTAAGAACCTGCTGTTGAACGAAGGTATCCGGGCCTGGATGGCTCCCCAAGACCAGCCGGCTGAACGGTTTGTCTTCCCTGAAGAAGTGCTGCCTCGCGGTAACGCTCTCTAATTTCTCTTACCAGTCCGATCGGCTATCTACTACTGTAGGTAGCTGGTCTTTGCATAATAGATGACTAGTTTTCATGGAGTTTTACAGTCGTGACTACGACCATTAACTTTAATAGCCTGGGTGTAGGCGGACGCAGTTTGGAAACCAGTGGTTTTGCCTGGTGGTCTGGGAATGCGCGCCTAATTAACCTCTCTGGTAAGCTGTTGGGTGCTCATGTTGCCCATGCTGGTTTGATTGTGTTCTGGGCAGGGGCTATGACTCTGTTTGAGCTAGCTCACTTCACCCCCGATAAGCCCATGTATGAGCAGGGTCTAATCCTTTTGCCCCACTTGGCAACCCAGGGTTGGGGTGTTGGTCCTGGTGGGGAAGTGATTGATACCTATCCCTACTTCGTGATTGGCGTATTGCACTTGATTTCCTCTGCCGTGTTGGGTCTGGGTGGTATTTACCACGCCATTCGTGGCCCTGAAATTCTGGAGAACTACTCCCAGTTCTTCGGCTATGACTGGAAGGATAAGAACAAGATGACCACGATCATTGGTATCCACCTGATCCTGTTGGGTCTGGGAGCTTGGCTACTGGTGATCAAGGCAATGTTCCTGGGTGGTCTCTATGATACTTGGGCGCCGGGTGGCGGCGACGTGCGGGTAGTAACTAACCCCACCCTTGACCCCACAATTATTTTTGGCTATCTGTTCAAGGCTCCCTTCGGCGGTGAGGGTAATATTATCAGTGTTGACAACCTAGAAGACGTGGTGGGTGGTCACATCTGGATTGGCTTTATCTGCATTGCCGGTGGTATCTGGCACATTGTTACCAAGCCTTTTGGTTGGGCACGCCGTGCTTTCATCTGGTCGGGGGAAGCTTATCTCTCCTACAGCTTGGGTGCCCTCTCTCTGATGGCATTCATCGCTACCTGCTACGTTTGGTTCAATAACACTGTCTACCCCAGTGAGTTCTACGGTCCCACTAGCTCTGAGGCTTCCCAAGCCCAAGCTTTTACCTTCCTAGTGCGGGACCAAAAGTTGGGGGCTAACATTGCTACTTCCCAAGGTCCGACTGGGTTAGGTAAGTATCTGATGCGTTCGCCCACGGGGGAAATTATCTTTGGTGGGGAAACGATGCGCTTCTGGGATTTCCGTGGTCCTTGGTTGGAGCCTCTCCGTGGTCCCAATGGTTTGGACATCGATAAGCTCAAGAATGACGTACAACCCTGGCAAATCCGCCGTGCAGCTGAATACATGACCCATGCCCCCCTAGGTTCTCTCAACTCTGTGGGTGGTGTAATCACGGAAATTAATGCCGTGAACTATGTGTCTCCCCGCTCTTGGCTGGCTACTTCCCACTTCTGCCTGTTCTTCTTCTTCTTGGTGGGACACCTCTGGCACGCAGGGAGAGCGAGAGCAGCTGCTGCTGGCTTTGAAAAGGGTATCGATCGCAAGAAAGAACCTGTACTGGAAATGGCTCCTATTGACCCTGTAGCTAAGGAGTAGTTCCTAGCTATTCCTGAGTAGATACCGATCGGTCTAGTGCTGATCGGTTTTTTTATTAGTCAATCAAGCCTTCTTCCCGTGCTCGTTTACCAGTCTGGACGCGAATGTTTTTGCCTGGTTCGGGATAGACACCGAGGGCATCCTGCATCTTACTCCAGTAGTTACGCACCGTGCGCTCGGAAACATTCATTACCTCAGCAATAGCTTTGTCAGTCAGGGACTCATTGAACGCTAGGTGTAAGACTTCTAACCATTCTGGACGGACTTCTACGCCCGTTCGGATTTCTCTGGGGGTGTAGTTCAGACCTTGAACTGCCCATTCCACCCTGGTCACCATCTCCTGAATGGTCATGGCTTTGTTGGCAACGGTAAATCCCCCTTCGTGGGCATCAATGGCTGGACGTAGGCGCACTAGGGGCATGGGGTCAATGCTGTGGACAACAATGTTGAGTTGCTTGTATTTGTCCATAATATTGCGCAGGAGTTTAATGCCTGCTTCACTTTGGGGAGGAGCACCGGCTTCCTCAGGCATAGATAAATCCATGATCAATAGGTCAGGTTTGTAGCGATCGACCTTTTCCCAACCCGATCGGGCATTGTGAGCAGTCAAAAACTCCGCCTCTGGGTAGTGGGGCTTAAGGGCGTTAATTGTCCCCTGTAGCGCAGTTTCCTGGTCATCGATAATGACGATCCGCTTTACCATAGGCTTTTTCTGGGCACCGAGAATTGTTAAGAAGTGTGTGGGAATGTCTGAGAGTTACCTCAGTGTATAAAAATATGTTATGTCCCTTGATACTCCTTTTTGCCGAGGAATTGGGGTCAATCCTAAAACTGGGGCAAAATTTTCGTCCGAAAGGACTAGGAGTGTCAGAAATCTCATTATAATCAGAAGTGGGCATAAAGCCTTTTAGATTCTTGTGGAGGAAAAACTTAAATGAGTGTAATCACGAAGTCGATCGTGAACGCGGACGCTGAAGCACGCTACCTCAGTCCTGGGGAGCTAGACCGCATTCGTAGCTTTGTCAGCTCTGGTGAGCGCCGTCTGCGGATTGCCCAAACGTTAACAGAGTCCCGTGAGCGGATTATCAAGCAAGCTGGTGACCAGTTGTTCCAAAAGCGCCCTGACATTGTTTCCCCCGGGGGCAACGCCTACGGTGAAGAAATGACTGCCACCTGCCTGCGGGATATGGATTATTATCTCCGTTTGATTACTTACGGGATCGTGTCTGGGGACGTTACTCCCATTGAGGAAATCGGCTTAGTGGGCGTAAAGGAAATGTATAACTCCCTGGGTACACCTATTCCCGCGGTAGCAGAGGCAATTCGGTGCATGAAGAATGTTGCTTCTTCCTTGCTTTCTCCCGAAGATGCCGCTGAAGCTGGTTTCTACTTCGACTATGTTGTCAGCGCTATGCAGTAACCCTGCATTTTTTAGTTTTCAGTGCAAACCCCTATAAGAGAATATCGACAATGCAAGACGCTATTACTGCTGTTATCAATTCCTCTGACGTTCAAGGTAAATACCTGGATGTAGCTGCTTTAGAAAAGCTCAAAGCCTTCTTTGCCACTGGGGAACTGCGGGTACGCGCCGCTAACACGATCGCTGCCAATGCTGCTAGCATCGTTAAGGAGGCGGTGGCTAAGTCTCTACTCTACTCTGATGTCACTCGTCCTGGCGGCAACATGTACACTACCCGTCGCTATGCTGCTTGTATCCGTGACCTGGACTACTACTTGCGCTATGCCACCTACGCTATGCTGGCAGGGGATGCCTCTATCCTCGATGAGCGGGTGTTGAACGGTCTCAAGGAAACCTATAACTCCTTGGGGGTACCGATCGTTTCCACTATCCAAGCTATCCAAGCGATGAAGGAAGTTACGGCTGCCCTAGTTGGTCCTGAGGCGGGCAAGGAAATGGGCGTGTACTTTGACTACATCTGCTCTGGTTTGAGTTAAATACTGCTGGGGGGTCATCCCCCTCCTACCACTTAGAGGAGAACCGATTATGCGGATGTTTAAGATCACAGCCTGTGTGCCCAGTCAAACGCGGATTCGGACACAGCGGGAGTTACAAAATACCTTTTTCACTAAGCTCGTACCCTACGACAACTGGTTCCAAGAACAGCAGCGCATCCAGAAGATGGGTGGCAAAATTCTCAAGGTTGAACTAGCGGCAGGTAAGCCCGGTCGCAATACTGGTCTAGCCTAGATAGAGTTACCCCCAGTTGGGGGTTTTTTATTAGTTTTTTTGTGGTAGGGAGCGCAGTTGAGCTTGAATGAAGGGTTCTAAGTCACCGTCCATAACCGCTTGAATGTCAGTAGTTTCTATGCCTGTGCGCAGGTCTTTCACCAGTTGGTAGGGGTGAAATACGTAGTTGCGGATTTGATTGCCCCAGGCAGCTTCTACCATGTCCCCTCTGATGTCGGCGATCGCCTGTGCTCGCTGTTCCTGAGCGATAATTAAGAGTTTGGCTTTCAATAGCTGTAAGGCTTTCTCTTTGTTTTGTAACTGGGAGCGTTCCTGACTGCAACGCACGGAAATACCTGTAGGGATGTGGGTAACTCTCACCGCTGTTTCCACTTTGTTGACGTTTTGCCCGCCTTTGCCCCCCGATCGGCTGGTGGTAATCTCCAATTCCTTGGGGTCTAGCTCTAGTTGCACTTCTTCGTCTAAAAGGGGCATGACTTCTACACCGGCAAAGCTGGTCTGCCGCTTACCGTTGGCATTGAAGGGGGAGATACGTACTAAGCGGTGGGTACCTTTTTCCCCTGCGAGATAACCGTAGGCATAGCGCCCGTAGACTACTAGGGTTGCCGACTTGATCCCTGCCTCCTCTCCCTCTGATAGGTCAGATAGCTCCACTTTGTAACCCCTAGCTTCGCAGTAGCGCGTGTACATTCGCAGGAGCATTTCCGCCCAGTCCTGGGCATCTGTTCCGCCCGCCCCCGCGTTAATCGTCAGAACGGCATCATTTTGGTCGTAGGGACCTGCGAGGAGACGCTCTAGTTCCCACCGATCGAGCTCCTGCTGCAATGTTCGGAGCCGCTCCGCTGCCTCTTGGCTGAGGCTATGGTCTTCTCCCTCTGTCAATAGCTCCAGGATGGTCTGCAGGTCTTCGAGGTGCTTCTGCCAGGACTGCCACTGCTGGAGTGTACCTTTAATACTATCCAGTTCCTTGAGCACTTTTTGGGCTTTTTGCCCGTTATCCCAAAAGTCGGGTGTAGTAGATTGCCTCTCTAGGTCATAGAGATGGGCTTGTAAATGGGGTAAGTCAAAGATAGTCCTGGGCTTGCCCCAGGCGTAAAGTCAACTGTTCAATCTGACGCTTTAGGTCTAACAGCTCCATAGATCAGGGTGTGATAAACTAGAGTAACAGCTCGCTGCTATTATATTAAATAATTTTAGCTACCGTCTGCCGCCATGAAAGAGCCTGAGACCCAACATACGTTACTCATATCGGATACGCGGGGCAAGCGTAAGGTTGTACTGGGGGCATCACGCTACACAATCGGTAGGCAAACCGATAACACAATCCAGATTTACTCTAAATTTGTCTCGAAATATCATGCCGCATTGCTACGCATTCCCAAAGGGGAGGGGGGTAAGTATATTTACCGCATCCTGGATGGCAGTATAGATGGTAAGCCCAGTGTTAATGGTGTCACTATCAACAAGCAAACCAAAGTTAGTTCTTATGACCTGCAGCACGGTGACATTATCACCCTTGCTCCCGATGTGGAGATGAAGTATTTGGTGCTCACTCCTGATACTTTAGAAGAGGATGAGTGGATTGGTTTTGAATCCCTCCAGGAGTTCTCTCCCTCTAGTAACACTTCTTCCTCCAATACTGCCGTTTCTCCCTAAAAATTGCCTTGCCTATTGCCAATTTCTGCCTTAGTATGAGGGGCAAATGCCTGAGACCTCGCCTGTGAACGCCCTCCGATCGGGTCAGTGGTTCAAACTTATCTGCGGTGCTAGCTACCAACACCTACCCACCGTGCGGAATCTCTGTTTTATCTATGCGAAGGCGGGAGCTGATTGTATTGATGTGGCGGCTGACCCCAGTGTGGTACGCGTGGCGAGGGAGGGCATAGAGGCAGCAGGGGGCAAACCCTGGTTGATGGTCAGTATCAGCAATGGGGAGGACTTACATTTTCGCAAGGCCCAGTTTGATCACCAACTCTGTCCCCAGGATTGTAGTGCTCCCTGTCAGCGGGTCTGCCCTACCCAAGCAATTAGTTGGTCGGGGGTGAGTACCGATCGCTGCTATGGCTGTGGTAGATGTTTGCCTGTCTGTCCCCTGGGTATCATCACTACGCGGGAACAGCACTACGACTGGCGGGACTTGGTGGATTTGCCGATTGATGCGCTGGAAATTCATACTACGAGCGATCGGATAGCCGCCTTTGGGCAATTGTGGCGAGAGTTAGCCCCTTGGTTAGGGCGGCTAAAATTAGTAGCAGTGAGTTTTCCTGACCATCCTAACCTGGAGGCCAATTTGAGGGCATTGTTGACTACGATGCAGCCCCCCCCTGCTCTGCTACTGTGGCAAACTGACGGCAAACCGATGAGTGGTGATATTGGGGCAGGTACTACCCATCAAGCTATTCGGCTGGGGCAGAAAGTGCTAGCAATGAATCTCCCAGGCTTTGTGCAGCTGGCGGGGGGGACAAATGGGACAACGGTGGCGCACCTAAAAGGCTTGCCTGTCCACGGGGTTGCCTACGGCAGTTATGCCCGCGCCTTGGTGGCAGACCTCCTCGATCGGTTACCTGTGGGGGCAAGGATTGAAGATTTTCCCTTAATATTGGAGCAAGCCCTCACACGGGTAGCCCCTTTTGTTAACTCCCTGAAACAACGATCGCTGCAAGCCTATGTCGGACATTCTGCGTAGACAGGTCACTGATAACATTGAGGAATTGTTGGCAATTTTGCCCGACTCTATCCGTTATCCCCTTACCGCCCTGGGTAACTTTGATCAATTGGTGGAAATAGTCATGGACCTAGGGCGATTGCCAGAAGCGCGTTACTTTGACACAGTTGCCTATATCTCCAATCAGCCCGTAACTTGGCAGGATTTACAGACAGCGGTGGAACGGGTAGGGGATTTTAGTAGTGACAATCGCGCTGGTATAGAACGGACTTTACATCGCATCAGTGCTATCCGTAACCGCAAGGGACAGATTATCGGTCTTACCTGTCGCGTGGGCAGGGCTATCTATGGTAGCAGCGAGTTGATTCGGGATTTGATTGAAACAGGGAAATCGATTCTGCTCCTCGGTAAACCAGGCATGGGCAAGACAACAGCCCTCAGGGAAATTGCCCGCATCTTGGCAGATGAGATGAATAAACGGGTAGTGATCATTGATACCTCCAACGAGATTGCTGGGGATGGCGATATACCCCACCCCGCCATTGGTAAAGCTAGACGCATGCAGGTGGCACAGCCAGAGTTACAACATCGAGTCATGATCGAGGCGGTGGAAAACCATATGCCCCAGGTGATTGTCATTGATGAGATTGGCACAGAGTTAGAGGCTTTGGCTGCCCGCACGATCGCGGAAAGGGGGGTGCAACTGATCGGTACAGCCCACGGGAATGAGGTGGCAAATTTGATCAAAAATCCTACTCTGTCTGACTTAATTGGTGGGATTCAGTCGGTGACTTTGGGGGATGAGGAAGCCCGCCGCCGTGGTACGCAAAAGAGTATCCTAGAGAGGAAAGCGCCCCCTACTTTTGAAATTGCCGTGGAAATGGTGGAGCGCTATCGCTGGATTGTCCATACGGATGTGGCAGACACGATCGACAATCTGCTGCGGGGGAGAGAACCTAGCCGCCAAATCCGATCGGTGGACAGTACAGGTAAGGTAACGATTACGCACGAACTGCCCTCTAGCCCTGAATTGATTACTAATCCCTATGCTAAGGGTTGGCGATCGACGGGTAAGATGAAGCCCTTACCCCCTGCCTCGGAGGAGGAGGAAACCCATGTCCCAGCCCCAGGGGAGAAGCAGGGGGAGGTGACCTATGTGTATCTCTACGGGGTGAGTAGGCAGCAGGCGGAACAGGTGGCAAGTACGTTGCAGTTACCGATCGTGTTTTGCAAGGAAATCGACCAAGCGGATATGGTGTTAACTTTACGCTCCCACTTCAGGAGTAATGGCAAGCTACGACAGTTAATTGAATCGCGGGATATTCCTGTGCATACGGTCAAAAGCAATGCCCTACCCCAAATCACGCGGGCGCTGCGGCGGATGCTACACCTAGACGAACCTCTGACGGATTTGTATGACTTTGCCTATGGGGACTCCGAGGATGAACTAGAGGCTTTGGAAGAAGCCCGCCTAGCGGTGGAACAGATTGTGATTCCCAAAAGACAGGCAGTAGAATTGTTGCCCCGATCGGCGAGTATCCGCAAGCTGCAGCATGAGTTAGTGGAGCACTATCAACTGCGATCGGATAGTTTTGGGGTAGAGCCAAACCGGCGGTTGCGGATTTATCCGTGGTAGAGGTTATTTTCTTTGATGCTGTGGGCACTCTGTTTGGGGTGCGGGGCAGTGTGGGGCAGATGTACCAGGTGGTAGCACAGGAGTGGGGCGTAGAGATTGACCCGCAAGTAACCGATCGGTGTTTTTACCAGGTATTTCAGGCTGCTCCCCCCATGGCGTTTCCTGGCTGTCCCCCTGCTCTAATTCCTGAGAGGGAATACGAATGGTGGTATCAACGGGCAGTGGAGACGTTTCAAGCAGCGGGTTATTACGGCAAATTTACTGACTTCGATCGCTTTTTCCAGCGTCTATACGACTTTTTTGCCAAGGCTGACCCCTGGGAAGTTTATCCCGAAACTGCGGAGGTACTAACAGAACTACAAAGGCGCGGTTACCGTTTAGCAGTAATTTCTAACTTTGATTCCCGTCTTTTTCCAGTCATGGCAGCTCTGGGGCTATCGTCTTTTTTTGCAAGGGTGATTATTTCTACCCAGGTGGGCGGCGCAAAACCCGATCGGCTGATTTTTCAGACAGCTCTAGCCCAATTGCAAGTTCCAGCTACTCAGGCATTGCATGTGGGGGATAGTCGGCGAGAAGATTACGAAGGAGCGATCGGGGCAGGGTTGCAGGCTTTTTGGTTACAGCGTCCCCACCATACTCTGGCAGATGTATTCTCTTGCCTACAGCAAACTTAACATTACGCCACATTAGTTGAACTAAGATAGAAAGTGTTGTAATTCTTACCTAAATTTCACTGGGCATTTATGAAGGCAGGTCTGCGGGAGTTTGTTCATCCCCTGGTGGGGCAGTTAGCCGATCGGATTGAATCACTTTGGCAGCAGTATCTGGAACTAGCTCCCTACGACGACATGCCAGCGGATTTGGGCTATGTGGAAGGGGCACTGGAAGGAGAACGCCTGACAATTGAAAATCGTTGTTACCAAGCTCCCCAGTTTCGCAAGTTGCATTTGGAATTAGCCCATCTTAGTCAAGGCTTGGATATTTTGCACTGCGTCATGTTCCCCCGATCGGAATATTCTCTACCTATCTTTGGCACAGATTTGGTGGGGAGTAAGACGGGTGTAATTAGTGCTGCTATTGTGGACCTTTCCCCCGTCAATCCCGATCGGTCTTTACCTTTGTGTTATCAAAGGAGACTCAGTCAGTTGGCACCTTTAGTGTTGAAAGAACCAAGGGCGTTGCCCGAGTGGGGAGATATTTTCTCCGATTATTGTTTATTTGCCCGTTTAACCGACCCTGAGGAAGGGCAGAAATTTTTACAAAGAGTGGAAGAGTATTTGGTCATTCACTGTGAAATTGCTATAGAGACGCAGCCCCTGCAGTCTTTAGAAGAGATAGACCATATTCGTTCCCGCCAACAAAACTACTGCCTCAAACAACAACAAAACGATAAAACTAGGAGGGTTTTGGAAAAGTCATTCGGCACGGAATGGACAGAACGCTACATGACGACTATGCTGTTTGATGTGCCTGTCACCTCTAGCCTGTCTATGTGATGGAGGTCACCATCCTCATTCCTACCTATAACGGGGGACAATTTTTAGGGGAAACCCTCGCCACTGTCCGTCACCAAACCTATCGGAACTTTAACCTAGTAATCAGCGATGATGACTCCACGGATGACACCCTGAAGATCATTCGGAGTTTTCGGGCTACTGTTAATTTCCCTGTTTATGTGTTGGAACACGATCGATTAGGTCTAGTCCCTAATTGGAATTATGGGATTGAGTTTATCCAGCACTATCTACCCCAAACTCAGTACCTAAAATTGCTCTGCCAAGATGATGTTTTGTACTCCGATTGTCTGGCGGAGATGGTCAATTTTTGTCAGATGCATCCCCAGGTGGGTATGGTATTCAGTCGCCGATCGGTTATTGGTCAACTCCCCCCCCAGTTATCTTGGCTCAGGGATTTAACTAGTCACTGGCAACAAATTACACCCCTCCAATCTGGTTTAGCTTATTTTTCTGACCCCCACTTTCTAGCTCCCCCCGATAACAAAATTGGCGAACCAAGTAATGTACTAATTAATATGGCAGTCTTCGATCGTTTAGGGCTGTTTGACCCCCAGTTTCACCAGTACTGCGATTTAGAAATGTGGTTAAGAATTATGGCTAATTTTCCTGTGGGGTTTATCGATCGGGAATTAAGTAGCTTTCGTGTCCATCCCCACCAAACCACCTGGCAAAATGAAAAAAACGATCGGGTGTGGGCAGAGATTTATGCCGTTTGGTGCAAGGTATTGAGTCATCCCCACTATCAACAAGTGCCGACAAAAGTGAAAAATAGAATTCTCCTGCATATTTTTAGTCAACTGGGGAGAGAATGTTTTAGAATTATCAAGCACTGGCGACCCGATCGCTTCCCTGCTGTTTTGTTCTGGTTGGGACAGTCTGTCTATGCGCGTTTTATTTCTCCATCCTAACTTTCCGGCTCAGTTTCGGCACGTGGCCACTCTCCTGGGTCGTGACCCCAAAAATCAACTGGTGTTTGGCACTAAGACAGAAAACAACCTGCAAATCAGCGGGGTACTCAAGGTGATGTACCAGGTAGCGCGGGAACCTAGTCCCCAAACCCATCACTATGTCCGTACTTTGGAAGGGGCAGTGCTGCAGGGGCAAGGGGTGTATCGCATGTGCGAAGACCTCAAGCGCAAAGGTTTCTACCCCGATTTGGTGTATGCCCACTCTGGTTGGGGTCCCAGTCTCTACGTCAAAGATATTTTCCCCAAGGCAGCCCACCTCAGCTACTTTGAGTGGTATTACAACGCGCGGGGCGCAGATGCGGATTTTGACCCCAGTGAACCCCTCAGTGCCGATGATTACCTGCGCATTCGCACCAAAAACGCTCCCATCCTCATGGATTTAGGTCATTGCGATTGGGGGATTTCTCCCACCTACTGGCAGCGCAGTCAATTTCCTGAAGTCTTCCATCCCCGAATTACGGTCTTGCACGATGGGGTAGACACAGAGTATTTCAAACCCAAACCAGGGGCGAAGTTAGTCTTGCCTGATAAAAACCTCGACCTCTCCCATGTGGACGAACTAGTGACTTATGTAGCGCGGGGCATGGAGCCTTATCGTGGGTTCCCCCAGTTCATTGAAACTCTGGGCATTCTCTTGGCTCGTCGTCCCTATTGTCATGCGGTGATTGTGGGAGAAAATCGCGTTTGCTACGGCAAGGCAGCTCCTGCGGGCACAACCTACAAAGATATGATGCTGGAAAAAGTGCCCCTCGATATGTCCCGTGTGCATTTTACAGGTGGGTTGCCCTACGGTCAGTATTTGCAGGTGATCCAGGCTTCCAGTGTGCATGTCTACCTTACCCGTCCTTTTGTCCTCTCCTGGTCGATGATTGAGGCTATGTCGGCGGGTTGTTTGGTTTTAGGGTCAGATACTGAGCCAGTAAGAGAAGTAATAGAGGATGGCAAGAACGGTTTGTTGGTGGATTTCTTCAGCCCAGAAAAGATTGCCGATCGGATAGAAGAAGTGTTAGACCATCCCGATCGGTATGCCCAAATCCGGCAAAAAGCTAGAGAGACCGTCCTAGAGCGCTATTCCCATCATCTACTTTTACCTAAGCACATCAAGCTGATGGAAGCAGTGGCAAATCGGCAATTACCGCCTGACCTGGGTTTAGAAGATCAGATAGTCCAACCAACTACGACAGCTGCTAAAAAGACAAAATCAAAGAAACAAAAGGGTTTTGCAGAACTGTTGCAATGAAGACGATATGCCTACTGTTGTGTTTGTTAGTGGGTTTAGGGGGTAGGGTTAGCAGTCAGTCCAATACAGAAGAAGCAAGGGAGTTAGTGGAGCGAGGTAATGGTTTTGTCAAAGTAGGCAATATCCAGCAGGCTATTCCTCTCTATCGTCTTGCCATTGCCAAGGACAGCAGTTTTGTTCCTGCCCACTACAACCTGGGATTAGCTCTAGCTCAGACTGGCAATTTGGCGGAGGCAACCACAGTCCTACAGACGGTGATTAAACTCAAACCTGATTTTGTCCCTGCTTACAGTGACCTGGGTGCCGTCTTCCTAGACAGGGGTCAACCCCAAAGGGCTATTCCCTATCTGCAAAAAGCTATAGAACTCGATCGGAATTTTGCCAATGCCCACTACAACTTAGGACTAGCCCGCAAAGCTATAGGAGATAACAAAGGGGCAATTACTGCTCTGTTGACCGCCCAAAAACTAGACCCCAAAAAACCCGAAACCTTTTATCATTTAGGCTTACTCTACCAAGAACAGGGGGATTACAACAGTGCCCTTGATGCTTACCAGAAAGCTATCAACCTCAATTCCGGCTACAGCCAAGCCTACTACAACCTCGGTGCTCTCTTCTTTTTGCAGGGAGATATACCCAGCGCTGTGCAACACCTACAACGATCGATTGCTTTGCAACCCAACCTAGCTGATGCCCATTTCACCTTGGGCGTAGTCTATAGCCGCACGGGCAGAAAACAGGAAGCCCTCAACTCCCTACAGACCGCTTTGCAGCTCTACCAAAAACAACAGAACCAAACCTGGATCGATCGGACAGCTCAAACCATCCAAGCGATCCAAAGAAGCAATTAGTTAAATGATGGTGTTATCGGGAATAGTGGCATTTTTCAGAATGATAACGATACCACCACGAATGCAAAATCCCTTTTCTTCAAAGTCAGCATCTTGCACATGGTCTTTGTTGATAATCTGCACATTTTTGCCAATCCGCACATTTTTGTCGATAATGGCACGCCGGATAACTGTGTTTTCCCCAATTCCCATCGGCACCCTACCACAGGCAATATCTTGGTCAATTTCTTCCTTCTTCTGGTAGAAATCACAACCCATGAACAGGGAGTCCTCAATCACGCAACCATTTCTCACGTGCAGACGCAACCCCAACACGGAATGACTGATCCTAGACCGCTCAATTACACAGCCATCACTGACAATCGAGTCCGTGATTTGACAGTCCACCACCTGGGTAGGGGGTAAATAACGGGGTCTGGTGTAAATAGGAGCATCTTCCTCGTAGAGCTGGAAAGGTGGATTGGGGTAGCGAGTTAGATTGATGTTGGCGTGATAAAAAGCATCGATCGTACCAATATCTTCCCAATAGCCATTAAAGAGGTAGGTCTGCACATTGTACTTGTCGATCGCATTGGGGATGACTTCTTTACCAAAATCAATGTGAGAGGGGTTATTACGCAGGGTGTCGATTAAAACCTGTTTACGGAAGACATAAATGCCCATAGAAGCAATAAACGGCTTTTGTATAGCCTCTTCTCGACTCAAGCCCAACATAGAAGTGTCAACTCGCATTTCCTCTAGCTCCAAGCCCTTGGGTTTTTCCTTAAAACCAATTACCCGATTGGTGCTGTCTAACTTCATCAACCCGAAAGCCGAAGCCCGTTTTGAGTCTACGGGTAAAACTGCCAAAGTAATATCAGCATTGGTCTGCCGATGGCGTTCAATAAATAGCCGATAATCCATACGGTACAAGTGATCCCCAGAGAGAATGAGATAATCCCGCACATCCCAGGACTCAAACAGCCACAAATATTGCCGCACCGCATCCGCTGTCCCCTGGAACCAATCCGTATTCTCCGGTGTCTGTTGAGCAGCTAAGACATCCACAAAACCATCCCCAAAGGAAGAGGGACGGTAGGTCTGATTGATGTGACGGTTGAGGGAGGCAGAATTAAACTGAGTCAAAACATAGATTTTGTCAATCCCAGAATTGATGGAGTTACTTACAGGAATGTCAATTAGGCGATACTTTCCTGCCAGGGGCACAGCCGGTTTTGCCCGTAGTTTGGTTAGGGGATATAGTCTTGTCCCTTGCCCACCGCCTAGGATAATACACAGTACGTCTTTCATAGTCCACCTTGCTTGCCTTACGCACCTATTGTGTTCCTTGATGGCAACCTTGGCAAGTTACAAACTCCTTGGTTATACACTCGTACTTCCTAGGGTAGAATAAATACAGCTGAGTTCTGTACCTAGTGATGCCTGCTGCTCCTATTCCCGACAACGAGTCCGAGCGCGTTCAGGAATTGTATCGCTACCAAATACTGGATACTCCACCAGAACCAGACTTTGATGACATCACTAGGCTAACTAAGATGATCTGCGAAACTCCCGCAGCTTTGGTGACACTGATTGACACCGATCGGCAGTGGTTCAAATCTTGCTATGGGTTGGCAGGTTCGGAAACTCCCAGAGAGCAAGCTTTCTGTGCCTACACTATCCTGTCTGATGAACCCTTTATTGTGGAAGACGCTACTACCCACCCCCTCGTGTGTGATAACCCAGTGGTTCTCTATCCTCCTTACGTGCGCTTTTATGCAGGCTTTCCACTGATTACTCCCAAGGGTTTCCGTTTGGGTTCACTCTGTGTAGTTGACTTTGTCCCACGCCAAATTTCCCCCGATCGTATAGAAATGCTCCGTATTTTGGCTAGGCAGGTGGTACACCTACTGGAATCGAGACTGTACCAAATCAAAATCTATGACTATGCCAAGGCGTTGACAGAGGCGAACCTAGCTAAGTCCAAGTTTGTTGCTACTCTCTCCCATGAAATCCGCACTCCCCTCAATGGTATCATCGGTAGCTTGCAGTTACTGGGGGAGACGACGCTGGATACGAGTCAAATGGAGTACTACCGCATTGCTCAAACTTCTAGCAAAGCTCTACTGTCTCTAGTCAATGAGGTGCTAGACCTTGCCAAGATTGAAGCAGGGAAATTAGAACTAATTCCCCAACCCACTAACCTAGAAGAGGTAGTACAAGAAGTTAAAACGATCGTTGTGCCGCAGATGCAGGAGAAGCAGCTTACTCTAGTTACTGACTACGATAAGAACATACCTGCCTGCTTGCATTTAGACAGGGATCGCTTACGGCAAATTCTTCTCAACCTAATCAGCAATGCTGTTAAATTCACACCCCCTGGTAAGTGGATTGTCATGCAATTCTCTTTGGTGAAAATGGTAGAGGATATGGCAACCGTAGCAGTAAGGGTAACTGACCAGGGGATCGGCATGAGCGAGGAAGAACAACAGCGCATCCTCAGTCCTTTTGCGCAAGCCAACTCCAGAATTAGCAAAACCTATGGTGGTACGGGTTTGGGTCTATCGATTAGTAATGAACTGCTCAAGTTGATGGGCAGTCAATTGTCGGTTACCAGTGTCAAGGGTCAAGGAACAACATTTTCTTTTACGTTGTCTGCACCGATAGCACTCCCACCACCTGAAATGAACCATTCTGCAAAAAACATGAAGGATGTTTCTAGACCATTGCGAATTCTGTTGGTAGAGGATAGTCCTACTAACCGTCTGGTTATCAACCGTCTCCTCACCCGTAAAGGGCATCAAGTTGAGGAAGCCAGTAACGGCGAGGAAGCAGAATTAAAAGCGAGACAAGAACAGTTTGATGTCATTGTCATGGACTTGGAAATGCCTCTTATGTCAGGAGAAGAAGCTGCTAGGCTAATCAAGAGTTTTAAACCAAGTTTACCCATTGTGATTTTCTCTGCTCATGCCTTTACTGATATACAGGCTAGGGTACAGGAATTTGCGGATGGTTATTTGACAAAACCGATCGATTTTGAGCAACTAGAGCAGACTCTCCAGAAACTAGTTGCTAGTTCTTCGATACCAGAGTTTCAATTATCCTGAATCCCGTGCCCGATTTTGGTAAGATGTAGCAGTACATTCCACAAAAACCTATGCCTCCAGCTCCACTACCTAGCAACGAGTCTGAGCGTTTGCAGGAACTGTACCGTTACGGCATATTGGATACGCCGCCTGAGCCAGATTTCGATAAGCTGACTCTCCTAGCTGCAAATATCTGTCAAGCTCCCGTAGCTATGATAAACCTGGTCGATGCCGATCGGGTGTGGGTCAAGTCTTCCTATGGATTGCCAGTTTGTGAAGTAGGAAGGCAAGATGCCATGTGCAGTTACACCATCCTTTCCGAGAGCCCCTTTATAGTTGAGGATGCTACTCAGGATGCTCAGGTAAGCGACAGTCCCCTTGTATGCCAAGTCCCCCATGTTCGCTTTTATTTGGGAGTGCCCCTAATTTCTCCCCGCCGTTTTTCCTTGGGGTCGTTTTGCATCATTGATTTTGTACCACGTCAAATTGAGCAGCAGAAAGTACAAATGTTACAGACTTTGGCTGAGCAAGCGGTGCATTTGTTTGAGTCCAAGCTGTATCAGCAAAAAATCCACCAGTATGCCAAAGCTCTGGCGGAGGCAAATTTAGCCAAGTCACGCTTTGTGGCTACTCTCTCCCACGAGATTCGTACTCCCCTCAATGGGGTAATCGGTAGTTTGCATCTACTAGGACAAACAAATCTGGAGCCAGCTCAGCAGGAATACTATCACATTGCCTACATTTCCAGCAAAGCAATCCTTGCCCTCGTCAATGAAGTGCTTGACCTTGCTAAAATTGAAGCGGGGAAATTGGAACTGGTGCCACAACCTACCAACCTAGAGTCTCTTGCCAGGGAGGTGCAAACGATCGTTACTCCCCAACTACAGGAAAAGCAAGTAAATTTAATCCTCGATTACGACGACCATATACCAAGTTGGGTAAGTGTAGATGGTGACCGTGTGCGCCAAGTTCTACTTAACCTGACAGGTAATGCTGTCAAGTTCACGCCTACGGGAAAATCCATCACGTTGAAGTTTGTGTTAGTGGAACGATCGGATGAACAGGCGGTAGTAGAAGTGCAGGTAAGAGACCAGGGGATTGGGATGACACCCGAGGAACAGCAGAGAATTTTAGCTCCCTTCAGTCAAGCTAATAATCAGGTTAGTAAGCAGTATGGTGGCACAGGTTTGGGCTTGTCGATTAGTAATGAGTTATTAAAATTGATGGGCAGTCATCTACAACTTACCAGTGCCAAGGGGGAGGGTACTACCTTTTCATTTGTCCTAACTGTTCCCTTGGCAAGCCCGCCCTCCCCTGAGGAATCTCACCCCGAAATGAAAGATACTCTCCCATCTTTACGGATTTTGTTGGCAGAAGATAGCCCTACTAATCGTCTGGTTATTGAGCGTATACTTACTCGCAAGGGTCACAGAGTAGTAGCAGTGAGCAACGGACAAGAAGCAGTGGCGAGGGCAAAGGTAGAGCAGTTTGATGTTGCTATCCTAGACTTGGAAATGCCATTGATGAGTGGGGAAGAAGCAACAAAGGCTATTAAAGACTACAGACCATTCCTGCCTGTTCTCATCACCTCTGGTCATGCTCTAAGCGATGTACAAGCTAGAGTGCAAGAGTTTGCCGACGGTTATCTAACCAAACCGATCGATGTACAAGAGTTAGACAAACTACTTCGCCTTACCACTTTCCGCTCCCAGCCTGCTCCATGGAGCTAACCGGACTCGAACCGGTGACCTTCTCAATGCCATTGAGACGCGCTACCAACTGCGCCATAGCCCCTTGTAAAAAACCATGATAGCAGATTTACTAGGATTTTAGACTTTCTTCCAGGGGTTTGTGCCTGCTGGCTTTTTATAATCAAGCCTTAATCAAGCCCGGAATTGGATAGGAAATTATGCTACCCCAGAGGACGAAGATTGTGGCCACGATCGGGCCTGCCAGCAACAAACCGGAGGTGATGGAGGCTTTGATCAAAGCGGGGTTATCCGTAGCTAGGTTGAACTTTTCCCACGGCTCCTACGATGATCACGCCCATATAATTGCCACCTTCCGCCACATTTCTCAGGTACTAGACATTCCTGTTACAGTGCTACAAGACCTGCAGGGTCCTAAAATTCGTGTGGGAGTATTGCCAGAACCTATTCCCCTGGCAATTCGGGAAACAGTGGAGCTTGTTCCCCTGGAAGTCTGGCGTAATCAGCCCAACACCATTCCTATTGATTATCCTTTTCTCGCCCGCGAAGCCAAACCTGGTAACCGTGTCCTCCTAGACGATGGTCTGATGGAACTGGTGGTACTTGCCACCAAGGATTCTGCCACTGTCTGTGAAGTTGTGCGGGGGGGCATGCTCAGAAGCCGTAAGAGTGTGAATTTGCCCGATATTGACCTCAGCTTGCCCTCCATGACTCCCAAAGACCTGCAGGACTTGGAATTTGGCTTAGCGCAGGGTGTGGACTGGGTGTCTTTGAGTTTTGTCCGCAAACCTCAGGATGTGACTCTCCTGAAACAGAAGATTAAAGAGATGGGCTACGATGTGCCCGTAATTGCCAAGATTGAAAAGCCCCAGGCTATGGCTCATCTAGATGAAATCATCCAAGTCGCTGATGGGGTGATGGTGGCCAGAGGTGACCTTGGGGTGGAACTCAGTCCAGAAAGAGTGCCGCTCGCGCAAAAGGAAATTATCAAAAAATGCAATCGCCATGCCATTCCCGTAATTACAGCAACCCAGATGCTAGAAAGCATGATTGAAAATCCCCGTCCTACCCGCGCCGAAGCGAGTGATGTTGCCAATGCTATCCTCGACGGCACTGATGCCATTATGCTCTCAGGGGAATCAGCGGTAGGTAAATACCCAGTGCAGGCAGTGGAAATGATGGTGAAAATTGCCCGTGAGATCGAAGCTGTCTATCACCCTGTCAATGACCCGCCAGAAACTAATGATGCTCCCCATGCCATCAGTGAGGCGATTCACACGATCGAAGAAATTCTCTCTTTACGGGCTATTGTCCTGTGTAGTATTACGGGGGAGAGTGCTCGCCTGGTGGCAGCTGAACGTCTGCGTACCCCCGTCTATGCTGTGACGACAGACCGATCGGTCTATTACCGCATGAATCTGCTGTGGGGGATTACACCCCTGTGGGTGTCTGAAGTGGGCAGTGTCGCCAGTTTTATCAGAATGGTAGAAAAGCTGCTGTGCAGTAGGGGAGTTGCCTGTGACGGCGACCAGATTTTAATTGTTGGCGGAACCCCTGTCCTTGCCAGCCATAGCACCAATTTTATTAAAATCCACACGGTGGGGGAAGAGTTTATCGCCTAATGCAACAGTTTCTGTTGGTAACAGACCTGGATAATACTCTAATTGGGGACAATGAAGCGACACTCAACCTAATTAGACATTTGTTGCCCCACCGCGATCGCTTTTATCTGTTCTATGCTACAGGCAGAAATTTTGACTCTGTTGCTCATTTAATGGGCTTTTTTCAGTTACTGACTCACACTCCTTTGCTGACTCCTGATTATTTAATTGCCAGTGTGGGCACAGCCATTTATCACCGCAGCTACCCAGACCCAGCCTGGACTAGATATATCGATCGGGACTGGCACAGAGACAAAATTGCCCATTTACTACAGGGTTTTCCGGGCTTAATCCCCCAATCCGATCGGGAACAAAATCCTTGGAAACTGAGTTTTTATTTGATAACTAAAGATGACACTGCTACTATCAGCAAGATTACTGAGTTACTGTCAGCAAACCAGTTACCGTGCCACATTACCTTCAGCCATAGAAACACCCTGGATATAACCCCTACTCACGCCCATAAAGGGTCAGCTATTCTGTGGCTACAGCAACAGTTAGGGATTAGTGCCCTCCCTACCCTCGTCTGCGGCGACTCCGGCAATGACATAACTATGTACCAGCCCCAGTTCTACGGTGTGATTGTCAAAAATGCCCAGCCGGAATTATTAGAGTGGTACGCACAACAGCAAAGCGATCGACTGCTCCTCTCCCAATTTGATTACGCTGCCGCCATTTTAGATGCCCTGCGGTATTTTGCACTGCTGTAAATCCTGATAGAATAAAGCCAACGTTAAGAACTGTACACAATGGCAAATCCAGACGGGTGGTTAGAGCATACTGTCCAAGTGCAAGTGGAACGACCAGTGGCAGATGTCTGGCGCTTATGGTCCGACCTGGAACAAATGCCCAACTGGATGCAGTGGATTCAAGCTGTACAGGTTTCCCGCGACCAGCCTGGTCTCTCTAGCTGGGTACTAGGGACACAACAATTTCACTTTACCTGGCGCTCCCGCGTTGTCAGGGAAATACCCCTACAATTGATTCAGTGGGAAGCGATCGATGGACTGCCTAATCGGGGAGCAATTCGTTTCTATGACCGCCATCCCCACACAATCGTGAAGATGACAGTTGCCTATGCCATCCCGGGCATCATTGGGCAAGTTATGGACAGACTGTTTCTAGGGAGACTGGTGGAGTCCACCCTGCAAGCTGACCTCAATCGCTTTCGTAATTACGCTGTCCGCCAAGTATAGATTCAGTTTGGGAGAAGGAGTGTGTCAATTCTGCGCTTTTCTAAAGACATCGGCATTGACTTGGGCACCGCCAACACCCTGATTTATGTAGCAGGGGAAGGTATAGTCCTACAGGAGCCTTCGGTAATAGCGATCGATGAACGGGACGGGACTGCCTATGCCGTGGGTCACGAGGCTAACAAAATGATCGGGCGTACTCCCAAAGACATTAGGACAGTTAGACCCCTGCGCGACGGTGTAATTGCTGACTTTGATGCGGCGGAAATGATGCTCAGAGCTTTTATCCAGCGGGTACGGCGCGGGCTGTTCAACCCCCGCATTGCCATCGGTATCCCCAGTGGTGTGACTTTAGTGGAGTGGCGAGCTGTCATGGATGCCACCCGGCGGGCAGGGGCGCGGGAAGTCTATCCCATCGATGAACCCCTAGCAGCAGCGATCGGGGCAGGGTTACCCGTGACAGAACCTACAGGCAATATGATTGTGGACATTGGAGGGGGAACAACGGAAGTAGCTGTCCTCAGTTTGCAGGGGATAGTAATTAGCGAATCGGTGCGGGTAGCAGGGGACGAACTGACCAACGCCATTATGAATTACTTGAAACGGGAACACAACTTGGTGGTGGGGGAGCGCACCTCGGAAGAGATCAAAATTCGTATTGGTTCCGCCTATCCCACAGGAGAGGAAGAGAGTATGGAAGTACGGGGCTTACATCTCCCCTCTGGCTTACCCCGCACGGTAACAGTAAAAACTTCGGAAATTCGCGAAAGTATGGCAGAACCCCTCTCTGTGATTGTAGAGGCTGTCAAACGTACCCTGGAAAATACTCCCCCCGAATTGGCGGCAGATATTATCGATCGGGGGATTATGCTGACTGGGGGTGGTGCTTTGTTGCGGGGACTGGATACCCTGATCAGTCACGAAACAGGCATTGTCACACTAGTTGCCCCTGCTCCCCTTAATTGTGTAGTTTTAGGGGCGGGGAGAGTCCTAGAAGACTATAAAAATCTCCATCGTGCCCTGACGATCAGTCGGTTTAACTTTGCCAAGGGACAGACCTAATCCTATGGCGCAGGTGGGTAAGGGCTGGTGGCGCTACGGCTGGCAAGTCGGTCTGATTTGTGTGGGGATTTACTTCGCTCTTCTCCTCCGCCAGGGAGATTCTCTGCTTTTGGGAGAAATTTACGAATTTTTTAGCCGTCCCTTTCAAGCCACAATTTCTGTCCAGGACTACCTACGGGACGCTCAGATACAAGGATTGGAAGCCCGCATTGCCGAGCTGGAAAATCAAATTGCCCAACTCCAAGCCTTACTGCAGCTACCTTCTGCTAGCCAACCTAATGCCATTTGGGCACCCGTGATTGGCAGAAGTGCTGATGCTTGGTGGCAGCAGTTACTAATTGGCAAAGGCAAACAGGACGGTATCCAGCCAGGGGCAGTAGTAGAGGGACAGGGGGGCTTAGTAGGGAGAGTCACTAAAGCGGGGGAGCGCAGTAGCCAAGTGTTGTTAATCAGTGATATGTCCAGTCAGGTAGGGGTGATGGTCAGCCGCTCGCGGGTGATGGGCATTTTGCGGGGACAAAATCAAAATACAGGGCTTGTGGAATTTTTTGTGCGGGATGCGGACGTAAAAGCGGGAGATATTGTTGTCACTTCCCCTGTCAGTTCTCTGTTTCCCCAGGGCATTCCCGTAGGGCGAGTGCGATCGGTAGATGTCAATAAACAGCCTGCTCCCGAAGCAGTGGTTGAATTTTTAGCACCCTTGGGCTGGTTAGAGTATGTGCGGGTACTGCCATCGTGAGCCACATCCTGCGTTGTACCTGTTTGTATAGTCTGGGGTTAGGGGGAACTTTACTCCTTTGTCTTCTGTTGTTACCCGCTCGTTTACCGGGGACAACTATTTTTGGCTATGCCCCTAACTGGCTCATGATTTGGTTAGTGGGCTGGAGTCTACGGCGGCCAATCCCCCTAGCAGTAGGAGTGGGTGTTTGCCTGGGGTTACTTCAGGACACATTTGTGTTGCCTCCCGCAGCAGGTATCCTGCCCACCCATGCCCTGGGTTTAGGAATCAGTGGGGGTCTGACAGCTATGTTACAAAAACAGCGCTATGTGCAGGAGGATTTCATCTCCGTTGCTCTCATCGTCTTTGCCATGGTGGTCATCAGTGAAACAATTAACGCCCTCCAACGTACTTGCCTCGGGGAAGACCTTGTGCAGGTCTGGACTGCCCATCAGCGCATTGCCCTCTCCTGTGCTGTCCTCACTAGCTTGTGGTCCCCTGTCCTTTACTTCCCCCTTACCCAACTTCGCCACTGGTTTTACCGATCGGTTCACTTTGTTAATAAAACTTAACGTAGCCTTGGTGATCACTGACCAGGGAGGGGCGGGTAGCCTAAGTGTAAAGAGGAATAGGGAAAAGCTATGGTGGCACAGGTGAGAACCTACAAAATAACCAAGGGTATTGGCAGGTATGACCTTGATGACTACTATGCTGTTTTGGGAGTACCCCTCAGCTCTACTGCCGAGGCTCTAAGGCAGCGCTATCTCACCCTGGCTAAGCAACTCCACCCAGACCTTGTACCTCAGAACCCCCAAGCTCATCAATATTTATCGCGGTTAGTCAACCCTGCCTACGCTGTTTTGCAGCAGGAGCGGGAACGATCGGAGTATCTTGACCTGCTACGTCTTCTGGCGAAGCGGCTAATGAAGCAATCCGTCAAAGATTTTACCCCCCAGTCGGAAGCAGCGCAAAGGTTAATAGCGAATCCCAGTATCAGTTTATACGAGCGGTTAGTGACAGAGATTGCTGCTAAACAATTTCAGGATTTAAGCAAAACTTGGGACTACATTAACTGTTTGAGTGAACTAAATTTAGTTTATCTCCTACTGCAGGAAGGTTTTCGTCCCCATAGTCCCCAAAGTGCACCAGCAGTCCGCTACGAAGATTTCCGTACTGTCAAAGACACTAGCAAACCTAGCCCCCCTACAGCCAAGCAACACATTGTCAGGGCCCAGGAACACATGAAGGCGGAATTGTGGACAATGGCACTCCAGGAATTGCGGGCAGCTTTACAACTAGAACCCCAAAACAGCCTCTGTCATGCTCTCCTAGGTAAGGTCTATCTCCATCAAAACGTGCCGGGCATGGCAAAGGTCAGCTTCCAGCAGGCATTGAAGTATGACCCGCAAAACCCCATTGCCTTGTTAGGGATGAAGGAAGTAGAAAAACTGAAATCAAAGACACAAACTAAAGGCAAGAAAGATGAGGGCGGTTTCTTCGGTTGGTTAGGGAATAAAAAGTAATTACTTGTGCTATAGTAGAAGCTCACAGGGACGTATAGCTCAGGTGGTTAGAGCGTCACGTTGACATCGTGAAGGTCACTGGTTCGAGTCCAGTTACGTCCATTTTCTTCAGGTTGTGTTAAGTTCTGTTAGTAGAAATTGAAGTAAAGCCAAAATTATTCCTAGGGGCAGTTAATCTCCCACTATGATTGAGGTCAACAAGTACGAGTGGGATTATGCTAAAGACGGAAGCGGCGATTGCCAGCATTGTTGCCAGAGAGATTTTGGATTCGCGAGGGAGACCTACCCTAGAAGCAGAAGTAAGATTAGCTGATGGCACGATCGGTTTATCCCAAGTACCCAGTGGGGCATCGACGGGGAGTTTTGAAGCCCATGAGCTGCGGGACGGGGATAAGAGCCGTTATGGGGGTAAGGGTGTCCTCAAGGCGGTAGAGAATGTACATAGCCAAATTGCGCCCGCTTTGGTGGGACTAGACAGTCGTGACCAAGAACTGTGCGACCGCACAATGCTGCAGCTAGATGGTTCCCCCAACAAAGCTAATCTGGGAGCGAATGCAATTTTAGCAGTCTCGTTGGCAGTGGCGAAGGCAGCAGCCCAGTACCTGCGGTTGCCTCTCTACCGTTACCTGGGCAATCCCCTCTCCCATGTGTTGCCTATCCCTTTAATGAATGTCCTCAATGGCGGTGCCCATGCCGATAATAATGTCGATATTCAGGAATTTATGATCGTTCCCCTCGGTGCGCCTACGTTTCGGGAAGCACTGCGCTACGGGGCAGAGGTATTTGCTAAGCTCAAGGAAGTGTTGCATGAGCGCAAACTCTCCACCAGTGTTGGGGATGAGGGGGGTTTTGCTCCTAACCTGGAGTCCAACCAGGCAGCCTTGGATTTGCTGATCGAAGCGATCGAAAAAGCAGGCTATACCCCTGGTAAACAGATCAGTCTGGCACTGGATGTGGCAGCTAACGAATTGTACAAGGATGGCAAATACACCTTCGATGGCACAAGTCATAATCCAAGTGCTACCATTGCCTACTACAAAGATTTGGTGCAGAAATACCCGATCGTTTCCCTAGAAGACGGACTACAGGAAGAGGACTGGGGCAACTGGCAAACTCTCACTACCGAACTAGGGAATATTCAGTTAGTAGGGGATGATTTATTTGTGACCAATAAAATTCGTCTGTTACGGGGCATTCAGGAAAAGTGCGCTAATGCCATCTTAATCAAACTCAACCAAATTGGCAGCCTGACGGAAACCCTGGAAACTGTGATGACGGCTACAGCTAACAAATACCGATCGGTAATTAGCCATCGCTCCGGGGAAACGGAAGACACCACGATCGCTGACCTGGCAGTGGCAACGGGGGTCGGGCAAATTAAAACCGGCTCCCTCTGTCGCAGTGAAAGAGTGGCTAAGTACAATCGGCTCCTGCGCATCGAAGCAGAACTGGGGGCAAAAGCAGTCTACGGCGGCACCCTCGGTATCCTCTAGTCACCCACAAGATATGGGCAAATTCTACATCGACTGGGATTACTGCCTAGCCTTGGCAGAGACCCTCTCTGACCTGCAAACAGGTAAACTGAATTCCCAAGAACGCTTGCACCTTGCGACAGAACTAATAGAAGTAAGCCAGCCTTACCATCGGGATTTTGCCTTGCAACTGCAAGTGTTTCTTGCCTCCCTTTGCCGAACTCTGTCTGCTCGTTCTGCCGCTGCCCAAGCCTTCTACCGTGCTAACCTGCTCCAGCAACTGTACGATATTCAGAATTGCCTAACCCAGTACCCTAGCCTAACTCACTACAGCTCCAGGCTATTCGATCGATTCTGGCGCACTCTAGATTTACTCCCCCTGCAACTGCAGATTAGCGACGAAGCAGACAGGAAAAAGGGCAGAGAGTCCAGCAAACTCGATCGGGCTGCTTGAAACTCCTGCCTCTTCTACCTTCCCCTAGCGGAGTTCTGCCACTAGAGGAGCTGTTCGTGCCGCAAAAGCAGGTAACTTACTTGTAGCAAAGGAGTGTCTGACCTCGGCATTGACAGCAACTGTTTTAGCATCAAACACCGTCGTACAGAGCTTGGGATATAAGCCGACGGCAATCACAGGCACCAAGAAACAGAGAGCAATGAATACCTCCCTGGGCTTGGCATCTGTGAAAATCGTCTCTGGCTCAAGGGCGCAGCTATGACCAAAGCAGTTAGCCCCTCTATTCTCGCTCACCATCTGCGCTACAGGCTGACCATAAAACACTTGCCGCAACATGGACAACAAATAAACGGGTGTTAAAATCAGACCCACCGCTGCTAACAACACCGTCACCGTGCGGAAGGTGTCGCCGTAGACTTCGTTAGCCGTAAAGCCCACAAATACAGACAACTCACTAGCAAAGCCACTCATCCCAGGCAACGCCAAGGAAGCCATTGCTGCCGCAGTAAATAAAGCAAACGTCTTGGGCATCGAGCGGGCAATACCACCCATTTGCGCCATTGCCAACGTATGGGTACGGTCGTAGGTTACCCCTGCCAAGTAAAAGAGGGCTGCTGCAATCAGACCATGGGAAATCATCTGCAGGAGAGCACCGCTCATCCCCAAATCAGAGAAAGAAGCTAGACCCACCAACACAAACCCCATATGGGAGATAGAAGAGTAAGCCAAGCGCCGCTTCATGTTGCCCTGACCAAGGGAGCTGCAAGCGCCATAGATGATGTTGACTACACCCAAAATCGCCAATACTGGGGCAAAGTAGATGTGGGCATCACTGAGGGCTTCCAGGTTAAACCGGGCTAAACCATAGCCCCCCATCTTCAGCAGAACGCCCGCCAAAATCATGGACACAGGAGCAGAGGCTTCCCCATGGGCATCGGGCAACCAGGTATGGAGAGGGAAAACGGCTAACTTGGTGCCAAAGGCAATCAAGAGACCAGCATAAAGGAATAATTGCAGGGTTAGGGGATAGTCCTTGGTTGCCAGTTGGGCAATATCAAAACTCGTCTCCCCAGAAAACGCCATAGCTAACCCACACAGGAGAATGAATACCGAACTTGCTGCTGTGTACAACAAAAACTTAGTCGCCGCATAGCGCCGCTTTGCTCCCCCCCAAATGGAAATCAAGAGATATACAGGAATCAACTCAATCTCCCACAGCAGGAAAAACAGGAGCATGTCTTTAGCGACAAATACACCAATCTGGGCACCATAGAGCACTAGCATCAAAAAATGAAACAGGCGGGGCTTGTGATCTACTTGCCAAGCAGCAAATATCCCCAACGTGGTCACTAGTCCTGCCAACAACACCAGCCAAAGGGAAATGCCATCTACCCCCACTGACCAATACAACCCTAGCTGGGGCAGCCAAGGGAGCGTGTCCACCATCTGCCAGCCCACTGCTGTGGGGTCGTAATTGCGCCACAGGGCATAGACCATTAGGACAAAATCTAGTAGAGCAACGCCCAAACTATACCAACGAATATTTTTGCCTTCCTTATCTGGTAAAACCGGTATCAATAAAGCCGCCACCAGGGGTAACAGAATAATAGTCGTAAGCCAAGGGAAATGTTGCATTGTTCTCTATAAACCGTGAGTAAATACCTACTCTCTATTCTTTCACAAAATTTAACTTTTCTTCATAAACATCAATCCAATTTCCCACTAGGGAATCATATAGAATCTTCAATAGATTGGGGGTATTTACCTATTGACAAAACAGAGCTTCTTCCCTTAGGAGGAGGCGGGAGCTAGGTAGCAGGAAGGAGTAATTCCTGGGGTAGAAACGATCGGGAGGTAACAATTACCAAAGTCAACAGAAACAGAGCGAAAATTATTGCTGGCGCGACTCTTTGCACAAAAAAATGCATAAACCTTTGTTTCTCTGTATCCCCATCCTAGCACTTTTTAAGTGGGTACGCCTGCTTCCAGCATCAGCTCACGGATTTGGGCAAAGGCGTATTCCCAGGCTTCCTCCACTGCGGGACACCAATCCTTGCCTAGGTGTTGTTCTAGGGATTGCCGGACGGCTTGGTTAAAGGGGGCAAAGTATTCAGCTTTAACTCCGTAGCGGACGTGTCTTTCTGCCAGGGCACGCATGGTCGTGCGGAATAGACTAGGGTTGTGCAGGTTCTTCACCATTAAAATCAGGGCACCCATGAGCATTTTTTGTTGTTGTGGCCAGTTGGTGTGGCTAAATAAAGCCCGCGCAGAGGGAGCACTGAAAAAGAGGTAGCTGTAAACCGATCGGGCAAAGTCTTCCTCTTTTTGCCGCACAAGTTCAAAACTGTCCCTCAGGATAGCTGCTGCTTGTTCTCTGTCCATCATGGCTGACAGTTGTGTTAGTTCTTGCTGTTAATTTAGGGGCGGGGGGAGGGTAACTGTCGGTTTTACCATGATTTCTTCAGATTCTGCGCTAAGATTTTAGCGAGAGTGGGCAGGTAGGTATGGTCAGCTGGGAATTTCTATTACAGAAGAAGGGAGACCGCTCCTGGTTGCCCCTGGAGTCAGCCCAAGTGGAAGTTCTAGCAGGAGAATACCGTCTAGCAGCACGATCGGGATTTCAGCGCCAAGCCGTAGACATTACCTGGCACTACACCCCTGCTACAGCAGAGCAGCAAGAGCTTAGCCAGTCTGTGCAGCAGGAAATCAATGAGGAGGGGCTATTGCTGGTTATGCCCTTTACTCAGCTGAGGGAGGGCAGTTGGCAGATTAACTGTAGAGTGGGCAAGGACTTTGCTACTAGTTTAGAACTGGTGGTTTTACCTGACCAGGCAGAGGAAGCGGCAGTGCCGCAGTTCCATCTCGCTACTACCCACTTTCTCTTGGAACAGGAAAGGATTGTCCATATCAGGGGTACTACCAGTCAAGCAGGGGAACTGCAGGTATTGGTTATGCATCCGCAAAATCTCAGCCCCCTCTTCGATCGCACTTTTGCTGTCAGTGCCGGTGAGTTTAATTTGCCGATCGAGTTACCTGATTTGGTAGATTTCTTGGTGCTCCTGGGAGAAGTGCGTTACCAAAACCATACGATTGCCACATTAACTTTTACCTTCCCCCCAGAAAGACTGCGCCCTGCCACTCCCCCACCGTCTGCCAAACCAGAGGTAAAGCTACCTCCCATCAAAAGCTCCCCTATGCAGCCGATGACTCCCCCCCAACAGGAGGTAACCAATGGCAAGGTAACAGTGGTAGAAGAAGACACCCTGTTTGCTGATTTGGACGATATTTTTGCTCCCATTGCTGAGCTACTGCAGGAAGCCCCGCCGCCACCTCCCCCTAAGACGGAGGAATTTATTCCTCCCCCTGTGCCCCATGTGAGTTTACCCCCTGAACCGATTGAACCAGGTAGACCCCTTACCCTGAGGGTGACAATTCCCCAGCAAGCCGGGAAGTGGGCGGTAAAACTGTGGTTGAAAGACTGTCAGACCCGCAAATTGGTAGATGGACCCCGCTGGCTTTTGGATTGGCAGACGCAAGACCATCTACTGTACGCAGAAAGCATGCTTACATTTCCCCTTGGTTACATGACAATTAGCCTAGAGGCGATCACCGTGGAGTTGGAATCGGGGGCGCAAAGTCGTAAGTTTCACCAGGATTGTACCATTAATCTCCTGCGTTTATAGCTTGCCTTTCTCTTTCTGCTAGGGTCAAGGGGAAAATTCCCCCTGATTACTTACTCTATGACCTAGAGTTTTGCCCGCAGTTGCTTGGCTGCCTCCACCATGTTCTTGAGGGCAGGGATTACTTCTTCCCATTGGCGAGTTTTCAAGCCGCAGTCTGGGTTGACCCAAATCTGTTGCACGGGGAGTTTCTCCACCCCAGCTCGTAGTTGTTCTAGTATCTGGGCAACGCTCGGTATGGCAGGACTGTGGACATCATAAACACCGTTGCCCACCTGGTGCTTGTATCCCGCTGCAGCAATCTCCCACAGAGTGGCGTTGTTGCTACGGCTGTTTTCGATCGAGAGAACATCGGCATCGAGGCGCTGAATGTGGTGGATGATGTCCCCAAATTCGGAGTAGCACATGTGGGTGTGAATTTGTGTTTCTGGTCTCGCTACCGCCGCTGCCAGACGAAAAGCATCCACTGCCCAGGTGAGATATTCATCCCAGCGCTCTTGTTTCAAGGGCAACCCTTCCCGCAGAGCTGGTTCATCGATTTGGATGATCCTTGCCCCTGCTGCCTGTAGGTCTGCCACTTCGTCCCGCAAAGCCAGAGCAATTTGCCAAGCCTGTTCTCGGCGGGAAATATCCGAACGGGGGAAAGACCAGTTGAGCATGGTGACGGGGCCCGTGAGCATGCCCTTGACAATTTTGTCCGTCAGGGATTGGGCGACCTTAAATTCCCGCAGGGTCATAGGTTGGGGACGGCTAATATCACCGTAAATGATGGGGGGACGAACACAGCGACTGCCATAGCTCTGCACCCAACCGTGTTCAGTAAAAGCAAAGCCTGCCAGTTGTTGCCCGAAAAATTCCACCATGTCGGTACGCTCGAATTCTCCGTGCACCAATACATCTAACCCCACTTCCTCTTGGCAACGAATACATTTGGCAATTTCAGCATCGATCGCCTGCTCGTACTCCTTTTGCGTGATCTCTCCCCGTTTGTACTGGAGCCGCAGCCGGCGAATTGCTGCAGTTTGGGGGAAAGACCCGATCGTTGTAGTCGGCAACAGGGGTAAGGGGGGTTGTAACTCCTGGCGGTCTGCGTAGGGCAGAGGTCTTTGCAGGTCTGCAGGGGAGAGATGGGCTAAACGCTCTTGCACAGCGGTATTGACGGGGCGGAAGGAGGCAAACTCCTGCCATTGCTGCTTTAGTAACTCCAGTTTGGCACTGTGGGTGTCTCTGTCCTCTAGATAATCGGCTAACCAGCGCAACTCCCCTAGTTTCTGTTGGGCAAAACTAAGGACATTTTTTAGGGGAGCAGGCAGATTAGTCTCTAACTCCACGTCATAGGGCACAAATTGCAAAGATGCGGAAGTCTGTAGTCGGATGTTATCAGTTATCGATCGGATGACAGCAAGGGTTTTGATCACCCCCTCAGGTTGCAGCCGCCAGACATTGCGGGCATCTATGATTCCCACACCCAACTGTTTGTCCCTAGGAAAACCATACTTTTCCAGGAGAGAGAGATTTTCTCCCCGCGTGAAATCCAAACTAATGCCCGCTACTGGTAATGCCATCACCCAGGGATAGGCTGCTCCCAAGTCATCAAAGTAGGTAACCAGTTGAATGGGTACTCCCACAGTCCCTAGGCTGTGGTAAACAGACTGATAAAGTGCCTGCCACTGATTGGCATCACTGAGCACAAGGGTGGGTTCATGTATCTGTACTTCCGTCACTCCCAGTTGCTGCAACTGCTGTAATAACAGTAGATAGCGTTCTGTCAGTCTTGCCACTACCCGTTCTTTGTCTAATTCTGTTTTGCTCAGGCGGAGAAATGTCAAAGGACCTAAAACGATCGGGACAGCCCGTTCTCCTAGGAGTTGTTGTGCCTGCTGCACAGTTGCCAGAAAATCACCAAAATCAGGTGCTTGCCAGTCGGCACCAATTTCCGGAACGAGGTAGTGATAGTTAGTGTCAAACCATTTGGTCATCTCCAGCGCGGGAATTCCCTCGCTTCCCCGTGCCATGGCAAAATAACGCTCCAGCCCCGTCAATCCTAGAAAGCGCGGCGGCACAATTCCCAAACGACAGCTCCAGTCCAAAACATGGTCGTATAAACTGCTATCCCCTACCCCAATTCGATCGATGCCTGCTTGTAACTGGGTTTGCCAGCTTTGCTGTTCCAGTTCCGCCTTCGTGTCTAATAACTGCTGGGCAGGGGATTGACCATGCCAAAAAGATTCCAATGCTTTCTTCAACTCCCTCTTTTTGCCAATACGGGGATACCCCAAAGTAGCAGTAATAACCATAGACGAGTCCTCAACTCAACACTAAATAAAGAAAGATAGAAAAGAGAAAGACAGCCCCCACGGCTAGGAAAAGATTACAACCGCCTCTAACCACTAGCGATCAATGACAACTGTCCGTTCAAGTTGAGTTGAGAGATTGATAGAAATTTAGCGCAACCATATCTGTACCTCGCAGATCAATGCCATAGAGAACAAACACAGCGGCGGGCATTCTGGCTGAGAAAGGCTAACTTTCATCACAGCTGCGGGACAGCGACGGACTCACACCGCACTTTCCCCATTACTTCCAAGGGCTGACCCCCTGGGAACCGCGTGTAGCTTTCACTTTAACATAAAAAGACAAAGACCCCCGCCCGTAGGCAGGAGTCGTAGATACAATCAAGGAACTTAAGCTAGATGATACCCCAGAAGTGGAGTACACCTTGACCGGAGATCAGCTCAGTCACGATCGCTGCTACGAAACCGATCATTGCCAAGCGACCATTCCAGTTCTCTGCACCAGCAGTAAAACCCCAAGACCAAACATTGCGATTTTCGTTTTCCATAATGCCAACCCAGAACTACTACGATAAGAAATGTAACAAAACGTCATACTCATCGCAATAATTTCTTAATATTTCTCTCCAGGGAAATAGCCCCCATAGACCTTTATGAGTAGTAAAACCGCCGAAGTTATCTGTATTGGTACAGAGTTGTTGCTAGGGGAAATTACTAACACCAACGCCCAGTATCTGGCGCAGCAACTGGCTAAGCTTGGTATTTGTCACTACTATCAAACAGTTGTAGGAGATAATGTGACGCGCATTCAAAAAGCCCTGGCGATCGCGGCTGGGCGGTCAAATTTAATCATTACTACTGGCGGTTTAGGACCTACGGCGGATGATTTAACAACACAAACAATCGCCCAATTTTTTGACACACCCCTAGAAGAACGAGCAGAAGTGTGGGCAGACATCCAAGCCAAATTTGCGGGCAGGGAAATTCCCTCCAGTAATCGCAAACAAGCCCTCCTCCCGCGGGGAGCAACGGTACTGCCCAATCCCACTGGCACTGCCCCTGGCATGATTTGGGAACCCAAACCCGGTTTGGTGATTATGACCTTTCCTGGTGTTCCCAGCGAACTCTATCCCATGTGGGAGGAAACGGCTGTTCCTTGGCTGCAGTCCCACGGCTGGGTATCTGACCCCCTGTGGTCCCGAGTGTTGCTCTACTGGGGCATTGGTGAATCAGCCCTAGCAGAACAGGTAAGTGACCTCCTACAACTGTCCCAGCCCACAGTCGCTCCCTACGCCAATTACGGTCAAGCCAGACTGCGCATTACTACCAGAGCAAAAGACCAGGAAACAGCCCTGGCGATTATCCAACCGATCGAGCAGGAAATCCTACGGCGCACAGGGCAATACTGCTATGGCTTTGACGATGACACTCTGGAACTAGTGGTGGGCAGGCATCTCCGCGCCCAGGGACAAACCTTAGCAGTGGCTGAATCCTGTACGGGGGGCTGGCTAGGCAAGATGATTACCTCTGTCCCTGGCTGTTCTGACTACTTTGTGGGGGGAGTCATTGCCTATAGCAACCAGGTCAAGGTGGAAGTTTTGGGGGTAAATAAAACTGACCTAGAGCAGCACGGGGCAGTGAGCGCCGTTGTTGCAGAACAGATGGCAGCAGGAGTAAAAAGCAAACTAGGCACTGACTGGGGTATTAGTATCACAGGCATTGCTGGACCAGGAGGCGGCACCCCCAGAAAACCAGTGGGCTTAGTCTACATCGGGCTAGCTACTCCAACAGGGAAAGTAGAGAGTTTCGAGCACAGATTTTCCCCCTCCAGGGATAGAAATTGGCTGCGGCAAGTGAGTGCCTGCTCTGCTCTTAACCATTTACGGGAAAGATTTGTTATGATGCAAAATACTTAGGTATTTGGGGTTAACTAATTGTGAAAACTATTAAAAAAATCCTAAGAAAGTTAGGGGAATTTATCAACAATCTCCTGGATGGCTTACTGGGCAATCGTCAACCGGCACCTGTACCCGTACCTGTACGTCACCGTCGCTAGATTACCGCTAAGATAGGATTCTCCCTTAGTTGGTAGTCAATAGCGATCGCGATGAACAAATTTAACTCCGTCTTTGCCGAAAATCGGCAGGCTCGCTTTAACTATGAGATTTTAGAGGTCTATGAGGCAGGCATAGAACTGCGAGGGACGGAGGTGCGCTCGATCAAGGCGGGGCTAGTCAATCTGCGGGATGCCTTTGCCCTAATTCGCAATGGGGAAGTGTGGCTGCTGAACATGTACGTTGCGCCCCACAAAACCACGCGTAGCTATTTTAACCATGAACCTACCCGCAGCCGCAAATTATTGCTCCATAAGGACGAGATTAGAAAATTGATTGGCAAGGTGGAGCAAAAGGGATTCACCCTAGTGCCCCTCAAGTTGTACCTCAAAAATGGGTGGATTAAGGTGAGTTTAGGCTTAGCCAAAGCGAAGAAACTCTATGACAAGCGGGAAGACATTAAAAAGCGAGATGACCAGCGGGAGATGGCAAGAGCACTCAAGTTACGTTAGGGATGTTAAGCTAGTCCCAGTTCTAGCCGCAGTTGGTGTAGGGATGCAGGCGCAATGTAGGGGTCGCAGTAGACCACTTCTAGGGGACGATGGCGGTGGGGTTTAGCTTTTTCTAGTACCTGCTGTACTACTTCCGCGGAATCCCCCACGAAAATCACATGGGCATAGCGGGCAATGTTGTAGAGTTCCTCCTCTTGCTGGGGCATACAGGCAACGACTGTCAGTTCCTCCCCCCTAATACTGCGCACAATCGTCTCCGCTACCCGCAAAATACCACTGCTAGCAGACACAATGCCCACATAGGTACCAACGGGTAATGCTTGCAGCTTGTCTATTTCTTTCTGGTAGCGATTGATTTTCAGGGGAATAATGGGAATGTCAAAACCCTCTGCTGCTGCCTTGGTGGCAGGATAGAGGTAGGGATTAGTCACGATCGTGGTAGCATTGTTGGTCTCCTCTAACAGATGGGGCAGACTCTCGATCGCTACCACCTGTACAGGGATAGCAAGAGCGTGGCGAATCTCCCTCGCCATAATTTCCCCTACCCCTGGGTCACGGTCATGACAAGCCACCCAGACCCTGGCGGCACATTGTAAGCGCCAATTCAGTTCTGCCTGCATTGCCCGTTGGATTTCTTCTAGCCTGTGCCCCCCTTGGACGAGGCGATCGATGGTCTGTCTGACTAGAGAGCGCAACTCCCCTATCCTGTTGTCCTCCCCTTGTTGTTTGACAAATACCCCTGCCCCTGGCTGCGCATCGACCAAGCCTGCTTCCTTTAGTTGTTGATAAACTTTGCTGATGGTATTGCGGTGCACTCCTGTCCACATTGCCAATTGGCGAGTACTAGGGAGTTGTTTACCTGGGGGATACTGCCCAGAGGTAATGGCGAAACTGATTTGATTGTAGAGCTGGGTGGCAACGGGAATAGAACTATCAGGCTGGATGTAGAATTTAACCATTGTCCTATCAACAGCTACCTTTAGTCCATTTGTTGTCTTTGCGACACTTTTGTTGTTTACCCGCCCAGGTCAATTTCCATTTGCCGTTGACTAAACTCATCTCCAGGCGATACTTCCAAGCTGACACCGCCGCGTCCGTCGACCCCGTCACTGTATGGGTAACTACTGCTTTGCCGGTGGAGTAGCTGACAGAAATACTTTCCGATTTCAAACCCTCTGGTTGGGGAGTGCTAAACTTAGCGAAGGCACGGAAAGCAACCAGCTTAGGGTCAATGTCGCCAACAGTACTGAAGGGAGTTATATCTAGGGGGGCAAAATCTTCTTTGGTGGTTCTTTTCTTAGTAGTAGGTGGTGAGGTTGACTCCGCTAAAACAGCTAAATTCAAGAGTCCTAGGCATAAATATAGAACCAATAACTTGCCCATAGACCACCCTTTCTGCCTGCACTAATTCTAAGTCCACTGCACTAGGCTTGTCAAATTTCTATGCCATCTATAAGTAAAAATCAATGCTAAAATGGTCGGCGTTCTTTAGTAAATTAAGATGCACTATGGTTCCCAGTGATGCCCGCGCTAGAGTTAGTGAATTCATGAGAGCTATCCAGGATGAGATTTGCTCTGGCTTGGAGGCAATGGATGGCGGTGGCAAGTTTCGTGAAGACAGGTGGGAAAGAGTGGAAGGTGGGGGTGGACGCTCCCGTGTAATGACAGAAGGCAAGATATTGGAACGAGGAGGAGTAAACTTTTCGGAAGTGTTTGGCAAGGAATTGCCTCCCAGTATTACTAATCAACGCCCAGAAGCTAAGGGGCACGAGTTTTATGCCACGGGGACATCGATGGTGCTCCATCCCCGTAACCCCTATGTGCCTACAGTGCACCTGAACTACCGCTACTTTGAGGCAGGTCCAGTATGGTGGTTCGGCGGTGGTTTGGATTTGACTCCCTACTACGGCTTTGCTGAAGATGCCCAACACCTCCATCGTTGCTTGAAAGAAGCTTGCGACCGCCATAATCCCCACTACTACAGCGTATTCAAACCCTGGTGCGATGAATACTTCTACCTCAAACATCGGCAGGAAATGCGGGGCGTAGGGGGTATTTTCTTTGACTACCAGGACGGCAAAGGCAAGCTCTATCGCGGTGACCAGCAGGGGGAAGCCTTCCGCATCAGTGAGGCAATCGGGGAACTGCCGGAGCGCTCCTGGGAGGAATTGTTTGCCTTTGTCCAAGACTGTGCCCGCACATTTCTGCCTGCCTACTTACCGATCGTGGAGCGTCGCCAGGGGATGGAATGGGGCGAGCGGGAACGCCAGTGGCAACTCTATCGCCGTGGTCGCTATGTGGAGTTCAACCTGGTTTATGACCGGGGAACGGTGTTTGGTTTACAGACCAATGGGCGCACAGAGTCAATTTTGATGTCCCTGCCTCCCCTAGCCCGCTGGGAGTACGACTACCATCCCCAACCGGGCACCCCAGAGGCGGAACTAGTCGAAGTCTTCCTCAAACCAAAGGCATGGGTATAGGATGACAGGGGCGGAACTCCGATCGATTTTAGTGGCAAAGTGGGGCTATTCCTACGATGTACAGCTGCGGCAGACCGGGAATAGAATTTACCTGCAAGTGATGTGGCGGTACTTAGAGCAAGCCTCCTTTCCCCTTTCAGAAGGGGAATATCTCGCCCATCTCGATCGGGTTGCCGCCTACCTGAGTGATTGGCAGGTCACGGAACAGGTAATTGCCGCCATTAGAGACAGCCGTATCAAGCCCAGACTAGGCAAGGCTGTAGCGATTCCCCTCCAATTGCCCCAAGGAAGAGCAGTAGAATGGTTGATGAATGGCTAGATTTTTCCTCTAGCTAGGTTTATTGTGGAAGAGTAAGGGCAAGATAACGGAAGCTGGGGGGATGGGGGAAACAGGTTCCAACTACTGGGATCGCCAGTTTGTCAGTCTGGGGCGGGCGGTACACACTTTGCGGGAAGCTAGCAGTGAGGCAGAGTTAATTGCCACTGCCATCAGTTATTTGAAGGAAGCTTTTGATTACCGCCTAATTTGGATTGCCCTGTTTGACAGCGAGAATTACACTCTCATTGGCAAAGGGGGGGTGACCCCAGCGGGGGATATTAAGTTTTTGTATGAGAAGTTCAAACTAGAGCCAGGGGATTTACTCGATACGGTGGTAGTACAGCGCAAGCCCTTGCCCATCCCTGACCTACGCCAGGAAATCCGCAGTGGTGAGTGGATGAAAGTAGCACAAAAGTTTGAAGTCCAGGGGACAATTATCTACCCTATTTTCTATCGCAAAACTACGGTTGGTCTGTCTATCCTTGGTTCCCATCACTGGAATGTCTCTCCCCGAGCAGAGGAGAAAGCTAAGCTATCTATCCTCTTTGGTACCCTAGCAGCTAGTCTCAATCGCCTGCAGTTAGAAAGTCAGCAACAGAAGCGGGCGGATGACCCCCTCCTCAACTGCCTCGATCGCTTTCGCAGTATTACCCAATTGCAGCAACGTCTGGAAGAGGTGGTGGAGGAAACCCAGCGGTTTTTAAGTCCCACCCGTACCTATTTGTACTGGTATGACCCCCAACAGCGCCTGTTTGTCCGCCGTGCCGCTAACCGCCTCAAAGCCCCAGGGAAAAAGTCCGACTCCCACACAATTTCACCCCAAGGTTCCCCTGCCCTCTATCAGACTCTCAGCAGTGGGCAGATGGTGGCAATTGCCAATACCAAAACTACCCGATCGGACTTGAACCTAGTCAATTTACGGGTGTTCAACAACCCCAACCTAGGGGCATTTATGGTGGCACCAATTACTTTAGAGGGAGATTTAGTGGGCTTCTTGCTGGTAGAAAATGACCAACCTCGATTGTGGACAGAGGAAGAAAAGCGCTACCTCAAAGGCATTACTCAATTACTCTCCCTCCTCTTGCCCCTGGAGGAGATGGATAAGCGCTTGCAGCAGGTGACCACCGACCAAGTGTTAGTGGCAGGGATTGCCCAAGCCGTCTACAGTGAAGAAGAATTCCACAGTGCCCTGGAAAAAGCTGCTACCCAACTCTGCCAACGCTTACAAGCGGAGAGATTTTGGCTGGCTGCCCTCAATTCCGATCGGGGTACTTTTGAAATTTACTACCAATATCACCCCAAGAATGTCCGTCCCTTGCCCCCCAACCTAGGGGAACTCTCCCCCGTCGATACCCAGTTACTGGAGCAATCCCTGGAAGCTGTAGCAGTGGAAAATCTGGAGTATGACTTAAAATTTTTGGCATGGCGGTCAGTTCTAGCCAATTTTGGTATCAAAACCCTTCTCCTCAACAGTACCCGCAAACGGAAAGCCAAACTAGAAGGGATTGTGGTTGTGGGGCACACAGAACCCCGTGCCTGGTCTAAGCTCGATCGGGAATTACTGCGCTCCGTTGCCCAACAGTTAGGGGTATTACTACAACAGCGTCAGATGCAGCGGCGGGGGGAAGAGCAAGACCGCCTACTCAAAAGCATTAAAAATGCTCTCCTCCATTTGCAAAGCTGCTATACCCTTGACACGCTCCACCGTACTGCTGTCCAGGAGATAGTCAAGGTGACAGTATCGCCCCTAGCAGTCCTGTTGACCTGGCTGCCCGGACGATCGGGGGGGAATATTGCTGCCAGCTTTGCCACCCAGGATGCCTTCAAACTCAACTACACGGAGACAACGCTTTCCATCGACAATGACCCCCTGGTGCAGTGGTGCCTGCAGACGGATGGGGTGTTAACCCTCAGTGTCCATGACTTACCCGAGGTGACAAGGCAGTGGCTAAATGCCCCTGGGATTGGTCAAGTGGCGGCGATGGCGCTCCACATAGCTCCCCACCTTGCTCCCACCGGCTTGATTTTAGTAGCCGACCGTTTGACTAGGGTATGGGAGGAAGCAGCATTGCAGGCATTGGCAATTGTAGTCAATCAACTGGCGTGGCTACGGCGGGATTTAGTCTTGGTGGAAGATTTGCTCAGGCAAAAACAGGAATTAGAGCGATTGAACTGGTATAAGACGCGCCGCTTAGAAGAAATCAAACGCTCCGTGGGCGTAAGCCTACAACGTCTAAACAGCAAAGAAGGTGATGGAGACACTAACCTCACTGCCCGTCTGCAGCAAACCGCTAATCAACTACAAAATACGATCGCTCCTTTAGCCAATATCGAAAAAGAAAGCTGGCGATTGCGGCTAGATTACGATACTGCCTCCCTCTCTGGCATTCTCAAACGCGCCCTAGAGAGATTAGAAAACATTGTCCATCAAAAACAACTATGGGTGCAGATACACAACCAAATCAACGCCACAATTGTAGGAGACATTGGCAAAATTGAAATGGTCTTCCATGAACTGTTGTTGTTTGCCTGTAACCGATCGGCAGCAAAGGAGCGCATTGACATCTGGTGTCGGGAAGAAGAGCAACGGGCGGTAGAAATAGTAATTACGGATTATGGCGAAGTTGATCCCCAATTACTGCAGGAATTACAGGAAGGGCGTAGTCCCGATTTTTTAGTTCCCTCTCTCCTGGATCAGCCCCCAGGGTTGAATATAGCTATCTGTCAGCGGTTAATGGCAGAGGCAGGGGGGGAAGTGGCTATCTATGTCCTAGAAGACCATCGCACCTTAACTCGTTTAGTCCTGCCCATTGCCACTAGCCCAGCCTAGGAAAGAAGACAAAAGCTTAGCTTGCCCCTACCATTGATCCTGCTGGATTCCCATTCTCTATGACCAAACTAGATGCAGAAGTAATTGTTGTTGGTGCTGGCATAGGTGGCTTAGTTACTGCCACACAGTTAGTAGCAAAAGGAATTGATGTTCTAGTGCTAGAAAAATACCTCATTCCTGGGGGCAGTGCTGGTTATTTTAGTCGCAATGGCTATCGGTTTGATGTAGGTGCCTCCATGATTTTTGGCTTTGGCAAACAGGGAACGACTAATTTACTAACCCGTGCCCTAGCTGCTGTGGATCAGGAGGTGGAAACCATCCCCGACCCCATCCAAATTCACTACCATTTGCCCAAGCTAGACATCAAAGTCCACCGTGATTACCAACAGTTTGTAGATGAACTGAGCCGAAAGTTTCCCCATGAGAAACGGGGAATTAGACAATTCTATGATGAGTGTTGGCGAGTGTTTAACTGTTTGAATGCTATTCCCCTTCTCTCCCTGGAAGAATGGCGCTATTTACTGACAGTGTTTGGGCAAAATCCCCCGGCTTGTCTGGGGCTAGTAGGATATTTACCGCAGAATGTAGGCGATGTGGCGCGGCGCTATATTGCTGACCCTGAATTACTCCAGTTCATCGACATGGAATGCTACTGTTGGTCGGTGGTACCCGCCGATCGGACTCCCATGATTAATGCGGGCATGGTATTTAGCGATCGTCACTATGGGGGCATCAACTATCCCAAGGGGGGCGTGGGACAAATTGCCCTCAAACTGACAGAGGGGTTGACAGCTAAAGGGGGCAGAATCCGTTATGGTGCCCGTGTTACCCATATCCGTCCCCATGACCATAGCATTTCCGTTGCATTAGCCACAGGGGAAACCCTGACAGCCAAAAGAGTAGTATCCAATGCTACCCGCTGGGATACCTTTGCCCTACTAGAACAGAAACCTAGCTGGTGGGAAAGACAGTGGCTCGATCGTTATCAAAAATCCCCTAGTTTTTTAAGTTTGCATTTAGGCGTAGATAAATCTATCGTACAAAACGTGACAGACTGTCATCACATCCTATTAGAAGACTGGTCACAGATGGAAGCAGAACAGGGCACAATTTTTGTTTCCATCCCCACTTTGTTAGACCCTGAATTGGCACCAGCGGGTTATCACATTTTCCATGTATTTACTCCCAGTTGGATGCAAGCTTGGCAAGGGCTATCCCCTCAACAATACGCGGAGAAAAAAGAAAGAGATGCAGAACGAGTGATCGATCGGTTAGAAACCATCTTTCCAGGCTTGACAAAAGCGATCGATTATCAAGAGGTAGGGACACCTCGCACTCACCGGCGGTTTTTAGGTAGAATTGACGGCACCTATGGACCGATTCCCCGCCGTCGACCTTTAGGTTTACTGGGCATGCCATTTAATCGCACGTCCATACCCAATTTATTTTGTGTGGGGGATAGCACTTTTCCAGGGCAGGGCTTGAATGCTGTGGCTTTTTCGGGATTTGCCTGTGCCCATTTAGTAGCTACTACTTTGGGGAAATAACCATGCGCAAATGGCGAATTCTGCTGCAAATTTTGCCCTTAACAGGGTTATTTTGTCTTGTCAAATTGTGGCTATATCGTCTAGGCTGGCAACCTTGGCAGTTTGATGCTTTCACGGGAGCATTATTTGCCACTGCCAGTTTTGTCACTAGTTTTGTCCTAAATGGCACCTTAACCGAATATCGCAGAAGTGAAGAATTACCCATCCTAATTGTCAATGCTTTAGAGTCTATTCAAGACTGCCATATTTTATTTGCTTCCCTCTGCAAAGATTATGACCCTAGACCCCTAGAGCAACAGTTAGCTGCTATGGCTGCATCAATAGTGGAATGGCTCCTTGGTAAAGACAGTATAGACAAAGTTTACCGACAGATTGACAAAATTAACTTGGCTTATCAAACCATGTCGGAATTAGGAGGTGCTAACTGGATTCAGCGACCACAAATTGAACTAGGAAAAATTCGCCTATACGTGCAGCAGATTAGAGCTTCCCGTGACAGTGATTTTGTTGCCCCTGCCTATATCATATTGCTCATATTTTTGCTAGCAGCAATTGTAGCTCTGCTCCTAATTAGGGGAGAAAATATAACAGAGACTTTTACAGTATCGGTCTTTATTTTCGTTTCCTTTGTATATTTGTTTGTACTAATCCGCGATTTGGAAAATCCCTTTCAGTACGACGGTACTTCCAGTGTTGATGTTGACCTCTCTCCCCTACTACATTTCGGACAGCGCTACCAAGTTACCTAGGTTGATGCTATTTCTTATAGTCATTCCAGATAGAGAATGCACCCAAGACGGGTGTAAGATAAGGGCAGAGTAGGAATTATGGCAAAGATTGAAGACGCCCTAGAGCATCGACTCAAGTCAGAAAGTGATAGCTGTGATTAAGAAGATAGTTTCAAGTAAGCACTGATGATAACAAATAAGTTAAATTGTCTAAAGTTAAGTTGAGTCTGAGTTCTGCGAAAAGTCCCGTAGATATTGGCTCATTTTCCAAATCAATAAAACAGGTTTCAAGATATCTATTCAAAGTAGCTTAAGTCAATCTCCGCGTTGTCTGTATCCAGCTGTAGCTCGGCTATTCGTTTGGCCAAAACTTCTATAGTTGATTTGGTATACTCCAATCTTGACTTAGTTACTGTTAGTTCTTCCTGTAGAGACTGCACTTTTTGTGCGATGTAGGATTCAGAAATCTTGACTTCATCTAGGTATGCCCTTAGAGCATCATAACAATAATCTTGAGGACACAATTTGTCTGGTGGAGGGAGTAACTCCCCTTCTCTTATCTGATGTAAACTATCCTTGAATACATTAGGCGTGTTATAACGCAAGTAATGTTCACGAGCTAATTGGGACTGCTGTATTAGTAACGGCTCACTAATTGATTCTAAGCACTCATACAAATCAGACAAATTTCTCCATACCATAGCTTCTGGATAAATAATTCCTGCTCCCGAAAACAGGCTAGTTTTATAGTGTTGATGATTGAGAATTGGTGTTCCTGAGGACATGACCTCCACGGAGGTCTTGCCACCACCTAATGGAAATGAACTGATGTAAACATCAACCTGAAATTCTATCATTGCTTGCGCTACACTTCTAACCCAAGGAATGTACACAAAATTCTTTTCATCAATCCCTCTCTCCGCTAGCCTTTTTCGCACCAACTTCAGTAAGTCTTCTGTTACAGGACCAATATGTATGTGTTTACCTCTTGTCAATCTCAGAATTTGGGGTATTTCATCAAAGTAACTAAACGAGTACGTGCCAATAAATTTTTCTAACCTCCCTGAACTACAAGTTATAATTGAACCTGATTGTAGAAATTTCCTATCAGTAAATGTTGGAACATCAGTAACGGAAAGAGGCAAATAACAAACTCTTTGAACTCCAAGACTTTCTTTACAGTTAAAGTATCCAAAAGGATGAGGATCGATGTGAGTTACGTTGGGTAGATACAATCCTAAGGTACAAGTGTGGTCACCATGATGGTAATAATATACATCAAAACCTCTATCCATATAGGCAACTAGAAGTGGAATAGGGTCCTGATTATGACCAAATATAAATACCTCAGAAGGAGATAGGTCAATTATTTGCGATTTAATAAAGGTTGCTTTTACTGTATAGGCTCCATTAGGAGCATGTCTTACATCGATGCCATAGGTGGAAAACCTGTCTATTACTTCCCTTCTCTCTCCTCTATTGTAGAGATCAGTTAATAGAATTATGTGTTGCCTCTCTGGCTGGAACTTGATCAGATCCTCTATAACTGCTGTATGTCCGCCTGCTATATACAGTTCAGTTGCTACGTAAACAGATAAGCTAGTATTCTTCCTGGTAGAAACTGCAAAACTAGGCTGCAGAGAGTCAAATTTTTCCCATATCATTCTACACATACGGTCTAAGTCATGCGAACCGAATACTCTACCTACTGATCTTTGATCACAAATAACAGTCAGTACAAAGCTAGTCAACAAGTTACACGCACTATCAATGTCATCATTTTTCAGAAACAAATTAATTCTATCCTCAATGTCCTGAATAGGGTCAACCATACTTTTCAAAGATCATGGACAATTTATCGCATACATATTCTAACATAGAGTTTGTTAAGTTTGGGTACAGGGGTAAACTAAAAATTGTATTGGATAAAGCCTCCGTAGTTGACAAACCTGATATAGGCAACTTAACCAAATCTGATTTGTAGTAAGCACCTGAGAGGTGGGGTGGAATAGGATAATGAATTAAAGTTCCTATGCCATATTCAGCTAGCTTAGACATTAAGTAGTTCCTCTCCCTATGGGCAACAACAAACAAGTGCCACACTGAGTCGGTAATAGAAATTTGGGGTAAGCACAAGCTAGTTCCGTTCAAGCAGTCCAAATACTTGCTTGCCATTTCTGATCTTCTTAGATTCCATTCATCTAGTTTGCGCAATTTGACCCGTAAAAAGGCTGCTTGCAGTTCATCAAGTCTACTGTTGTATCCCTGTAGTTCATTGTAATACTTCTTCCGAGAACCATAATTGCGCAAAAGCCTTACTCTTTCTGCCAACTCTGGGTCGTTAGTTGTTACTGCTCCTCCATCCCCGATCGCTCCCAAATTTTTAGTGGGATAGAAACTAAAAGCTGCCGCATACCCCAAATTACCAGCCTTCTTACCCTTGTAGGTTGCCCCATGTGCTTGCGCCGCATCCTCCAAAACGAACAAGCCATACTTTTGAGCAATACTGTTGATCTCATCCATATCTGCTGGATGCCCGTATAGATGAACAGCAATGATAGCTTTGGTTTTATCTGTAATTGCCTCCTCAATCAATTTAGGGTTGATATTGTAAGAGTTGGGGTCAGGTTCTACAGGCACGATCGTTGCCCCTGTGCGGGAAACAGATAGCCATGTGGCAATGTAAGTATTGGCAGGTACAATTACTTCATCTCCTGTTCCAATCTCGATAGCTTTCAAAATCAAAAAAAGTGCGTCTAGACCGTTACCAACACCGATGCAATACTTGGTACCACAATAGTCAGCAAACTCTTGCTCAAATGCTTCCACTTCTCTACCGAGAATATAACTGCCCGAATTGATTACCCTCTCATATGCTTGCCTTAGTTCCTCCTTAATCTCCAAGTGCTGTGACTTTATATCTAAAAACGGGACTTTCATGATTCTTCTCCCCTAGTAGCCTTAACAAATTCACTATAATCACGATAGTAATCATCAGGGTCATAGAGGGTAGAAACGATCGCCATGCATACTGCACCAGAGGAAAAATTATTGATTACTCGCCAGGTCATAGGTGGGATGTATAAGCCATAGTAGGAACGATTAAGAGTAAATTTCTGACTGTGGTAACCATCGTCGACAATTACGTCAAAGCTACCCGACATAGCTACCAAAAACTGCTGGCAAGTTTTCAAAGCATGACCTGCTCTCTCTGCCCCCCCTGGTACATCATATAGATAGTATACCCGCTTAATTTCAAAGGGCACATGTTTTAGTTCCTCAATGAAAGTTAAGTTGCCCCGCGGATCGGTTATCTTGGGTAACTCTATGATCTGCCACGTCGATTTACAGGCTGAATCTTCTAGCACAGAACCTCTCCCTGTTGATAGTAACTAAACTACATTTCTGGCTACAATCACCAACTCCGCAGCAATGTCGGGATACCTTTCGCCCAGAATCATAAATGCATCTAACATCTCCAGTGTCCAACTCTGCTCAATCTGCCGATCGGATAGAGGCTTTAACCAGTACCCCCCGAAGAAATCAATAGACAACCCCGCGGCTATGAAGTCACGGCGAAAAGTTTCGGGGTTGTAAACTCTACGATGTCCGTGATGTATATCTTTTTCACTCATAGTCTCTTCATGGGGTATTAATCCCATAATCACTGCTGCTTGCCGATGCAAAGAACGTGCATTAGGAACTGCGGCTAGAACTAGACCGCTGTTTGGTACTAACCACTGTCTGATTATACTCAAAACTTGAACAGGATTCTCCACATGTTCTAGGACATGACCAAGGATAATTACATCATAAAGCTCAGTAGGAGAAAAATTTTCTATCAAAGAATTGTACACACGCAGGTGAGGAAACTTTTGTTTTAGTTCACTAGCAAAAATACGTGAACCCTCCAAAATATCTGGGTGAAAATTATCTGCAACCAGCATCTCCGTCATAACTCCCTCTGCGGGGCCAATCTCAAGAATACGGCTAGCAACATTATGGATAAATCTCCTAAAAACCTTGTAGCCATGACGAATCATTGCTATGTTCGCTGGAAGTGTATACCAACTTTCGCTAGCAACGGCATCTAACCTGATTTGCTCCGAAACATTTTGACTCTGCATCATATTTTTTATCGCTCCTAAATATAAGCTAACATGAATTTTGGTAGTCGAGATATGTCCTCTATTATAGCCCTACTAGGGTAACAACGCAGCATATCTTGCGATCTTTGCCCGCAAGAAACGCCTACAAAACTTATACCTGAGTTTTGGCTTGCAATAGCATCAATTTCTGAGTCACCACAGTGTATTATAGGTTGTATTCTTGACAAGACATTAGATTTGTGAAATTCTGCATTTTGTGGTGATACAACATAAACTTCTGTAAAAAAACTTTCTAGATGATATTTATTTAGAATCCTATATACGCCCTCCTGGTTTTGCCTAGCAGTTAATAGTACCATCGAGAAGTACATCCCACTCAATTGCTGCAGCGCATCTCTAGACCAAGGAAAAGGTTGATCTAAAGCTAACCATTCATCCTGTTCTATAACTGATAGCCACTCTAAACGAAAAATATCAACCAGCTCTTTATCAACTCTCTGGAAAGTTAAAGCCTCGGCAGTCGAAAAACCTTGCCTCTTATGCTCCCATAAAGTATCTAAGTTAACAACATCTTGAAGTTTTAACCTACGCAAAATGCTGCCGATAACTGCCATTTGACGTGGGTAGCAATCAATAACTGTTCCATCTAAATCCAATGTAATCACACCATTCCTAAGCATAGGCAATATGCTCCCTGTAGGACCTAGTTACAAAACACTCTCTGTACTCTTGTTTGAGATAAGACCTAGGTTCATGTCCTAGAAAGCAAGCAACGTGGGCTGAAGGGAAATCTATTCCCAATGCAACAGACATGGCTGTAGCTCCGCCTATTCTAGGATTAACATCAATAACAAAATTATCTTGACCACGTGTCTGAAAACAAAAAGAGCCAAATAGATTGAATGACTTTGCTATCTTGTATGCAACATCAAAATATATAGGATCATAAAATATATGAGCTTTCGTTGTAACACCACTCTTGATCTCTAGTCTTTTTCGACAAACAACCTTTCCAAACGAATAATTGGAAGGGAAGAAAGCATCTATTGTAACTTCTGGCTCATCTATCCACTCCTGAACCACATAATCGTCAATGTTTGACTCTACCTTAGCTGTCATTATTTCTAATTCTTTTTCTGTCTCAATGACCTGTACAAACTTGCTTCCATTCCCATATCTATCCTTAACAATTAATCTATTAGCAAAATCTATGCCTTCAGATAGTAGATATGTTTTGGGAACATGTATCCCTTCCTTAAGTAACCTCCTAGTAGACTCTAATTTATCGGTACATAACTTTGCGGCTTCTACACCTACACAACAAGGTGTAATATTATTTGCCTGAAATACTTCTCTAGCTTTGGCAGTGGCAATAATCTCCTGATCATGAATTGGATAGAAGTAACCTATATTTTGGGACTTGAACAAATCAATTGTCTTAGGCACAAACTCAGGGTCAACTGCAGGCGGTAACTGCAAAAAATCATCCGCAACTGTAGCTGCTGCAACCAAATGTCTGGGGTTTGTATCACAAGCGATTACCCTATATCCTTGGCGACCAAATGAGTTCTTCAAAGCACTTACTGCTGTGTATCCTGTGGCTGAACCTGATGAGCCAATAGCAATTGCTAAATCCTTCTTAAAGCTGTCTTGTCTCTTCATCTTAGCTAATTGTCAATTATTTTAGCTAACCTAAGGTAAGTTTACCTAATTAAGCATACCCAACTTAATGATAATAATTACACTTTGTACAAAACTTAACACAAAATTGGTACGATCGTTAGTAAGTACTAGATAAACTTTTCTAACCCCACAACTCCTTGGTAGGAATACCTGGAGAACACACCCAAGATGTAAAATGAAGATTGCAGGTTCATATCTCTAAATTTTCTGTATTAGCCTATACGGGAAATTTTAATAACTAACCTAGCCAAGGAACTCAAAAAAGACCACTGGTGTGGTCTAGTAGATGTAGAGATGGGTGGGGAGGGTTTCAGCCGGGAAGCAGAGACCCAGCGGCAGTGACGAAATCTGCCTGGGTAATGGCACTGGGAGCTATTCCCTGCAAGACAGCCAGGACTTCGTTATTGGCAGTGAGAACAATTTCGGTGTTATTAGCGGCACCTCGAATAGTTAGGTTGGCAAAGGTCAAGCCTAGATAGAGACCTAACCGATCGACACCGTCTTCAAAGTCAGTAATCACATCCACACCGCGCCCTGAGGCAATCAAGAAAACATCTGCACCAACTCCCCCTGTGAGTGTGTCGTTGCCCAAGTCGCCAGAGAGAATATCAGCCCCTGTGCCGCCGTTGAGGACATCATCACCCTTGCCACCAAAGAGGAAGTCTGCTCCATCTCCCCCCAAAATGGTGTCATTGCCGACATTACCATTGATCCGATCGTTGCCTGCACCGCCAGTGATGCGATCGTTGCCATCTAAACCACGAATGATTTGGGCAGTGGCAGCACCTGTGAGAGTGTCATTGCCAGCTGTACCATTGAGGAGAGTGCGTTGGAAGTCCAGATTGCGAATGCGGGTGTCCCGATCGGGGGGCGTATCGGCTTGATTGAAGGGCGTGGTGCGGAAGCGAGCTGCCAGGAAATCGGCAAAAGCCTTTTGCTCGGCACCAGGAGTGGTGAAAGTAACTGTTGTGTTGGGGGGTACTAGATCAACTCGGTTAGCCCGTTGGGGATTTTCATTGACAAAGCGAGGGAAGGGATAGCCATCACCACCCAAGCCACTGCCAGGCGTACTTTCATTGGCTAAAAAGTTGAGCGTAACGACACGGAAGGTGCGGGTAGGACTGCCCACAAACTCTCCATTGTTGATGATCGTATCTGCTACTTCTCCCCGATCGTTTAACACGACCAAATTGGTCACCCTTCTGTTAGCAGGACGATTGACATCAAAGGTAAAGCTAATGCCCGCTACTTGGGGGAAACGCCCCGGTGTCCGCCCAGGACCAGAATCAGCCACACCATGTTCAATCACTTCCGCCAATTGAGTTGCTGTCAAAGTTAGGAGTGTCAGAGTGTTGTTGAAACGCAGTGAATTTTCAATGTCCAACTGGGAAATCTGTCCTGCGGCTTTGTTAGCCAGGGGATTGGCAGGGGGCGGTAACCGATCGACTTGCCCACCCACAGCACCACCAGCCCCCGATACTGCTCCGATGTTATCGCGAATACCACCGCCGTTCTTGAGGGAAATAGTGACAGTGGGGTCAGTTTGTCGGGCCACAAACAAATTAGCATCAGCAGTTAAATTGCCCAAATTAGTTTCCTGGGTGCGCACATCATCCCTTGTCCCATTGAGGAAGACAGAAGTAGCGCCAAAAATATTGCTGTCCTTGGTAGTGATTACATTGCGCATAGCATTGACAACTGCCACTACTTCCGGGTCAGCTGTCCCAGGGTTAGTCGCCACTAGAGCATTAACACTGGCATCATCCGTAGCGTAGGAGCCATTGATAGCAGGATTGAGTCTGCCGACTTCAATTACCCCGTTTGTGTCGAATTCCACCACCAAGCGTCCCACATAGCGATAGTTGGAGCCAGTGTTGACCACTAACACCGGTTGATTATTGGCGGAAGTGAAGACAGCAGGGTAAGTATTAGCCACCCGATCGCCCGGACGAATGCGGTCATTACTGTCAGCGAAGACAGCGTGGGAGCCCCCTGCCACAATCACATCTACGTTACGCAAGCGCGTCGCCAAGCCAAACTCAATAGGGAACTGCTGCATATGGGCTAGCAGAATAATTTTGTTAATCCCCTGTCTGGTCAGTTCGTCCACTGCGGGTTGAATAGCAGCTGCCAAAGCATCCAATTCAGCAGGAGAGGGATTAGCAGGGAAATTGGGGGGTGTGACCCTAATACCAGGACCAGGGGAAGAAATTACAGGCAGAGTTGGCGTAGTCGCCCCCACTACCCCAATCCGCTCCCCACCCACCGTAAATACCACACTCTTGGCAATGGAGTTAGGACGGGGTGCTTGTCCATCAGGCACCACCAACCCCCTGAGACTACTGTCCCCTGAAAAGTCTAAATTAGCACTCAAGTAAGGAAAACGCGTCCCCGTATATTCCCGATCGGCAGCAATCAAAGACTGGACAGTGGTAGGTCCTAAATCGAACTCGTGGTTACCAAAAGCCGAGGCTTGAAAGCCAATCTCATTCTGGATCACAATGTCAGCGCGCCCAATTCCTTCCCTACCCAGCACAGACCGTAGAGCACTGTCGCTAGCGGCAGAGAAAAACGGACCAGGAATGTAGTTATCCCCCGAAGACAGGATCAAAGTATTAGGAAAGTCATCCCGCAGCGCGTTAACAACCCGTGAAAAATTGACAATATCGGTAAAGTTGGCAATTCCTGCTTCCAAATCAGAAGCATGCAGCAGTTGTAATGTAAAAGCCATAGGAAATTCCTTGTTTTGCCAGGTGTATCCTCTATTACCGTTGCACACTCAGGTTAAGAACCAGTTATTACTGCCCTAAGAAACGGTTAAGACAACCAGAATTATTGACGAAATTTAACCCTTTTGATAGATGTGACAGCAATCAACCCTAAGAAATGTCGCAAATCACAGCACTCCCGTACAGGCATCTCTGAAAATTTTGCAACTCCGGGCAAAAAATTTTTGGTTTTATGGAAGGTTGGCATTTGAAGTAGCTTGCGGAAGCAAAAACGAGAAAAACGGAGATTTGACCAGAAATGACCGATCGGGGGCACTAAAATTCTCAAATACCTTCTCAAGCAACTCTCTGTTAAAATGCCTGAAAATGCAATGATCCTGCCTGGCTCTGCGCAAAGCAAAAGGCTGAACTGCCGAAAAAAGCAAAAAATTTTTCCGCCCAATACGAGGATTTAAGCAAATTTAAGAGATATTGACAGGTTTAATGCTTGTGTGCATAGGCAGCCTGCAGGTGACTTGATGCACATGTTGGTAAAAATTTCTGTTCACAGTGAACAAGTTTAGGAAAACTAACCAAGTTACGGTTACGGAGGTGGTAATCACCGAGTACCGCCTACAAGTCGAGTTAGGAGGCTTCTATTGAACAGATTCTCTATGACCATGCAAACCTGCAGCAGTCGAGCCGCATACGGGAGTCGTGTACAGCGTTCTATTGCTCTGATAGGCTTGGCGCTAGTTGGTACAAGTGGAGTATATGCCTACAGCCCCAAAGACGACTGGCAAACTCAAACTGTTCCAGTGAAAACCGATCGGGATGATGGGCTATGGAAGTCTAGCCAGACTGAGGGCGGTGTTTACACAGTGCGACCAGGGGATACGATTGAGGAAATTGCCCAAACATTTCAAGTCTCTCAGACAGAGCTGATCGCTCATAACAATCTGGCAGACCCTAACTTTATCCTCGTGGGGCAGGAGCTAACTATTCCCGCAACCAAACCGGAACTGCCCAGTTTTTTACCCACGATCTCTCAGGAAATTGCCCAGGGAAAGAAGAGCGAATTAGTCACGTTAGCAGCTATGTTCGGAATTTTGCCTGTCGGTGGCGATTCTCCTGTTATCCCTCTTGCAGTAACTGATCAGCAACCTGAGCCATCTCCCCCTGTGATGGAGCAGAAAGTTGCCGCCCTGCCTACCGAACCCCAGTTACCTGTGGTAGGGGAACAACAACCTGTAGTAGTGGCACCGGCTGTGACGGAGCAGAAAGTTGCTGCCCTGCCTACCGAACCCCAGTTGCCCGTGGTTGCTGAGCAGAAACCCGTAGAGTCTGTGTTAAACCCGCCTGATAAAGTGGCAGTAGTGTCTGACCAGTCTGGCATTACTCCCCCGCAGCGCATAGCAGCGTTGACCACGATCGAGATTGTCCGTCGTTCGCCCACTGATTCCTTAGATGCGGCCCCTGCTGTGAAATCTCCTGAACTGCCACCTTTACCCAAAACCTCTCCCACCACTCAGTCTGATGTCACTGCTACTAGTAAATCTTCTCTCCGTCCTCTGGAGGTACCTGCTACCAAAGTAGAGGTGAAAAACATTTACCAGGAGGTGGAAAAACTGAGACAGGAGCTATACAGCAATCAACCCCAAAAAGTAGCCGCCCTCAATCCCGATTCCCGCGCTGGAGTTAGAGTTGACCCGATCGATTTTGGGCAACCAGAACTTCCTTCCCTCAGTGCCGCCCATTTCCTGCCTGTGCCTGAAGAGTTACCCAGTCTAGATGAATATGACTTTGTTTGGCCTGCCAGTGGCATTATCACCTCTGGATTTGGTTGGCGCTGGGGACGCTTGCATCAAGGTATTGACATCGCCGCTCCGATCGGTACGCCTATATGGGCAGCGGGATCAGGTGTCGTCCAATTTGCGGGTTGGAACAACGGCGGTTACGGTTACATGATTGATATTCTGCACAGCAACGGCACCGTCACGCGCTATGCTCACCTCAACGCTATCTATGTCAAGGTTGGACAAAGAGTACAGCAGGGACAAGTGATTGCTGAAATGGGCAGCACAGGGTATAGCACTGGTCCGCACCTGCACTTTGAAATCCGCCCCAACGGAGGCGTTGCTGTTAACCCCATGACCTATCTGGCTAGGGTACCCCGCGATCGTCGTACGGCTCAATCTCGTCCTTTTGCCACTACTGCCCAGCGGTAAATGGAGTGCTAAACTAGGGGGAGTTTTGTAGAGACACAATGACCGATCTCGCTGTACTGCGCTCTCAACTGGCGGAAATGGCAGCTGGGGTAAAAGACCTAGTCAACAGTGCTGCTACCCCTGAGCAACTGGAGCAAATCCGCGTTGATTTCCTGGGTAAAAAAGGTAAACTGTCCCAAATTCTGGGAGCGATGGGCAAACTCCCTCCCGCCGATCGCCCTGTGATTGGTGCTCTGGCTAATGAAGTTAAGGAACTAGTCCAGTCTCTTTTGGAGGAAAAAAAGACCGCTCTCCAGCAGGCAGAAATCGCTCGCAAGTTAGCCGCAGAAACGATCGATGTCACTATGCCAGGGGTTTGCCCTTGGCAACTGGGGCGGGTGCATCCCATCACAGCCACGATCGATCGGGTTTTGGACATCATGGTAGGTTTGGGGTACACCGTGGCCCAGGGACCGGAGGTGGAAACAGACTACTACAACTTTGAAGCCTTAAACACGCCTGCTGACCATCCTGCCCGCGATATGCAGGACACTTTTTACCTGCGGGATGGCTTGCTGCTGCGTACCCATACCTCCTCCGTGCAGATTCGCTACATGGAGCAAAACGAGCCCCCTATCAGAATTGTCTGCCCGGGCAGGGTTTATCGCAAGGATGATGTGGATGCTACCCATTTCCCTATGTTCCATCAGGTGGAACTGCTAGCGGTAGATGAGGGTTTGACTTTCGGTGACCTCAAGGGGACAGTGCGGCTGCTAGTGGAAGCTCTGTTTGGCGGGGAATGTGAAGTGCGTTTTCGTCCCAGTTTCTTCCCCTTCACCGAGCCATCGGCAGAAGTGGATGTTAGGTGGCAAGGGCGGTGGCTGGAAATTGGCGGTTGTGGTATGGTTGACCCCAATGTGTTCAGGGCCGTGGGCTATGACCCCGATCGTTACACGGGCTTTGCCTGGGGCTTAGGGATAGAGCGCTTGGCGATGGTGCTCCACAGGATTGACGATATTCGCCGCTTCTTTACGAGTGACTGGCGGTTCCTGCAACAGTTTTATTGATAAAGTCCAGGATACCCTCGGTATAGATTTTGCCTGAATCCAGAAAACCCTTGTTGTGGTCACCCTGCAGCTCGAGGAACACCTTTGGCTGATTAGCTCGCTCAAACAACTTCTCCCCGTGATGGTAGGGAATCACCATATCGGCGCGGCTGTGCATGACTAGGACAGGCATTTTAATCTGGGGTAACCGATCGTAGGTGTTGAACTTGTACTTGGAGAGAAGATTGACGGGCAGGAAGGGGTAGATTTCCTTGGCCCGATCGGTGAGGGAAGTGAAAGTGGAGGCGAGAATTAGACCAGCGGCAGGTTTTTCGGTGGCGAGATAGGAAGCTACGCCCCCACCCAGGGATTCCCCGTAGATGATGATCTGGTGGGGGGGAATTTGGCGCACTTGGGTGAGATATTCCCAAGCGGCGATGGCATCGAGATAGAGACCTGCTTCTGTGGGTGTGCCCTCGCTGTTACCGTAGCCCCGATAGTCAAAGTGGAAACTACTGAGACCCATTTGGTGAAAGAGGAGGGCATAATCCAGCCGATGACTGATATTGCCACCATTCCCGTGACAAAACAATAAAACGTAGCTTGCGGGGTCGGCACTGGGAATCCACCAACCAGCTAGGCGCAACCGATCGGCGGTAGTAAGCTGCACTGACTCAAACTTTAGCCCCACCGCCTTGGGCGTGAGGTTGACCTGACGGGAAGGGACAAACACCATATTATCCTGATTGAGATATATTAGTCCCATGATGCCAGAGTAACCCATGCCAAGGCTAGTTAAAGCGATAAGGGTTACCGCTCGGAAGTTGTCCATGACTTTGGTAAATTCCTAGCTGAGCAATACCAAAATACTGAACTGTACCATAGGATGTCTAGGTCAGCTATGTCAAATGGTTGTTACAGGGGTTCCCGTGTTAGGAGGTACTTTGGCACAAGCTAGGCAGTGCCTGGGAGCTATCATTAGCGGCTTGATGCTAACTGCCTGGGGGGGGAGAGTGGGTAGTCAACCGATCGTGCCTGATGGCAGTACCAGTACCGCTGTGGAGGCAGGAAATGTAGTTGTTCCCACTAACCTCAACTCCATTCGGGGCACAAATTTATTTCATAGCTTCGATCGGTTCCATGTTCCCCTGGAGGGGGTTACCTTTAGCGTCGGCACTACGGGTATCAACGGTGGGCGGATCACCAATATTTTTAATCGTGTCACAGGGAATGAGCCTTCCTCCATTTTGGGCACCATCCAGACAGCACGGGAGTTCCCCATTGCCAATTTCTACCTCCTCAACCCCAATGGCATAGTTTTGGGCAGCAACGCGCGACTGGATGTGGGAGGGTCATTTATCGCCACCACTGCCACGGCGGTGGGATTTAGTGGGGGTGGTAGTTTTACCACCGATCGGCGCAACACCAATTTCTTTGCCGGTTCTCCCCTCACTTTGCAGTTTTCTGTAGAGCAACCGGGGGCAATCATCAACCAAGGGCAATTGGAAGTCAAAACAGGACAGGACATCATCTTAGCGGGAGGCACAGTAGTCAGTCCCAGAACCCTGGTGGCACCAGCAGGCAAAGTTGATGTGGTAGCAGTAGCAGGGAATGCCACTGTCACTCTGCGCGCGCCGGGGTCAATTGTGGGGTTAGAGGTGCGGGCCGGCAGTTTAGCTCCCCAGTGGTCAGGCAAAATAACAGAACTACCCCAACTGGCACAATGGTTGACAGGGGCATCCAGTCGTCCAGAGGCGCAGGAATTAGCCGTAAATCCCGATGGTTCCCTAGAATTGTTACCCCAAGGACGATCGCCGGGCTTAGGGACTCTGCTCCTGGGCAATGGTAGGCTTGAACCGATTGGAGAATTGGTAGTACAGCCGGGGGATGTGATTTTGGGTTCGATCGCGGCGGCTGATATTCAAGCCATTGCCAGTAACAATTTGGCAGTATTTGTCCCCAATATCCAGGGACGGGGTAGTGTGCTCTTGCAAGGGCAAAATCGTCTGCTTCTGCGGGATACTTTGGAGACAGCAGCAGTAATTGGGGCAGGTAGTAACCTCACCTTCAGGGGCGATCGGGAAATTGATATTTTAGCCCTCAATCATCCCACCAGTCCCATGAACAGTGGTGGAAATATTACCTTCCGCAGTGATGGCAAAATTCTAGCTGATGGCTTTTTTACCGCCCAGGGCACGATCGGGGCACGGACTGTCACCAACAATGTTACGGGTTTGCTCAGTGCCGTAGAATTTGAGGAGGTGCAGGGGAATGTGCGCTTTTTACCCCTCGATCAGCAGAGACGAACCCTAACCGAAAATCTATTAGCCCATCGTAATCTCGATCGTATTGCCCGCAATACCACTGACCCTGTGCCTGTAGCCCCCCCGCCCTCACCCCCTACTCCAGCGGCAGGAGATAGTTTGACCACCCTTGCTGTGCAAGCCAGTTTAAGCAGTCTCCATCTTTCTACCGCTACTCCCCTCCCCCTTGCCCTCGACCTGTTATTGGAACGGGGGAAGATTCTGGAAGCCCAGCAGACTTTGGATTTGGCAATTTTGGGAGAACTCGATCGCTATCTTGGCAACATCACCCCCAAAGTTAACAGTCAAGTTTTAGCTCAACTCAATCCCGACCAACAAAAACTCTACCAGCAGTATCAAGCATTGCAGGGTAAAGAGGGGGAACTGGGCCAGTTTCTGGCTAGACCTGATGTCCAAAGACTAGCGCAGCAAGTTAGGGAGATCAATCTGCAACAACTGCAAAGGGAATTAGACCAACTCGATCCCCAAGCAGCGATCCTGTATCCTGTCCTGCGGCAGGACCGAGTGGAAATGATCTTGATTGCCCCTGGTATCCCTCCCCTGCGGCGCACTAGCTACATTTCCCGTGCTCAATTCCTAGAACTATTGCAAAATTTTCGCTACAGCCTCGAAGCTATCTACGATGTGGAAGCTAATCCCCAGGGTCAGGGACAAGCTCTTTACCGCCATCTCATCCAGCCCTTGGAGGACATTTTAGAAGCTCGGCGCATTCGTACCCTCTTCTATGTTCCCACTGCCCAACTTCGTTATGTGCCCTTGGCTGCTCTCCACGATGGTCAGCAATGGTTGGGGCAACGTTTCCGTATCAGCACAATTACCAGCGCCAGTCTGCAAAACTTTACTCCCCGTCTACCCTCTCTACCCCGTCTACTCGCAGGTGCTCTCACCCAAAGCCAAACGGTCAACCTGGGTGGGCGGCAATTCCTGTTTGCTGGTTTGCCCTCAGCCAGAGGGGAAGTGAACTACCTCACCAGTCTGGTTAAAAATAGTAGTAAATTATTTGACCAGGATTTCTCCCCCCTAGCGGTACAGGGACAAACCCGATCGTTTAACTGGCTCCATCTGGCTACCCATGCTGTATTTTTGCCAGGGACTCCTGCTGATTCCTTTATTGTGTTTGGCAATGGGGAACGACAGAATTTTCAGGATTTACGGCAGTGGGACTTGGGCAATGTAGATTTAGTAGTGCTCAGTGCCTGTGAGACGGCAGCGGGGGAGGTATTAGGAAATGGGGAAGAGATTTTGGGGTTTGGCTACCTGATGCAGGAGCGGGGAGCAAGGACAACGATCGCCTCCCTCTGGTCGATTTCCGATGGCGGCACCCAGGCATGGATGGAAATTTTTTACACTCTCCTAACCAGTCAAAACCTCAGTGTTGCTGAAGCAGTTCGCTTGACCCAACAGATTTTGATTACGGGGGATTTCCGTCCCCTAGGAGAAAAAGCCCAGGTTTTACAACAGCGTCTGCGCTCCCATTTACCCCCCTCTACCCTAGAAAATCTCAGCCATCCCTATTACTGGGCACCGTTTCTGGTGATCGGCAACGGTCTCTAATACCTATTGCTACAATGAAAAGCAGCTTGCTAATTGGTTATCTATGTTTTTACTGCGTAATCCCCGTTACAATTGGCTAATCCTGCTGGCGAGTCTGATTTACCTGATTAGTCCCCTCGACGTTTTGCCAGATATTTTCCCCCTCCTTGGTCAGGTGGACGACTTTTTATTACTGGCATTTCTCATCACTAACCTGTTGCAAAATCTCTCCCAATTCTTCCTACAACCACAGAATAGCCATAGCCGCAGTGAAGAAGAGATTAAAACGATCGATGTTGATGCCACTACCATCAACTGACTATGGACAGGGGGCATCTCACCACAGAACAACCCCATCCTGGCAGTTACGACCTTGACCTGCTGTCAGTGGAAGCGTTTTTGGATTTATGTCAGCAAGAGGACTACAAAGTTATAGCCGCTGTGGGGGAGCAAAAACCCCAAATTGCCCAAGCTATTCGTCTGATCACGGAAGCTATACGAGCCGGGGGCAGATTGTTTTATGTCGGAGCAGGCACCAGCGGTAGGTTAGGGGTACTGGATGCTGCCGAGTGTCCCCCCACTTTTTGTACACCGCCAGACTTAATTCAAGGCATTATTGCAGGTGGCGTAGAAGCTATGGTACGCAGCTCCGAAGGTTTAGAAGATGATGCCAACGCCGGCGCTCAAGCTATCCAGGCGCACCAGGTAAACGATCGAGATGTGGTAATGGGCATTACTGCGGGTGGCACAACTCCCTATGTCCACGGCGCATTGACAGCAGCGCAGCAATTAGGAGCAAAGACTATCTTTTTTACCTGTGTTCCCCCTAGCCAAGTCCCCAGCCGTTACGATTTAGACATCAGACCGATCGTGGGTGCCGAAATCCTCACTGGCTCCACCCGTCTCAAAGCGGGCACAGCGACCAAACTTGTCCTCAACATGATTTCCACGGGGGTTATGATTCAACTGGGCAAGGTCTATGGCAACCGCATGGTAGATGTAGCGGTGACTAACAACAAACTCACTGACCGGGCGTTGCGTATCCTTACTGACCTGTTAGCTATCGATCGTGCCACGGCTTTTGATTTGTTAGAACGAGCGGGTAGACAAGTGAAAACCGCCATAGTTATGTACCGTTGCCAAACCGATCGACAGACAGCGGAAGCAATTTTACAAAAGTGTCAGGGTTATTTACGTTTAGCGATCGAAAACCACAACAGTAGCAGCTAGGCTTCCTATCTTATATTCTTGACCCCTAGTCCTGTGGGAAAGCAGGTAGAAATACCTGCCTCCTCAATCAACCCTAGGTGCGAGTGGGAGCCGTCAGCCCAACGCCAGGGGGAAGTCCCTTACCGAAGAGAGTTAGGTACATGAGGCGATACACATCGGTATTATCGAACCGCAGCCTAAACGTGTTATGTAACTCCTCCGCATTCAGACCCTGAGCACGGGCAATGATACCCCCTGAAATATCGGGAGTACCCACCCAACTGACAGCAAAAGGTAACTGTTTACCAAAGGAATCAGGCTCACTCAGGAACGGTGCCGAGTTGCGTCCGTAACGCCCGTCCAAGGGAGAAAGTACATTACGAGCAGACTCCCCTGTAGGGTTGTTGTTGTAGGTACCGACATTTCCTGTGGCTGAGACTGTGCCAATTTGTAAACCACCGGCATCACTGTCAGCAGCAGTGAGAATCAAGGTGTTAGGGTTACGTTCCTGGAAACGCTGGGCTATGCTGATTGCATCGTTGGCGACCTTTAGCCCCGTGAGCGTACCGATCGCATTGTCCACATTGCCAAAGTTATCTACACTCTCTGTTTCCACCACCATCATAAAAGGCTTACCTACCTGGCGTGAGCGGCGCTCCATAATAGTCAGTGCCAAACTAGTCATTTCCGCCGCGGTGGGGGGATTGAACCCCAAAGTACCAGGACGACTACCGAAAAGAATTAGGTTTGTCCGCTTGTCGTTTACATCGATGCCAGGGTCTACCAAATTCAAACTAATCAGGCGTTCCTCCTGCGTATCATTGAAGATGTCATCTCCTGCAAACAAGCCCAGTACCTTTGGCACAAACTGAGGCTCGCGCTCAACCCGATCGCGCAAAGCGTCAAACTCAGCACGCGTACGGATAACCGTGTACCCCTTAGCAGCGAACTCCCGCAGTAAATTGCGACCGTCTGTACGGCTGGGACCTTCACCCGTGACTTGGTCTAAATGTACAAAACAATCCAAATTGACCCTCCCAGCAGAGCACTGAGGCGTTCCTTGGGGTAGAAAGAAACGTTCTCCCCCGGCGAGGATCACATCTGGGGGTGGTTCACCCTCAAACCCTGGGCGACCATCTAATATCTGCCGCACAATTTCATTATCGAGGTTGCGATTCCCCACCTCCGAAACAAAAGCGGCTGTACCAGGTTCGGCAATATCGCCATCGTTTACCAAAGCAGTGGGATGACCTTTACTGATTGCCTCTCGCATAATGCTACCGGGGAATCCAGATAGAGCCAAAATACTGCGGGCAGCAGCACCATCCCCATCTTTGCCAAAGGAGCCAAGTCCCTCCACCTTGTACCCAAAAGCATGGGTAGTAGCACCACCATTGGACGTACCAGTCAAAATGTCAGCCATATGCCCACGGTAGATTGTGCTCTCTGGTAGGGTATCCCAGGGGCTAAGGGCATCTGGACCGTACCAATAGATGCGGGCAGCACTCCAGTGATTCAAACCAGCCCCATCGGGATGGATAAAAATGACATTGCCAGTGCGGGATGAGTCTCGCGATGAAAAGAACCCCTGGCTCGCCACAGTTGCAGACAAAACTCCAATGAGTAGTAGGGCTAAACCTACTGCATTGAGGATGCGGTTCCTAGTGAGCATTCCATTCTCCCCCTTGTTGAATTGCTTCAAGCATGTAAATTCAGGCTATTTCTAGCCAGTTACTCCTACCCGACCTTAAACCTGTCACAGTTAGTCGCAGAGTAGCTTAACCGTGCAGCCCAAGAACTTCGGAGTACTCTCAATAACACCGACTGCAGACTACCATAGAGCACAACTCAAAGTCTATGGCTGAAAAAAATAGATTTAGCGGTCAGATTGGGATAAATTGCCCTAAAAACGTTTTTTCCAATAAAAATTGCTCTCTTCAGGGAATTTTAGCGCTTAACACCCAATTCTGTTTGCGCCAAGTCCGTGAGCCCTTGCTAGTCCTCTAAGGGATAGGTCATTATCAAATCTCGAAAGAAGTCATCCCCTTCTCTGAGGGACCGCAGATTTTGCCAGTCTCGTTTTGGATCAGTTTCTCCATCCTCAATAATGAGCAGGACAAAATTATCTACACCTAGTGCCTGTACCGCCCTGGCTAACCGTTTACATTGCCGTCTCTGCTGCTCAAGATGATCCCGATCGGGTTCTACCACAATTTTGAATGCTACAGTATGCCCTAGCCGACTACCTATGTAATCAGTTGTAAAACAATGGTATAAAATGTCGTCCGTGGCAATGAAGCATAAACGATCGAGTCCTCGTGTATCAAGCTGGTACCTGGATACCAGATCAACCAGGAAATCGTAGCGCAGTTTTTGAGGTCTATATCCTAAATGATGTAGATACCGTAAAATCCCCATTTCATAACTGCTCCGCAGGTTCGAGTTAGTTTGTGTTGGGCACAGATCAATTAAGGAGGGGGGTGAAGCCTCGATCGTCCCCCTATCAATTGTTGTCATCGGCAGTGCTCCTACTTTGGGTCGAATTTAAGTTTTCAAGCAACTCCTGTTGAGAACAAAGATAACTTTTAGATTCTACCAAAAAACACACTGAAGGAAGTTTCCCACAAGTCCATCTCTCCCTTGCCAAGGGGATAAGGTTTCGTTTCCTAGCTTCAACAATTGTTTGACTTTATTTTTCTTGGAACCTTTCTAACCTATTGGCAAAGATAGCAGCGCTGGGACTCGAACCCAGGACCTAAGGATTATGAGACCTTCGCTCTAACCACCTGAGCTACGCTGCCAACTTTTCCATTATAGTACACGATTTTACAGCCGATCGCCATCGGGGTAGAATGTCTTCATAGACAGGAGGGGGCAATGGAAGCTGTACACAACCTGGAGGAAGGACTGCGAGTTATTGGTGCATTTGCCAAATTAGCCCTGGAAGCTTCCTCTGTGTTCTGTATTATCATCGGCTTCTTGATTACGTTCATGGGGGGTGTGAGGACGAGAAAATTCCTCAACGTGAGGCTGCAGCTTGGTATTTGGATGTCCTTGGCATTGGAATTTCAGTTAGCGGCGGATATTCTGGCTACAACTATTTCCACTGATTTCAGTGACCTGATAAAGTTAGTAGTGTTAGCTCTGGTACGCACGTTCTTGAACTTTTTCCTGCAACGCGAAATCAGGGAAGAGATTGAAATCAGACAGAGACATTTGGAAAAGATAGCTGAGGTGAAAGAATGAAGGGTTTGTGGGGTGCTTTACTGTTTTATACTGTTTTGCCTTTGCCCCCGTATCCCTACCTAGATTTCCGTGGCATTGCTGTGTGGTCACCGATCGTGGGTATGCTTCTAGCCATCATTCTTGGTTTATGGGATGGTTGTTTGGAAGTGGTTTTACCCTTTTCGTCAGCATTGCGGGGGGGATTGGTGGTAGTGCTCTGGCTAGTTTTAACAGGAGGTTTGCATTTAGACGGCGCCATGGATACAGCAGATGGCATGGCAGTCACTGACCCCCAACGGCGTTTGGCGGTGATGGCAGATAGCCGAGCGGGGGCTTTTGCGGTTATGGCGGCTATTGTGATTTTGGGTTTGAAGACTTTTGCTTTGACGGAAATTGCTAGTCATCGTTTTTCGGTATTGCTGCACGCTTTGGCTTGGGGAAGATGGGGACATTTGTTCGCTATTACTCACTATCCTTATTTGAAAGAGGAAGGAAAGGGGAAATTACATCAGGAGGGTAACAATCGCTTATTTGTCTACCTCATCGCAGGTTTACTGTTGTCATTGATCTTTTTTGCCTGGGACTTGCGGTTTATCATTCCTTTAAGTTGTTTAATTGCTCTATTGGTCGGATTTGTGATCAATAGCAAACTAGGTGGGCAGACAGGGGATACCTATGGTGCAATTGTGGAATGGACGGAAGCTTTAACTTTAGTGGTGGCAGCTTTGTTACTGTAACCGATCGAGTTTTTGCCGTAATTCCTCCTTGATTCTAGCCATAATGGAGTTGTGGTCGAGGGAATTCAGGATGCGATTGATCACAGCTTTAGGACCCTGGACTCCCCAACTAGCGCCGTTGGCTAAATACTCTTTGGTAATCATGCCAATATTGTAGGTGGAGATGCCTCCGATCGTAGCTTGGGACAGGGCAACAGGCAGTCCTCCCACTCCTTTCAATAATCCCAAACTTAAATTACTTAACAGGTCTGTGAGACTAACTCCCCCCATCGCCAAGGCAATTTGTTTAAGCAGATTAAATGCACCCTGATGGGTCATACTGATACCGTAAAGTTTTGCCAAAGAAAGAATAAGATAGATGTTAATAACAGCCGTGGTGATCAAATCAATCACTGTAATCGGACTGACAGCAATAACAATCGCTTGGGTCATCACGCCGTTCCAAATCACCCGATCGGCACGGTGGTTGCGAATGGTCATCTTCCGCTCAATAATCCGATCGTGGACAAGATCAGCATAGAGCAGGGAGTTAAGAGCAAGAATCGATTTACCTTCCCGATCGAGTATTTCCAGGATTTTCAGCTTCAAGTCCGTCACCTGGGGTTTACCCCGCACCATCTCAATTTCATAACTGCCGTCAGGCTGAGGAATTACTTTGGGCACGAGGGGGGCAGAGGCTGCTAGGACAATCTCGCCAGGGGTGAGCAACTCTTTCACCCTTTCGTCCGCAATTTTGCGATAGATAACTTCCCGATCGGGGGGAGCATACTGGTCAATTTTGTTAAAGACTAAGAGCATCGGTTTAGCACAGCGACGGAGGTGGGAGAGGGCTGTAAATTCTACTCTGGTAATGTCCCCCGCCACCACAAACAAAATTAGGTCTGCCTGTTGTGCCACCCTTGTGGCTAATTCCTCCCGTTCCCGCCCATCGATCTCATCCAGCCCAGGGGTATCTACCAATTCAATGCGCCCCCCCAGGTCATGTTTGATAGCAACTGTGGTTACCCCCCTCTCCACCTGCCATTCTACTTTGTCCACTGATTGGGTGACCCCATGGGTTGCCCCCGTACGGAAAATTTCCCTCCCTACCAGGGCATTGAGCAAAGAGGATTTTCCCCGCCCCACCATGCCAAAGACAGCAATCTGAACAACCTGGCGATCGAGTTTGTCTAGCATCATCTCTAAACCGGCAATTTCTGCCTCTAATCCCGATCGCTCCCTGGGTGTGAGGTCAAGCTGAGCAAGGATGTGGCGGAGAGTGCGCTGGGCTTGGCGATAGTGCAGTTCTTGATTAAGGTCGGCGAAACTGGTCATGGAATGAGCTAAAGGGATTGCTTCTATGATATTAAAAAGTGACTAGTTCCCATCCCCTAAAGCTTGCTTCACCCGATCGATTAACGGTTGCACCTGGGGATAAATGTGGGGATTGAGGGTACGACCAGCAGTAAAAAAGGCATCAGCTTCTGTCCACTTGCCCAACTGAGTAGCGAGGATACCCATTTCGTAATAGGCAGGGGCATAGTTTTTATCTAGGGAGAGCAGTTCTTGAAAGGCGAGGAGTGCTTCTTTGAGTTGACCGAGTTTGGCGAAAGTCAGGGCAAAATAAAAATGAGCCTCTAGGTAATCAGACTGCATTGCTATCGCAGTTTCTAAATAGGTTTGCCCTTGGCTGATGCGATTATATTTGAGCGCAAGTTTAGCCAAATTAGTGTACTCCGTTGCTAGATTAAAGCTAGGGTCAAGGTGACGGGCATGGGTCAAACTGTTATGAGCACTTTCTAAATCTTCTAAAAGTAAGTAAGCCTGGGCGCGTAATTGCCATGCCTCTGGTAAATCAGCACAAAACTCAGTTGCTTTGATGGCTGCTTGGGGATTGTTACGTGCCAATAACAGTTTAGCTAATTTTAGATGCTCTGGGGGGGAAAACTGTTCTGGTACAGCTGTCATAACAGTCTGCCAAGTTTGTAAGGCTAATTCTGCTAAACCCTTCCGATCGTAAATAATGCCCGATCGCCACAAACTCTCCCACAATGTGCTGTCTAGGCGATAAGCCTCTTGATAACAGGTCAGTGCATCATCTAGTTGGTGATTCTGTTCTAAGATTTTACCCATTGCTAATAGGGCAGGGGCACAGTTAGGGTCAATTTCTAGGGCACGGCGGGCATAGCTAAAAGCCGCTTCTAAATTCCCCTCCGCTAACAATTGATGGGCACGATCGAGGTAGGACATAGGCTATGGCTTGGCTGCCGCTGCTTGGCGCGGATTTAGTTTATCAGAGTCAACGTTCAAAAACACAGTAGTATTGCCCTCTACCCGCATAACCTTGAGGTCACTACCCTTGCGCAGCCGTTCCTCTAGTTTTTCATAGAACAACAAATCTGCCAAATTCTTGCTCACTGCTGATGCTCTGCCCTTTAGTTCAATTGCTTTTTGATTCGCTTCTGCTAGAATAAGCACCCGATCGGTTTCTTTGTCCTGAATTTTTGCCCTAACAGCAGCAGTTTGTGCCAGAATTGATTGTACCTGCTTCCTTTCAATGGAATCCTTGAGAGCACTAGGAAATTGGGCTGACTCAATTAACACCGCTTCTACTAAAATCAGTGGTACTTGCTGACCCTGCACCGTCACCTTCGGCATTTCTGAGGCGATCAGTTCCTTAGCTTGCTGTTGAATTATATCCCGTTTTTCTTTTTTGTAAAAGTCACTGGAGTCAAACTTAGCTGCCACATCTCTAACTTTGGAACGCACGATCGGGATAACAATATTGGTCATGTAATTTTCGCCAATTTCGGCGTGTAGCTGGTCTAAAGTATCAGGATTAGGGCGCAGAGCAATATTAGCATCCAGAGTGAAAGATTGACCATCAGAACTAATAATACTTATGGGCGGTCCTGCCAGGCGCGGAGAATTAGTAGCATCGGTAAACTCCCACACCCTAGTACGCACATCGTAGGAAATTGGCTGTTCTACAAAAGGCATAACAAAACTCATCCCCGGCTGGAGAATTTTTCCCCGTTTGATGCCACTAAAAATATTAAAAACTACACTAGCCCGCCCTGGCGGTGTAACGTAAAAGAAGGGGGGATTGCGTAAAATCACAAATACCACAACCGCCCCGATGGGGAAGAGAAATAGGTGCCACCAATTGCCAGCTTCACCAAGACGAGTACCGCGCAAGGGAGAGAGAATATTCATAGTTTTTTTACTTGGTCACTAGAGTGTCTAAAGAATCACCAAATACCTTAGATTTCACCACCTCCAAATATTCAGGGTTGCGGTTGAGGGCATCTGCTTTTGCTTTCAATTCGCCTGCCTCCGCCCTAGCCTGGGAAATAATGGCTCTTGCGTCTTCTTTAGCCTGGGCAATCTCAAATTCCTTCTGGGCAAGCTGATTTTCAGCTATTGTTTTCGCCTCGATCGCCTGGACAAATTCCTTGCTAAAGCCTACATCCCGAATCAATAAATCCCGCACTTGAATACCCTTGGGTTGCAATGACTTTGTAACTGCTTCGCGAATTTGGGATTGCAGGATAGGTCGATCGGTGGAGTAGAGAGCCTGGGCAGAAAAGGCACCCGTCTCCGAGTAAACTGCTGACCTCACCAAAGCTGCGATGTAGTCTTCGTATTCTAACCCCAGGGAATTGAAAGTTTTCACCGCATCTACCACTTGGTATTGCACAGTTAGGTCTAACCGGATTTCTTGCCCATCCCGCGATAGGGAAATTAGGGGAGCATCATAGGCACTGGGGTCATTTTCTTTCCATGTCAAAGCGCGGGTTTTTACATCGAAACTGTAGGTGGAGGTAAATAGAGGCATCACCATATGAAAACCAGGGTGCAGGGGGTTAGGTTGTACACCGCGGAGACGGGAGAACACTACTTGATTTTCCCCGTTCCCCACGAAGCGAAAGGAACTGGGCAGTAACAACAACATAAACGTAGCAACCCCCAATCCCAGACCATAACGGTTCATAATTGTTGCCTACATTCTTTACCCTGAATATACAATACCCTGCCTCCCCAAACATAAATCAAGTCTTTAGTTCCGTTGCATCAGGAAATAGGTCACCATGGGCACGATCGTGGCAGCTGCCAGGAGAGCAATCACCCAGGTGGTGGAAGTTTTGGTATCCACAGGGGGGGCTGCTTCCTTTTGCACCTGCGCTACTACTACGGGGGGACCAGGGTCTGGCTCACCCGCCAGGACTGCCAACAAACGTTTCGCTCCATCCTGTAGTGCCTGATTAAAGCGAGCTGCTTGCACAGGGGGTAGCATGGTTTCTTCTGTTACGCTGTTTAGGAAGTCTGGGGTCAGGATAGATTGAATCTCTTCCCCCGCTTGCCAGGCGGTGCGATGGTCTTGGGCAGCTATCAATACCAAAGCTTGGTTCTTGCCTGCTTCTGGGTCAGGAAACCATTTAGCAAATACTTCTTCTAAAAATTCCTGGGCAGGTTGACCAAAATCAATTCTGGGCACTGTAATAAATCTCACTGCTTTCCCTGTTGCCTTTTCTATCCCGTCTAATTTGCGGCTAATTTCCCCCTCTGTGGCACTGCTGATCACATCGGCAAAATCTACTATCCATGTCCGATCGTTGGCAGGTAAATCAGGAATATCCGCAATTTCCAGGGCAGCCAGGGGTAACATCCATCCCCCAATCAGGCAGACAGAGAGCAAAAATACTAACAACCGACGCATACAACTTTTTACCTTTCACCGATAAGTTAATGGTAAACTAGACTGGCCCCATAGTACACTTTTATCTTTGAGAATTCTGGAGAAGATTTTAAGGTTTCTAGCTTCATCTTGTTTTTGTCTGCCAACGAAAGTTCCCCCAGTTTTCTTGCGGCTTTGAGGGGGTAATCACAGCCTTTCATCTTGCTGCAATTTCCTTGTGGGGTTCCAGCAGCGCCCTGCTCTCGATTCCAGACTTCTAGTATGCTTGTGATGGTAAAAAGTCTATACCTGAGTCTCGTCAGCCAGAAGGAGTATCACTGATTTGCTATAATAACCCCAAAATCGACGCTAGAAATATGGTATTAACTTCCGATCGGTGTTTAGCAGACCTCGTGCGTGCTGACTTCCCTATTTTGCACCAAACTGTGAATGGCAAGCCTTTGATCTATTTTGACAATGCTGCTAGCTCGCAAAAGCCTGAGTATGTGTTGCAAGCTTGGTTGAACTACTACCACCGCGATAATGCTAATGTTCATAGGGGGGCACACACTCTAAGTACCAGAGCCACAGAAGAGTTTGAGGCGGCGAGAGAAAAGGTTGCCAGGTTTATCAACGCCCGATCGGTACAGGAGATTATCTACACACGCAATGCCACGGAAGCAATTAATTTAGTGGCACGTACATGGGGGGAAGCTAGTATCAAGGCAGGGGATGAAATTATTCTAACGGTAATGGAACACCACAGCAATATTGTCCCCTGGCAATTGCTAGCGCAGAAAACGGGAGCGGTACTGAAATTCTTGACTCCTACATCCATGGGTAAATTAGATTTAGGGCAGTTGCAACAACTCCTAACCGATCGGACTAAATTAGTTTCTGTTGTCCATGTCTCTAATGTGTTGGGATGTGTTAATCCCGTAACAGAAATTACAGAGTTTGCCCACAGAGCAGGGGCGAAGGTACTGATTGATGCTTGCCAAAGTGTTCCCCATATGCCGATCGATGTGCAGAAAATTGACTGTGATTGGCTAGTAGCTTCGGGACATAAAATGTGTGCCCCCACCGGGATCGGCTTTTTGTACGGTAAAGCAGAAATCTTAGCAGAGATGCCTCCTTTTCTTGGGGGTGGGGAAATGATTTCTGAAGTCTATCTTTATCACTCCACCTATGCGGATTTACCCCACAAATTTGAAGCAGGAACGCCTGCGATCGGGGAGGCAATTGCTTTGGGGGCAGCGGTAGACTATTTAACTAAAATTGGTATGGACAAAATCCATGCCTATGAGCAAGAACTGGTTACTTACTTGCTAGGGAAATTACAGGCAATGCCTGAACTGACTATCTACGGTCCCCACCAAGGAAGGGCAGGTTTAGTGGCTTTTAACGCTCCCCCTGGTATTCATGCCAATGATATTGCTGCTTTTTTGGACCAAGAAGGGATTGCCATCCGATCGGGTCACCACTGCACGCAACCTCTGCATCGTCATCTAGGGATAAACGGGAGTGCCAGGGCTAGTTTGTATTTCTACAACACCAAAGAGGAAATCGATCGGTTTGTGGCTGTGTTGCAAGATACTTTGGCATTCTTGGGCAAGCTAGTCTAAGATAGTATTCTGCACTGCTAGAGGGCTTGTTTAGTGTCTGTTCGTGTGCGTATTGCTCCCAGTCCTACAGGGAATCTCCATATTGGTACAGCTCGCACGGCTTTGTTTAACTGGCTATTTGCGCGGCATCACGGCGGTAAATTTCTCCTGCGGATTGAGGATACAGACACAGAACGATCGCAGCCGGAATATGTGCAGAATATCCTCAGTGGGTTGCAGTGGTTGGGGTTGCATTGGGATGAGGGACCGTTCTTTCAAACCCAGCGCCTCCACCTTTATCAGCAGGGGATACAGAAGTTGTTGGACAAGGGGCTTGCCTATCGCAGTTACGAAACGCCGGAGGAGCTGGAGCAACTAAGAGAAGAGCAAAAGGCAAAGGGTTTACCACCAAGGTATGACAATCGTCACCGTAATTTAACTCCAGCAGAAGAAGCTAAGTTTATTGCAGAAGGCAGACAGCCAGTCATTAGATTCAAGATTGACGACGATCGGGAAATCCGTTGGCAGGACATGGTGCGGGGGGAAGTCATCTGGCAGGGGAAGGATTTGGGAGGTGATATGGTGATCGCCAGGGCATCGGGACAGCCCCTCTACAACTTTGTCGTGGTCATGGATGATATTGATATGGGGATTACCCATGTCATTCGGGGCGAAGACCACATTGGCAATACACCGAAACAGATTCTCTTGTATGAAGCTCTGGGCGCTCCTATACCCCAGTTTGGCCATACACCCCTAATTCTCAATCAACAGGGGGCGAAACTATCGAAACGGGATGGAGCTACTTCTGTCGATGAGTACCGCGCCATGGGCTATCTGCCAGAGGCGTTTAACAACTACATGCTGTTGTTGGGTTGGTCACCCCCTGATGCAAGAGAACTCTACACCCTAGAAGAAGCAATACCTGTGTTTGACTTCGATCGGATTAACAAAGCAGGGGCAAGGTTTGACCTAGACAAACTCAACTGGATTAACAGTCAGTATCTGCATCAAAAGCCAACCCAGGATTTATTACCTTTGGTGATGCCTTTTTGGCGGCAGGCAGGGTATGAGGTGGATCAAGAGAGGGATAATACCTGGTTATTGGGAATCCTGGATTTGATCAAACCCAGTATGACAGTTTTGAAGGATGCAGTGGGTTTAGCAGAATATTTCTTCATTGACCAACCTGAATACAAACCGGAAGCAAAGGAGGTTTTGCAGCAGGAACAAACAAAGACTATCTTACAAAAGGCAAAGGAGATGTTAGAAGCAAGTCCTACCCTGGATGCAGGGAAAGCCAAAGAGGCAATTGACCAACTAGTTAAAGACTTAGGTGTGAAAAAAGGAGTGGTAATGAAGCCCTTGCGCTGTGCTCTGACAGGGGATGTGCATGGACCTGATCTAATCATTTCCCTCACTCTGCTACACCAAAAACAAAAAGCTGTACCCCGCTTGCAGTATGCGATTAAGTTAGCTTAGTTTGATATTCCTTTAGCACGCACTATCTAAAACCTCAAGGTACCCTGAAGCCTACTTTCTAAACCGCCTGTGCCGGTACCTACAGTGGCATCCAAACCAAAGGGTGAACCATCAAAGCTGTACCTTACTCTTACTCCCACAGCAGTTCCTGTTTCTCTTCTGCCACTACCTGACAGGAAGTCTGTGAAATTACGGTAATAAAGTCCCGCCCCAAAAGAGTCACTAAAATTGTTGAAACCTTCCAACTGATAAAAAGTAACATTGCCCATCTCAATCGACCCAGAAAACTGCAGAGACCGTAGTTGCAGAGAGGAAGATAGAGCAGTAGAAAAGGAACCACTCAGGAAACCACCTGGGTCTCGGTCAGTGGAAACGATCGTTACACTTGGCGTGACGAATAGTGTACTGTCTCTAGTACTACGGGTGAAACTATAACTGAGGGAAGCAAAAGAGGGATTGAGAGAGTTAGGACTGGTGTTGTAACGCACATTTATACCAGGGATAGAGCTAGTAATTGTTTGCACATTACCTTGTTCATCCTTCTCTATGTTGACATTCGCTAAATTCAAAAGAGCATTTAAGTACAAACCAAAGTCAGGTTCTGTCACACCAGTAGCATTGCGGGGCACATTAAAAATGGCATTATTCCGCAGGTTAAGCCACATTCCCCCACTGAAACTGTAGTTGAATTCTCCCGCACTGCCAGCAAAGTTTAACTCTACGCTGGGTAGAAATTGAAAGCCACCAAATACATTTGCCCGATCGGTTCTGATAGCATCTCTTTGAATTTCCAAACGATCGAAGGCAATAGCAGCAGCACGGGTAGGAATGGGTACAGGAGTAACTGCATTTTGGTCAGCACGGACAATGACTTGTTCTCCGTTGGGGGAGGTGAAGAGAGTTTCCGCAACTATCGATTGATTGATAGGTACAGGAATAAAAGGTGTAGAAAAGCCCAAACCAAAATTATCATCAGACAAACGGACTGTACGGTAGAAAATTTCTCCTTCACTAAAAGTTGGTTCGGATTGAAAAATAAAGCTAATACCTCTCCTTAGAAGACCTGTACGAAGTTGCAAAAAAGAAAAATCCTCAGGACTGGCTTGACTGGGGAAGGTTAGGCTACCAGATACCTGTTCCACACGACTAGTGAAGTTACTATAAGCCAAACCAGTATTGATGCGACGATTGATACTTCGTCTTTGGTCACTAGTCATCCGAGTTTGTAGAGGGGTAAAGTCTTCATTTTTCTCTCTTTTTTCTTTAGCATCAGTCAAACTAGCATTGACATCTCCTGGGTTAAAAAATCTAAAGAAAATACCTGCCAGTAAGCCAAGAGTATTATTTAGCCACTCCTGATTATCCACTCTGCCACCACCTAGATCAACAGGAGCAGACACCCCAGGGTTAGAAAACACTTGGGCAAAAGTCGCGATTGTATCCTTGGAATCGTACTGAATGAAAGAACGTTGATGGGGCAAACTGAAATAGAGGCGATGCCAATCATTGCTAGCATCTTCAAATAGTCTCTGTCTGGGTCCACCACCTCGGATAACCTCACTCAATTCCGAGACATCAGTGCGAATACCCAAAGACACCCACTGCAAAGAATTGAGGTAATGGAATCTTCTTTGGGAGCTTGTAAGAGACCGATCGAGCAAAACCTTTAATAAATCAGTATTATCGAACTTACCAAGTTGCCCAACTTTGATGCCAGGCAAACTAGAGACAGGCGCAGTAATTTCCGGGGGCTTACCCGTCAAAACATTACCAAAAGTGATACCAGCTGCCGCCAACTCCGCTTCAGTTACTCTGCCACCTTCCCACAAATCTGTATTAGCTAGAGGCTGTAAGTTAACCGTAGGGAAAGCTTGCAATAAAACAGGTTCATTTACTGCTAGCTGGCTAAATAGTTCGCCACCGTTTAGTGGAAATTGAATGGAGTTAGCATCAATAACACGTACATTTCCTAAATTCTCTGTTAGATTAGTGGTAATTGTAGGAGCAGGAATACCCTCTGGATTATTAATTTGACCAACCACCGATAGAATTCCCCCCAGAGAAGTTGTATTCACATTGTCAGGATTAAACCTTAGTCTTTCTAGGTCAGCAGGAATGACTGTAACAAACTGTAAGCCATTATAACTCTGAATTTGGCGGAATATACTCTCTTGTCTTATATCCCTCGATCGTCCTTGATAGATCAAACCAATCTGATACCCAGTAGTTTCAAAGACAATTTTGTTGTCAGGTAATACCCAATAGAACTGGTCATTGCGGGGAAAGAAGGAAGCAGTAAACTTACCAATGTTGGGGTCTTGCTTTGCCCCCGATCGTAAATCAAATTCAAAATAGTAGTCCTTTTCCAGCGGTCTGAAAGCACTAGGAGTAAATGTCACCCGATCGGTAACATTGAGGATGAAGGGATAAGAAAGAGCAGTGTTAGACAGGGCATTTTTAATTTTTAGATCAACCAATCTTCTCTTTACTTCTAGGTCAATTTCAGGAGCAGGAGGTTCTGCAGGAGTAATTTCAGGAGGTGGTACAACTGGGGGAGTGGGGTCAGGTGGGGGTGACTCTCTACGGAGGTCAGGGTTCACCGTACCAGGAATAGTGGGTGTAGTTTGAGCTAAGCTATCGCCAGGAACAACAGGTAATACTGTTTGTCTAAGCGGATTATTGAGGTTGCTGGGCAAAAAAGGTACAACAGTTACTACCTCTGATGGTCTAGAAGTATTTGTAACAGTTTCCTTCTCTGTCTTGGGATTGCCTGTATTTTTTGTTGCATCTAAACTGTTAGAATTGCTTTGTGCCACGATCGTTTTTTCTGCTGATTTAGTTTTATGAAGTAGAGACTCTAATACTCTTGTCAATCTGGTACCGTTTGCAATTGCCTGTTCTAATTCTTTAGCAGTAATTTCCCTGGCTTGGGTACTCACTAGCTTCGTTGATTGTTGATTTTCAGCGACAAAGTTGTCTGTAGGTCTAATAGGAGAAGAAGAGGAAACAGACTTTCGAGCAATTGTAGCTCCCTTTACAATTTCATTGACTTGCGTATCAGGTATGAGATTTTTTACAAATATCTGCTCCAAGTTGACCAAAGTCTCTTTGGGAGTAAGTACGATCGGTTGATTTTCTACTATAGTCGGGGGTGAAGTAACAGATGATCTTAATGAGTTTGGCTGAGTTTGTTCTGCTATTGCTGAGGGACGAACGATCGTTACTGTATTTATCTTCTTATTAGGAGGTAAGTCAAAGGCATAAGGGTCTAAAACTTGCCCGTAGGTTGGTTTTATAGAATTAGGAGTGACTGATGCTTTTGCGGACGATGCAGGAGAAATATAGTTACCGTAGACAGCCCCCGATCTTCCCGTGAAAGATACAGAAGCAATAGTTTGCGCTAATGACTTACTAGAATCACCCCAGAAAATTACTGCTCCCCAAAACAAGGCACCATAAGAGATAAATTTGCCTCTCACTAGCAATCTTCCTCACACAAAGATACAGAGGAGAAAAGCTAGTCCAAACCAATAGAACCAGCCGCTGCGCGCACGATCGAGATGTATGCTGCTAGATTAGCCTGGTTAGTTGTTAAGTTAGTGATTTGGGACAAATTTTGAGCAACCTGGGTAGAGACAGTTAGGGTAGAATCCCTCAATACAGTGCCTGGTGTAAGAGTCAGTGAGGTAGGTCTAAAGTCATTACTACCAGCAGTTCCAGTACTTGTGTAGCTGACTGTGGAATTGGAGCCACTACTGAAGAATAAGCCTGGTGGTAAAACAATCTGACCACTAATTGAAGTAGTTGCCCCACTCGGGGCAATATAAGTTAAAGCGCCAGAGAAAGATGCAGTTTGACTCAGAACTGCTCTACCAGGCAAGAATGCTAAGCTAACTAAACTCCCGATCGTTGCTACTTGTTTCCATGGAATTACTCTCATAGTTACTCCTCTAGCTGCACATAAACCTGAATTCAGGGGCAGTATATATAATAGTTTCTAGCTAGTCAAGAAAAGTTTTTATCAAGCTTTGAGGCATGTGCAATATCCATGCATCTAGTAAATTTCTTGAACCTTATCGATCGTTGAACCTGTAACCTCAGCTATCTCCTCTTCCCAGGGCTAAAAAGTTCATGGCGATTTTTTATCTTGCCAACTGCCTGCCCTCTTCCAAAATTTCCTGATACATCATATTCCTCCGCAATATCTGCTTGATGATTTTTAATCCTCCCAAAATGGCTGTGGCAGCAGCAATCTTCGTCCTCTCTCGCCTGTCCTTGTTGAGCCACCCGCCCGAGTGCTCCCACTTCACCTTGGCTAACAGTGCTAAAGGAATTAAACCTGGGGTTTGCAACAGTTGTTCTAGGGGTTGTTCCTACAGCCTCAGCACTTTCAACTCATGCCTACTCTTGGGTGTAATTGAGCATGCTGAAGAGGATGTCCTCCCTTGATGTGCAAGATGATTTCTGCCCCTACCAAAAAGCCAACAGATTTGGCACTAATTGGCTCTAGGGAAGGTTCCGAGGGTTGCAATTTGGTGAGGGGGATAGTAGCGGGCATAATCAGCGCTGTAGGTTTCAATCAGGAATTTGGTAATGGAGTCAGACAATTGCCTATCTTCAATCCCGTGGAGGCAAAAAAAGGGAGCTAATAGCCCCCTCCTAACCTGAGACTACTCCAAACCATCATTGCCAGCAGCGGCACGAACGATCGCGACATAGGCAGCCAAGTTAGGTTGGTTGGTGCTACCGAGGATGTTAGCTGCTCCAGGACCAGCAATGGCAGAAAGATTTTGAGCCACTACCTGACTAACAGAGATAGGGGCTGCACTAGCATTAACTATAGCGTTTAAGGTCAAGTTGTTGACAAAGGAGTTTACTCCAAAAAACGGACCCAAGTTGTAATTCGGTTGGACAATTACACCATTGGCTTGAACACCACCAATTTCTGCTCCCAAACTGGTGCTGGCACCGGTAATGTTGGTTAGAGTCACACTACCTGAAACATAGGATTGAGCTTGAACGGACCGACTAGCTAAGGCACAAAGCGTAAAAGTACCTATAGAAGCAGTGGATACCAGAACTACTTTTTTTAGCATAGCAAGACTTCCCTAAACAATCTTAATGGTCGTTTACCCAAATTATACCCCCTAGGAGGCTTATTTCAGTCTATCAAATATCTTGTATTTGAGTTGCTTTTTGCTTTCGGTTGCTTCTGCGAAACTACTTTGATAACATGGAGCCAACAAATTTAAGGGGTTGTTCCGATGCTTGTCAGTGTCGTCAGTGCCGTTACTGGTAACTCCCTGTTACGCTATGCGATTGAGAGCGTACAAAATCAGACTTACTCTCGTATTGAACATTTAATTGTCATAGATGGGCAGGAGCGGGAAGCCTCAGTTAGACAAATTTTAGCAAGCATGGATTTATCACGGCACAGGACTCATATCCTCTGTTTACCCTACCCCACTGGCAAGGACAATTACATTTGTCATCGCATCTATGGCATGGCTCCCTTTTTAATCAATGGGGAATATGTTTGCTACCTAGACGAAGATAATTGGTATGACCCCAACCATGTAGAGTCCCTAGTCAGAATAGTAGAAGAAAAAAACTTAGATTGGGCTTATGCTTTGCGCAAGATTGTAGACAGAGATGGCAACTTCTTATGCTTGGATGACTGCGAAAGTTTAGGCAAGTGGGCATGCAGGGAAAATTACCACATGGTCGATACTAATTGCTATTTCCTAAAGAAGGAGATAGCGATCGAGTTTTCTCAGATTTGGTATGCTAAGTTTAGGGAAGTTACAAAAGTTACTGGCAATACCTATGTTGATAATCCAGATATAGCTCTATGTAAAATTCTGTTAGAGAAATATCAAAGAGTTGACACTACAGGTATTTACTCTGTTAACTACCGCTTGGGTAGCAGTTCTAGTTCAGTTCAGCTATCTTTCTTTTGGGAAAATAATCAAAGGAAACAAGAACAGTATCCTTATGGGTTTCCTTGGCGCAGAATAAAGTTAAAGGATATTCCCCTACCACGATCTTTACCCAAACAAGCAAGCGCCGATTGCTACAAGGAGGAATTTTTCCATGAAGTTAAAACAGCAGCACATAGTAGTGCATCTGCAGTCCTTCCTTATCTGTGGCAGTTACTGGATCATAGAGTGCAATCAGTTGTAGATGTGGGGTGTGGTACTGGTTCATGGTTAGCAAAAGTGCAATCTTTGTTTGGCATAACTGATATCTTGGGCATTGATGGAGATTATGTAGAACGGGATAGGTTAGAAATACCTGTTGACAAGTTTCTGAGTCATGATTTAATTGAGCCACTACCTATACAACGCAGGTTCGACCTAGTTATATGTCTAGAAGTAGCGGAACATTTGCCTTACACCTGCGCAGCAACTTTCATCCAGACTTTGACAGAATTGGGTGATGTCATTCTGTTTTCAGCTGCTATTCCTCTGCAACCTGGAACTAATCATATCAATACCCAATTCCCCCACTATTGGTTACAGCTATTTCAGGAGAGGGGCTATAAGTGCATTGATTGCTTACGGGATAAGTTCTGGCAAGATAGCCGTGTAGAATGGTGGTATGCTCAGAATATGTTGCTATTTGTGAAAGAAAATATTCTAACAGAAAATACTAATCTCTTGGCTTTACACCAGATGACTGATTTGAACTGCTTAGTAAGAATTCACCCTCGTAACCTGCCTGCTAAAATTGCCTTTGGACATGATGATACTGTTGAATTAAAGGTAGAAACATCAGCAATAGGAACAGATGACGAGAAATACAAATTGCACAGAGAGTTATTACTTAAGTTTTTTGACAAATCTCCCTACGAAGACTTTCCTTATCTGGACTACAGTTGTGACTTACAAGGCTGGGGTAGCACTGTAACTGTATTTGAGAGATTAATAAGTCAGTTATTGCCCAAGTTGATCATAGAAGTGGGTACGTGGAAAGGAGCCTCTGCTATTCACATGGTTGATATACTAAAGTCACACGGAATTGTTTGTCCTGTACTTTGTGTTGACACCTGGCTTGGCGGCTTAGAAGTAGCAAAAGACAACCCGATTTCCTATCTGGGAGTAACTGTACCAAGACGTTATGGTTATTCTCAGCTCTATTTTCAGTTTCTGGCGAATGTGATGCATAGGCAAGCGCAAAACTATATTGTTCCTATTCCCCTGCATGCTGTAGCGGCATTTAAGTTATTGCTATATTGGCGAGTGTCTGCTGATCTGATCTATGTTGATGCTTCTCACGAAGAAGAGGATGTATATGCAGACTTGTCTAACTACTGGCAGTTGCTCCGATCGGGTGGTGTGCTTCTAGGGGATGATTATCCTGACCCCAGATTCCCTGGAGTATATGCCGCTGTTAATCGCTTTGCTAAGGAGAACAACTTAGAGATACAATCCGAGGGTAATAAGTTTTGGTTTAAGAAACCTGTCAGTGCAGAGGACAAGATTGAGGCTTTGACTAAACGTATCGCTGAATTAGAGTTAAAGCTAAATCCTGATATTGATTTAAGTTATTTTGCCTAGGGAGGGTTTATGGAAGAGGGGCTAAAACTGATTGCGGAACAGCGTTTACCTGAAGCCTTAGTTTTTTTCCAGGGTCTCATTGCTCAGGATGCTAATAATGCAGAGGCGCACAACTATTTGGGTATGGTCTATGCTTTTTTAGGAGAGATGGAAGCAGCCATCAATTCAATCCGACAGGCAGTTGCTCTCAATCCTAACTACGCTGAAGCTCTGACTAATTTGGGGGTATTGTTGGCTATGACCGATCGGAAGGAAGAAGCGATCGAGTACTATCAGCAAGCGTTAGGGATCAACAGGGCATTACCAGAAGTGCACAATAATTTGGGAGTTTTACTGCGGGAAAAAGGAGAAATTGAAGAGGCAGTTAAATGTTTTGAACAGGCATTGAGTTCATATCCTAATTATGTGGATGCTCTCAATGGCTTGGGTCTGTGCTTTTCTAATCTAGGCAAACTAGATGATGCCTGTGAGTATTTACGCCGTGCTTTGACTTTAGACCCCGATCGCTTAGAAACTCATCTCAATTTGGGTCTAGTTTTGCGGGAAAAGAAGGAACTGGATGAGGCGTTGGTGATATTGCAAAAGGCGATCGAGATTGATCCCAACAGTCCAGAAGCTCACAACCATTTGGGATTAGTTTACCGTGATCAAAAGCGCCTACTGAATGCGGAGATAGAATTTCGCCAAGCGATTAGCCTGAATCCTGAATATGCCGAAGCTTATCGCAATTTGGGCGTAGTTCTTTATCGGCAGAGTAAGTTGGAGAACAATCGACAGAAGGAAGAAGAGGCAATCTCTTACTTTGAGAAATGCTTGGCACTTGATCCCGACATGCCTGAAGTGCATAACAACCTGGGAATTGTCCATAGAGACAAGGGGAATTGGGCAAAAGCGAAAGAGAGTTTTCTCAAAGCCTTGGAACTACGCCCTGGCTATCCTCTCGCTTGTAAGAATCTGGCAGAAGTTTACGCTAATGAGAAGGACTACGCTAATGCTATTCGCTACTACTCCCTAGCAGTGGATCAGAATCCCAAAGATGTTGATTCTTTCGTTTGTCTAGCGGGTACCTTACAGAAGGAAGGTAAGTTGGAAGAGGCGGTGACAGTTTGTACTAAAGGCATTGAGCAGAATCCAGAAGCGATCGAGCTGTACAAATTACAAGCTTCTTTCTTTTTGCAGGGTAATCGGGCGGACAAGGCAGTAGAACTGTTGGAAAAAGCAAAAGAGATTAAACCAGAGGATCGGAGTGTTAGGGAACTGCTGGGCGGTGCTTTGATCGGGGAGGGTAAGATTCAGCAGGGACGATCGGAGTGGGAAGCGCTATTACGCCAACCCCAATCTAACTTCAACCTAGAAATTAAGTTGGCGTTTTCTTTACCTATTATTCTAGAATCGATCGAGCAGATTAAATCAGAACGATTACGCTTGGTCAATTCTCTGCGCAGACTGACAGAAAGAGGTGCAATCTTCAATGATCCCCTCACGGAGATTGCTACTTCTAACTTTTATCTTGCCTATCACGGGGAAAATGATCGTTCCATCATGGAAGAGATTGCTCAATTTTTCCTCAAAGCTTGTCCCAAACTAGAGTGGACTGCTCCCCATTGTCGCAGTGTTTCCCTTCCCAAAGAACGCATTCGTCTTGGAATCTGTTCTAAGCTTTTACGTAGTCATACAATTGGTAGGTTATTTGGCACGATTGTGGAATATCTCGATCGGTCTAAGTTTGAAGTGATTTTAATCCGTGTGCCTGATAAGAAAGACGAAACGGCAGAAAGATTGATAGCTACAGCCGATCGCACCATTGAGTTAGATTACAACCTCTGGCAAGACAGAGAAACGATCGGGAATTTGGAGTTGGACATTTTGTTTTATACCGATATTGGGATGGAGCCTTTGACTTACTTTTTAACTTTCTCTCGTCTGGCACCAGTGCAGTGTTTAACTTGGGGGCATCCTTCCACCACAGGCTCGAAAATGATGGATTACTTTATTTCCTCTCGTTTCTTTGAAGTGGACAATGCCCAAGACCATTTCACGGAAAAACTTATCCGCTTCCGTGACCCCAACACCTGTTACAACCGTCCTGCTATACCCCCAGATACAACTAGAGAAGCTTTGGGACTACCTGCAGAAGGAACTCTTTATATCTGTCCTCAAAGTCTGTTTAAGATTCATCCCGAATTTGACCCGATCGTGGCAAATATTTTGCGGGGTGATCCCAACGGCAAGGCAATATTCTTGAGTGGTCTTGCTCCCACCTGGGACATTTTGCTGAGGGAAAGATGGGAAAAGACAATACCTGATGTCCTCGATCGGATTGTTTTTATCAAGGGCTTACCCCACGAGAAGTTTCTGCAATTTTTGCGGTTGGGAGATGTCATGCTCGATCCCGTGCACTTTGGCGGTGGCAACACATCCCTGGAAGCTTTTGCTATGGGTACTCCTGTGGTGACTTTGCCAGGACAGTACACTAAGAGTCGTCTGACTTTAGGTTTTTATCAAAAAATGGAAGTGACTGACTGCATTGCTAGTAGTCCAGAAGAATATGTCCAAATTGCTCTTAAGTTGGGGACAGACCCCAGTTACAATCAGCAAATCAGGCACAAGATCAATGAACGATCGGGTGTACTTTATGACAATCGGGATGTGATTAGAGAATATGAAAAGTTCTTTACCACTGCCCTGACTCTGCACCGTGCTAAAAAATAGAGCATAATCTAAACCCGATCGATCCACTGATACAGTTCATCAACCTTACTAAATTCCAGTAATGCTTCTGCTAGTTCTTCTAAGCGATCGATGGGGAGAGATTTAATCTATTCGGAGCGATCGGGGGCGATGCTACCAAACTTGCGGGAAATAAGTCTCAGCAACAAGTGTGCCCCCCCTTCTTGCCTGCCCTCTTGGTACACCCTAGGTTGCCGTAGATCATCTAATGTAAACATCCTCTCTATCTCCTCGTTCGGCGAGACTCACGAGCCGCCCTGCTCAACCGTGGAAATTTGTACAATAAAATTGCCTTAATAAATTACAGTATAACCTCTGCTTCTGAAAGCGCTCGAATCTCATCACCTCCTCGGCTTTGCAAGTAGTTAAGCGCAACATCCCAAACTCTGGAGAGGTTCATCACTCCAATAAAAGTGCTGTATGTTAGGTATACAAATTTTTCCAAAGTAAAGGAACTGGATCGCTAGTAAAGCATGATAAGCCCGATAGCTCGCAATCTTTACTTTTCTGTAATTCAATAAAAGCCTCTTGAGTAATTGCACGCAGTCGTATACCAGCCAGACTAGCCAATTTAGTCTTTTCTTTGTACTCTTTATATGAGAAAACTGGTTTGATATGAATAACAACACCATTACAAGCAACTTCCCAGCGATTATTAAATGACCGATGCTGTCTTGCTGTTTTGCGTTGTGCCCTACTGCCTGGTCGGAAAGTTTCTCCAGAAAAAGCCGCAAAATCAATAATTTTATAATGCCTAAATCTCAAATTTGTATTTTTATCTTTATTTTGTTTAATCCATGCTTTTATCTTTGCTGTTGTTCCTTTTGAGGAACAGTCAGTCCAATCGTATCTAAGGTGAACACTTGGAGAGCTAGTGGAACTAGGATATTCAATCCCAAAAATAATTAGCCTTCGCGAGAAAGTTTTCAGAAAATCTTTCAATACAATCTCTGCTGGTACAACAGCTTCGGTTTCAACTTCCCTGTTGTTTAGAGGGGGTCTATACTGTTCAATTAAACGCCTTTCTACTTCATCAAGAGTCTTTTCATCACACACTTTCCAAGCAATACGCAAAGGAAACTGCCTATCAAACTTTTGAAATTCAAATAAACGGTGATGATTCCTCCATCTAGAAGAAAGATTTTTAGCTTTCCCCACATAGAGAATTATATTATTTGAATCCATCACAAAATATACAGCTGAGCATGCTGGTAGTTGTTTTCTATTACTTAAATGTAATGAAGGTAGTTCCAAAGGACCAAACATAGTCAGGACTATGACAACAAAAAACTAGCAACTAAGTTTGGATGCTGTATTATAATTGAGTCCAACTGTAGACTACTAGTTTTACTCTGAGGAACTACCTAGAGATGGAACTTCAAATCCCTAAGTCGGCTCTACGTGGTAGCATGACCATAAGCAGAATAACAGTTACCAATGCAGGCACCACAACCAGGCTCGATCGTTTGCAGTGGGGAACGTCTCTGGGTAGTAATGCCCAGTGATAATCCTCAAGTGGTCAAAATACGTCCCCTCAGTGGCACAGATGACGCAAGCACAGGAATTTTTTTGCCCCTGTTGCAAAGGGGTTTAGAATCTCTCACCCCCGCAGGCTTTCCCCCTCCCAGCCCTGACAGTTTGGGTGACTATTCTCAGCTCCAGTTGCTACTGGAAGCAGCTAAACTCACTCTCCGCAGTGGGGCAGGTCCGTTCCGCTCTTTCGGCAATTTGTCGGTACAGCCTCGTCCCTACCAGATTGTACCCCTGCTGATGGCTCTGAGGTTAGAGGTAGTGCGCCTGCTCATTGCTGATGATGTGGGAATTGGCAAGACGATCGAAGCAGGACTAATTGCCAGAGAACTACTCGATCGACGTGAGGTAAACAGAATAGCGGTACTCTGTCCTCCCCATCTGTGTGAGCAGTGGCAAAAGGAATTAGCAGAAAAATTTAATATCATGGCAACAGTGATACGATCGGGCACTGCTAGCAAATTGGAGAGGGAAGCCATTGGTCGACACATTTTTCAGCACTTCAGACACATTGTAGTTAGTCTGGATTACGCTAAAAACGATCGCCATATTAACAGTTTTATTGTTCATTGTCCTGACTTAGTCATAGTAGATGAAGCTCACACCTGTGCTTTGCCTAGTTCTGTGAGTAATACTCAGAAACAACGCTACAATTTGCTACGTAGGGTGGCAGAAGATAGTAACCGTCATCTGATAATGCTTACTGCTACTCCCCACAGTGGTATTCAATCTTCTTTTCAATCTCTGTTAGAGCTACTGCATCCCGAGTTTGGCAGCTATGATTTAGAGCAGCTAACTGAGAGTAAAAGGAAAAAACTAGCAAAACATTTCATACAACGGAGGCGGGCTGATGTAAAACAGTGGTTAGGTAACGAAACGCCCTTTCCAGAGAGAGTTAGTTATGAAAGACCATACAAACTATCAGGAGACTACCTGAAGCTGTTTGAAGATGTGTTTGCCACCGCTGCAGGATTAGTTAAAGACATTACTGATGATATGAGCTATGTTCAGAAACGGGGGAGATATTGGTCAGCTTTAGCTCTCATCCGTTGTGTAATGTCTTCTCCCAGGGCAGCGATTGCTTCTCTCAGCAAAAAGCTGGATTTGACGGAAGAAGACTGTTTGGAAGACCTACTGAGTGGCTACATCTATGACCCTACAGACCGTGAGTACAATCAAGATGACCAACCAGCAATTACTACAGACTATCAGAAGCAAAAATTGCTAGGTTTTCTGCAACGAGCAAAGCAGATTACACCCCAAAAGGACGAAAAATTGCAGGAGTGTATCAGGGTTGTGGAAGAGGTCTTGCAGACAGGTCAAAAACCAATTATTTGGTGTCGTTACATAGCTACCGCAGAATACGTGGCACAACACTTACGCAATAAATTTGGTGGTAGGGAGGGGGTAAATGTAGTTGCTATCACAGGGAATCAAGCGGAAGATGAGCGGGAAATAAAATTGGCGGAACTAACTAAATCAGAACAGCCAATTCTTGTGGCTACTGATTGCTTGAGTGAAGGAGTAAATCTGCAACAGTACTTTTCCGCAGTAGTCCATTATGACTTGCCTTGGAATCCTAATCGGTTGGAGCAGAGGGAAGGAAGAATCGATCGTTATGGACAGCCATCGCCTACTGTTTCCTGTTATTTAATTTATGGGACAAACAATCCAGTAGATGGAGCGGTGCTGAGTGTGTTAGTGCGCAAAGCAGTGCAAATCCATAAAAGTTTAGGTATTACTGTACCAGTTCCTATAGATAGTGCTAGTGTTGCAGAAGCAATTTTTCAGGCACTATTTGAACATGCTGCACCTACACAGTTAAGCTTGTGGGAAGAAAACACTGCTATTAAAGATTTCCATAGAGATTGGGATAGAGCTACTGAACGGGAAAAAATTAGCCGTACTCGCTTTGCTCAACACAGTATTCGCCCTGAAGAAATTGCCCAAGAACTAGCAGAATCCGATCGAATTCTAGGCACGGCTGCTGATGTAGAAAGATTTGTTTGTGTTACTCTATCCCGTTTGCATGCTAGTGCTATCCCCACTACCATAAGTGGTATTCGTTGCTGGCAGTTACCGATCGTACCTAATTGTCTGCGTCCCTTACTAGGAAGTAGTGCTCCTACTTTGTGTTTTAGTCAGCCCTATCCCCCTGGAACGGAGTATGTAGGTCGTACGCACCCGATCGTTACCCATTTAGCTCAGTTTGTGTTAGAAAAAGCGATCTCTAATGATACTGATAGTCCTGGGGCGCGTTGTGGACTGACTGTGACAAGGGCAGTAAATAAACGTACTAATTTATTCGTACTACGCATGAGGTATCTACTCAATCAAACTTTGGCGGAAGAGTGCATAGTAGTAGGGTTTAGGGGTGCAGTAGATGACCCCCAATGGTTACCAGAACAGGAAGCAGAATCGCTATTAAAGACTGCCCAGCCTACAGGTGATCGTCCACCCAACATCAAAAGATATGAAATTAGTAAGTTACTAGAGCAATTAGACAAGTTGTCACCAGAGTTTGAGCGCCTAGCCCGCCAACATGCCCAGAAATTAAGAGAATCTCACGATCGGGTAAGAGCGATTACCAGAGAAAGGTGTACAGTAGTAGAACCACAACTACCACCAGATATACTAGGGGTTTATATTTTTCTGCCAGGTTAGGGAATGTATGTCTAGCACTGAGCTAAGCAAATATCTAGCCAACTACCGCCGAGAGGAGCAAGCACTAGAAGAACTGCGCCAGAAAGGAATAGCCACTGCGAAAGTTTGTGCTGAATACCTCAAGAGTAATTATGGAGTTGATAAAGTAATTTTATTTGGCAGTATGACCAGAAAGATCACTAGAAATTCCGATATTGATCTAGCCGTTAGCAATCTACCTAGTGACAAGTATTTTGAAGCTCTATCCCGAATTTCGCTAATGAGTGATTTTCCTATAGACTTGGTAGAAATAGAAACCGCTAGACCTCTACTCTTAGAAGAGATAAAAAAGGGGTGGGAATTATGAAGGATTTAAGTATTCTGGTCAGTCAAATTGAAGAAGAGCTACAATTATTACAACGGACCATCAGTCGCATTCAATCCCAAGTTAAGAAGGCTAAAACTACTAATGATGAGGACTATTGGCACGCTGTAGCCGCTAATCTAGTGAGTTTCTATACTGGCATGGAAAATATATTTAAGTTGATTGCTAATAACCTCGATAACTACTTGCCACAGGGAGCAGACTGGCATATTCAATTATTACGGCAAATGCAAACAGGCAATAGCTACCGCCCTGCTGTAATTCAATCAGAAACATTGCAGTTAATTAGTGAATATCGATCATTCCGCCATGTATTTATGAACAACTATGCTCTGAATCTAGACAGCACTAAACTAGACCTGCTCGCACAAAAACTACCCGTAACCTATGATCACTTACACAAGGATATGAAAAGTTTTGCAGAGATTATCCTAAAAATAAATGGAGAACTACAGTCATGAATAATTCTCCCATCAAAATTGAAGGTAATCTGATTAGTTTGGAGCTAAATGACCTCAGCACAGCCATCTCCCAAAAAGGCGATGAAATTGCCCTGACATGGTCGATCGCTAAGGCGCAGTGGCAGAAATTTCAGTACTACCGTCAGCATGCTAAAGAAGACGATACAGGTACAAGCATGACCAGGGAGCAATGGGCAATTCCGCTGTTGACTAATCTTGGATTTAACCTCAGCTATCAGCGGCAACCAGAAGTTATTGATAATCTCTCTTTTCCTATTTCCCATCTCAGTATGTCTGCTCCTATCCACATTGTTAGCTATCGTGTGGGATTAGAACAGCGACAGCATAAATTTTCTCCCCATACTCTCCTGCAGGAATACTTAAATCGTAAGGAAGAATATCTGTGGGGTATAGTGACTAATGGTTTACAGTGGCGGTTATTGCGAGATTCTTCTTTAATGACCAGGCTTACCTACATTGAGTTTGATTTAGAGTCAATTCTAGATAATGAAAACTACAGAGATTTTCAATATTTTTATCTGCTGTGCCACAGTTCTGTATTCCCTAGTGATGTTAGCAATCCTCATCAATGTAAGCTAGAGGAGTATCACCAAAAGTCTATTCAGGAAGGACAGAGGGTTAGGGATAGATTAAGGGATGGCGTAGAAAAAGCGATCGTCTGTCTAGCTAATGGTTTTTTACAGTATCCCAGGAATACGCATTTGCAATCTATGGATGCTAGGCAACTTTATCGCTTGCTTTTGCTATTAATTTATAGACTGTTATTTTTAATGACAGCAGAAAGTAGAAATATTTTGCAACTCCAGGATGTGCCCGACGGTCAGCGAGACTCCCGAGCCGAGGAACTGCGGCAAATATATCAGGAATTCTACAGTATAGAAAGATTACGTTGTCTTGCCGATCGTTATATTTCTCCTAGGGAAGGTTACACGGACCTGTGGCAAAAACTCTGTGTTACTTTCGCTCTATTCAATGAGCAGGCACATGGCAGTATGCTGGGATTATCTCCCCTCAACGGTGGTTTGTTTAACTCTCAAGTATTACAAGATTTGGAGACAGCACGTATAGATAACCATGATTTACTAACTGCTATTCGTTACTTATCACTTTATGACCATAACAACCGTAAACAAAGGGTAAATTATGCTGCTATTGATGTAGAAGAGCTAGGTAGTGTTTATGAAAGTTTGTTGGATTTCGCACCTGTTATTGTTTCGTTCGACGAGGCTCCCGAGTCGGAGGTAGGAGGCAAAAAAGAGTTTAGATTTATTCATGGTACGGAGCGTAAAAGTACAGGTAGTTACTATACTCCGTCAGCTTTGGTAGCTCAGGTAATTAAACACACCTTAGAACCGATCGTGCAAAGTATATTAGCCAGTGAGGAATCTGGGATAGACTTAGGGAACAGCAGAGGGTTACGGGCGGAAATCTCCCAGAGAGTATCTACACTTTCTGAGAGTAGCTCAGGGATGACTGAAGGAGTTGGAAACACACCTGATTCTAGCAATGGGAGTGGAACTAGCCCAATCACAAGCGATCGCTCCCCTTCTCAAACAGAGCGAAATAGTAGGGAAGATGCTACGCGCACTCATCAGAGCAATACAAGCGAAATTAGACCAGCGTCACTAAAGGATACTCCCCACTCCCACAAGATACAAAAGCTGTTGTCTCTCAAAATTTGCGATCCTGCCTGTGGCTCAGGACATTTTTTGTTAGCTGCTGCTCGCTACTTGGGTAAGGAAATTGCTAAGTTGGAAACAGGGGAGGATGAACCAAATCCCTTAATCTTACGGCGTGCTACCCGATCGGTAATTCAACACTGTATTTATGGGGTCGATATAAATCCCTTAGCTGTTGATTTGTGTAAAGTTGCTCTTTGGATTGAGGGATTTTGCGGCGGCGTTCCTCTCAACTTTCTGGATCATAGAATTAAGTGCGGTAATTCTCTAGTAGGTGTATTTGATTTAGAAGTTCTTAAGGAAGGTATTCCTGACTCTGCTTACGAAGCTGTTACAGGTGATGATAAGAGTGTAGTAAAATCAATTAAAAAAGATAATAAAAATGAGCGAACTGGTCAGCTTTCTCTGCTAGAGACGTGGGATTACACAGAAGACCGATCGGAATTTGCTAGAGAATGGCAAGAACTAGGAGAAATTCCCGAAGAAACTGCCGAGGCAGTGCAACACAAACAAAAGTATTATCAGACCATTCGCAATTCGGATAAATGGTGTAAAGATCGGGCAGCTTGTAATTTGTGGACAGCAGCATTTTTCACACCGCTTACATCAGAAAATAGACATTTAGTGCCTACTACCAAATCTATAGCTAGGGTTTTAGGAAGTATAAACAGCCACGACAATCCCCACTCCCCAATTACCCAAAATGCCGACAGGCTTGCCGAAGAACTCAAATTCTTTCACTGGGCATTAGAATTTCCTGAAGTGTTTGAGCAGGGGGGCTTTGATTGCGTCATAGGTAACCCACCTTGGGAAAGAATTAAACTGCAAGAGAAAGAATTTTTTGCTTCTAGGGATATAGAAATCGCTGAGGCACAAAATAAAGCAGAAAGAGAAAAATTGATTAAAACTCTACCAGAAAGAAAACCACAATTGGCGAAAGAATGGGAGAATGCTAAACGGATTGCTGAGAATCAAAGTATTTTTATTCGGGGTTCAGAACGATTCCCTTTAACCTCTAGGGGAGACATTAACACCTATGCCGTATTTTCTGAACTTGCCCGCAATTTGATTAACCCTCACGGTAGAGCAGGACTGATTGTACCTACAGGCATTGCCACTGACGATACTTGTAAATTCTTCTTTGGTAATCTTATCCAGCACAGCCACCTAGTTTGTTTGTTCGATTTTGAGAATAGAGAAATTTTTCCTGCTGTTCACCGTAGCTATAAGTTTTCAATTCTAGTAACTTCTAAATCTATTTCTCTTGGCTGTTTTGCCTTCTTTCTCACTCAGCCGCAACAAATAGAGGCACCAAACCGCACTTTTACTCTTTCTGCTAAAGATATTGCCCTAATGAATCCCAATACTCTGACCTGTCCTGTTTTCCGTACCAAACAAGATGCGGAACTCACCAAAAAAATCTATCAGCGAGTACCTGTCTTAGAAAATGAACGGACGGGCGAAAATCCATGGGGTATTTCTTTTATGACAATGTTTCATATGTCCAATGATAGTCATTTGTTTTTTGGGCGTAAAGAAAACGACTCCCTACTCCCCCTCTATGAAGCTAAACTGTTCCATCAGTACGACCATCGCTGGGCAACTTACATCAATAACACAGATACCCGTGATCTCACAGAGGCAGAAAAACAAGACCCCAACTACACCATCACGCCCCGCTACTGGGTAAGTCGCACCGAAGTAGAAAACCGCCTCGCTGGCAAATGGAATAAACAATGGTTGATAGGTTATAGGCGAATCAGTAACACAACTAACGAAAGAACTTTTATCTCTTGTATGTTACCGAAAGCTGGATTTGGAGACAATGTATTCTTAATTTTACCTAGTATAGACAATAATATTCTAGTCAGTTGCTTTTATGGATGTCTCAATAGTCTTCCTCTAGATTTCATTGCTAGGCAAAAAATGGGTGGAACTAACCTCAATTTCTTCATTGTCAAGCAACTTCCTGTACTTCCCCCCACAGCATACACCTCTACTGATATAGAATGCATTGTTCCCCGTGTTTTTGAGTTGGTCTATACCGCCTATGACCTCAAGCCTTTTGCTGATGACCTGTGGCGTTCTGTTCAATCGGAGCCAAAACTAGTGCAAGCTCTTTTGCAGCAATGGTCAATGAATCATGCTACTACTATTGAGCTATCTCCATCAGAGCAGGAATTCCCTTTACCCCCCTTCCGTTGGGACACTGAACGGCGTGCTCTGCTCCGTGCTGAACTGGATGCTTACTATGCCTATCTCTACGGTCTCACCCGTGATGAATTGCGCTACATTCTCGACCCTGCTGATGTTTATGGGGCAGATTTTCCCAGCGAAACTTTTAGAGTCCTCAAAGAAAAGGAAATTAAACAATATGGTGAATACCGCACTCGTTGCCTAGTCCTTGAAGCATGGGATAGAATGAACCTCAGCAAACACCAATCTGTAATCGCCAATTAGTTGCTCATATGATTGCAACTCCCAAATATAACTTTATGACGGCAGCAGAGTATCTAGCATGGGAGAAACTGCAAGAGATTCGCTATGAGTATTTAGAGGGACAGGTATATGCTATGACGGGGGGCACAATACCCCATAACGATATTACCCTCAACTTAGCTACTGCTCTAAAAACTTTTCTCAAGGGTACAAACTGCAAAGTGCAAATGTCTGATGTCAAGGTGATTCTTTCTGAGCAAGGACCTTATTTTTACCCTGATGTGGTAGTGAGTTGTGATGAACAAGATCGCCAAGCTAAAGATGGCATTAGGTCACCCAAATTAATTGTTGAGGTTTTATCTCCTAGTACCTTAGGTTTTGACTATGGGCACAAATTTCGGTACTATCGCCGTTTGCCCAGCTTGCTAGAATATGTGTTAATTGATTCCGAAAGTATAAATGTTGATTGTTACCGTAGAATTGATAGGCAATGGCAACTAACCAACTACCCAGAAAGTGGAGAATTATTACATTTTGTTAGTATTGATTGGCAGTATTCCCTATCCCTACTCTATGAAAATGTAAAGTTATAGTCATACATTAACATTGACAAATTAGCCCCGATCGCTTATATCTAAAATACAAGAACTGGGCAGAAGTATATTGACGATGCAAATCCTCAAGCTCTCAGAAATTCTCAACTATCCCCCCAGTGCAGTTAGTGCGATCGGTACCTTAATCCAGAACCGACTTTGCCAGATTGATGCCACAGGAGTAGAGAGAATTCCCGCAGATGTACTTGCCCTACTTTTCCCGTCATCCCTTTCCGTTGCAGACATTGAATTACTCTTCCTTCCCGCCACAATCAGCCCTACCCTTAGGGAGCAACTGCAACCCCTAGATACCCAGGCTTCTGCACCCTCTGCCCCTTCCCCCAAGCTAGATATTTTTGAACTACGTCAAGCAGTAATTGATAACTATGCTAGTTACATTAAAAGTTTCCTCAAAATTAGAGACAGCAGACTAAAAGAGTTTGTAGAAGCAGAGATAGATAAAGGTTTTCTCTGGTCACCGCCCCTCATACAACTAAATCCTGCCTATAAAAGAGGTCGTACAGTTTCCCAACTAGTTAGAGATGGTGTACTCCATGCAGATTGCGATCGGTATTTTCGCAGTAAATACAGCCAGCCTTTCCATTTTTACGAACATCAAGAAAAAGCATTTCTCCTAGCCCAAAAACATCAGCACTTTGTTGTGACTACTGGTACCGGCTCTGGTAAAAGCTTGACCTACATTGTTCCTATTATTGATGACCTATCTCGCAATCGTGACTTAAGAGGGGTAAGGGCAATTTTAGTCTATCCCATGAATGCCCTAATTAATTCACAACTAGAAGAAATTAAAAAATTCTTGAGCAATGTACCTGATAGTCACATCACTGTTGCCCGCTATACAGGACAGGAAAGCCTGGCAGAAAAGAATAGACTTCAAAATGAGCCTCCCCATATTCTGCTGACTAACTATGTGATGCTGGAGTTGATGCTCTCCCGTGTACATGAGCACAGGCTGGTAACTAGTCCCCATCTTAAATTTCTAATCCTAGATGAATTGCACACTTACAGAGGCAGACAAGGTGCAGATGTAGCTCTGTTAGTGCGCAAGTTACGCCATCGCAGTAAACAAAACCTGATCTGTATTGGGACTAGTGCCACTATGGCTAGTGAAGGAACGATCGAGGAAAGAAGAAAAGTTGTAGCAGAAGTGGCAAGTAAATTGTTTGGTGTAGAAGTGCCTGTTAGTAATGTCATAGATGAAACTCTGGTTAAATCAATAAATAGGCCTTCTCCGTCCCAAACAGAGTTAGTTACTGCTGTTACTGATTGCGCAAAAGAGGTGCCATCCCAAGACTTAGACACTTACAAAAGGCATCCCCTAGTGGCATGGATGGAAGAAAATATTGGACTAGAAACGATCGGGGGTAAGTTTATCCGTCGCAAGCCCACTACCTTAGAAATGAGTGCAAAAATACTGGCAGAACAAACAGGATTAGATATATCTACTTGTGAGTCAGCCTTGCAAAACGTTCTCCTGTGGGGTAGTAAGGTGGGGGGTCTAGCTTTTCGGGTTCATCAGTTTATTTCCCAGGGCGGTAGTGTCTATGCTACCCTCGAACCTCCCGATCGGCGGGAACTAACCCTAGAAGGAAAATATCGGACTACGAACGATCGATTGCTTTTCCCCCTGGTGTTTTGTCGGGAATGTGGACAGGAATACTATATGGTGCGGCGAGAAGGTAACGAATGCATCAAGCCTCTATCCGCTGAAGCACTGACAGAGGAAGAAATGACTAGGGATGACGTTATTGATGGTTACATTGCCCTCGATCGTCCTCATTTATGGACAGAGGAAGATGAGGAACAATTACCAGACAATTGGTTTACGCAAAGCAAAAAAGGCCAGCACATTCCTGAAGATATATGGGTAACGCCAGATGGTAAAATTACTCGCCCCTACAGTAGCGATGCTGTGAAGTGTTGGTTTATTGCTAAGCCATTTCTGCTCTGTCTGGAATGTGGGGTTGTCTATGACAAACGTACGGGAGAATTCAGCAAGTTAGCACGCCTTAGTAGCGAGGGACGCAGTACTGCCACTACTCTTATTTCTCTTACAGCCATCCGTCAACTCAAAGAACAGACAAAAGCGGGCATACTCCAGCCAGAGGGAGCCAAAATTCTCAGTTTTACTGATAACCGCCAGGATGCTTCTCTCCAAGCAGGACATTTTAATGATTTCGTCATGACATTTAGATTGCGGGCAGCGCTCCGATCGGCTCTAGCCAAACACGGAGTCCTTAGGCATGAAAACATTGTCAATAAAGTAGTAGACGAATTACAGCTACAGCAGGAAGATTATGCTATCACGCCCGCTGAAGGAATAGGAGCAAAGAGAAACCAAGAAGCCCTGCATCACTACATAGAATACCTGCTCTACGAAGACTTGCGCAGAGGTTGGCGCATAGTACAACCCAACTTGGAACAAGCAGGACTGCTAAGGGTGGAATACGAAGGCTTAATGGAAATGTGTGCCAATTCTGACTGCTGGGTTAAATACGAACATCCAGTCCTCCTCAAGGCTACTACTGAGCAAAGATACAGAGTATGTTGCATCTTCCTCGATCGGTTACGTCGTCAGCTAGTGATAGATGCAGCAAACATGCAAGAGCAACAGATTGAGGAGCTAAAACGAAAGGTAAATCAGGCACTTAAAGAGCCTTGGTGCTTTGATGAAAACACTGAACTCCGATCGGCAGGATGGGCAGCTTTAACGCCAGATAAAAGTAAAAATGTAACAATAAAGTTGAGTGCGCGTAGTCGTTTGGGGTTGTTTTTACGATCGGCTAGGGCATGGAATTGGCTGGAGGAGCGACTGCCTGAAGATGATTACAACCGCCTGATACAAAAACTAATTCAAGCTCTCATTAAGTATGGATACCTGCGTCCTCATCCCCATAATTCTTGGCAGGTACAACTGAAAGTAAACACTCTCCTTTGGCGTGGTCAAGAAGTCAGTGAGATTGAGCCCGATCCTTTGAACGCTAAATACCTGGATAGCGATCGGGAGCGAAACATTCTTGTTAATTCCTTCTTCCAAAACTTCTATAAGACCAATCCTACAGAAATAGCAACAGTGCAGGGCAGAGAGCACACAGGACAGGTCAGCACAGAACAGCGACAGCAAAGGGAAGAGTCATTCCGCAAGGGACATTTGTCTGCTCTCTTTTGTTCCCCCACGATGGAGTTAGGCATTGACATTGCTGACCTCAGTGTTGTGCACATGCGCAATGTACCCCCCAACCCAGCCAACTATGCTCAACGGAGTGGTAGAGCGGGTCGAGGTGGTCAAGGAGCACTAGTAGTTACCTACGCTGCTGCCCTCAGTAACCATGATCAATACTTCTACCGTCGCCAAATCGATATGGTGTTTGGAGCAGTATCTCCGCCCCAGCTGGATTTAAGCAACCCTGACCTAATTATTAGTCATATCCACTCTGTCTGGCTAGCTTACACAGGGGTGTCTCTAGGGGAGAGCATGGCACAGTTACTTGATTTACAAGACCCTGATTTGCCCATCAGACAAGAAATTTGGTTAAAGCTACACCTATCGGAATCAGAACAAAGAAAATGTCTGGCAGAATTGGTGTCCATTTTTCAAGACCAGTTTGCCCAACAGGACTTAAAGCGGCACAAGTTTTTCAACGAACAGTGGCTCAGTCATGTCCTAGCTAACTCCCCCAATCAGTTGCATATTGCTTGCGATCGGTGGCGTGAGTTGTATAAAACAGCGATCATGCAAAGAGATGCCGCCAGAAAACTGATTGACCAGGTTGGTATTTCCCCGCAGGAGCGTAGAGATGCTGAATTACAGGAGAAAGAGGCTATTACTCAAATTCGACGACTGACTGGAGAGGTGGAGGGTAACAAGTCAGACCTAGAGTTCTACCCCTACCGTTATTTAGCAGAGGAAGGCTTCCTACCTGGGTTCAATTTCCCCCGTATTCCCGTGCGGGCTTGTCTTAAATCCCGTGATCAATCTGAGTTTATCAATCGGGGGAAAGTAGTAGCTATCACGGAATTTGCTCCTGATAACATCATTTACCACGAAGGTAAACGTTACAAGGTATCTCGTATCCGCCTGCCTTTAGACGGAGTAGAAAAAGCCTACCAAAGAATGGCTGTTTGTCCTAACTGTGGTTATTTCCATGTCCGAGAAGAGTACGATCGTGATACTTGTATCAACTGTGGGGGGGCACTAAGCCAAACGAGCAGCGAATACGAAACTAAATTACTCAGGGTTTTAACAATGACTGCTGTAGAAGCAAAGTCACGGGAGCGGGTCACCTGTGATGAGGAGGAAAGAGCACGGCAAGGCTACTACACCACTACTCACTATCGCTATGGTCAGGAGAGGAAAGTAGGGCTTGTTCTCAACTCTGGGGGCAAGGAGCTGTTGAGATTGGAGTTTGCCCCTGCTGCCCAAATAATGAGGGTTAACCATGGAGCAAGGAGGTCAAGGGAGCGAGGATTTAGGATTGACTCCCAAACAGGTGAGGTCTGCACCCAGGAGTCAAAAGCTAGGGCAACGATGCACACGGGTGTCTACTTGGCTGTGGAAGAAACTTCTAACCTCATGCTGTGCCAGCCCCTACAACTTCCTAAGAAAGAGTCTAATAAGTTTGTTACAACCTTGCAGTACGCTCTGGAAAGAGCCATACAAAACTATTACAAGTTGGAGTTAGGAGAACTGAGTTCAGAGTTAGTTGGCAGTGGCAACTATGTGTTGTTTTGGGAGGCGGCAGAGGGTGGAGCAGGTGTATTAGCTCAGCTTATGGATGATTCTCTCAGTATCAGCAAGATTGCCCAGTCCGCTCTAGAAATTTGCCACTTTGTTGATACCAAAGACATTAAAGATAGCTGTACCTATGCCTGCTACGAATGTTTACTCTCTTACAATAACCAACTGGCTCATCATCTCATCAATCGACACTTGGTGCGGGATTTTCTCCAGGAGTTGATTAAATCTCATATCCAACTAGTTGCTGATGAAAGTCCTACCGATCGGGAGAAGCACTTTCAAGCCCTGTTACAACAGACCCATCCTGATTCCGAGTTGGAAAGACAAGTTTTGAGGTATATCTACGATCGGGGGTATCCACTACCAGATTATTGTCAAAAACTTATTCCAGGTGCCTACGTTACGCCTGACTTTTTGTACGAACAAGAAAGACTCTGCATTTTCTGCGATGGAGCGATTCATGACATGCCAGATCAGACAGAGAAAGATAAGCGAGATCAACTTAAGCTAGAAGAGGATGGATACACAGTTATCAGACTGCGGTACGATCGGGATTGGCAAACGGTGCTGGACAACTTGTTTGGTCAAGGGGTGTGACAAGAGACTAGCTAAAACTGCAAGAAGGATGTAAGACAAGACTAGAGTGTAAGTTGTAAACAAGACTGCAAATTTGCTAGATCGATTTAGATGTATACACAGGGGAACTAGAGGAATAACATCCTCATGCTTAGTCATGGCTGTCAGACAAGGTAGAAGGCAGCTCCTAGCGCCGAATTGGGGCATCATTACCAATGGTACCCATATCCAATTATTCAGGAAGCACAGCAAAGTTGTTTTCCCCGCAACAGTCTGCTTGGAATTGACGACAGAAAACGTAGATAAAGTAGTATCTTTGATCAAAGATAAGATGGATAATACTCCTCGTGCTCTGACTGTCGTAGTTTACCAATAAGACTGTAACAGAGTTAAGAAATTTAGCCAAAGCCAGGGGCATTGCTGATGTTAGCAGGATGAAAAAAGAGGAGTTAATCAAGTTGCTGCAACAGACTGATTAGTTAGGATGTCCTCGATCGTTTTTGTCCAATAACTGGGTAATTCTGGTTCTAGGTAGGCAGAGAGGTTAGAGCGAATAGTTTCCCACAGCTGGGGAGTCAGGGGTTGCTGAGATGACCAGGCTTGGATTGCTCCTACCAACAGAGCTAAACTGTCGAGAACAGCCAGGCGTAACCGATCGGTGTTAAGCAGAAAGTGGTTATCCTCTGCCAGCCAGTACCAGCCCCTTGAGGGCAATATTTGGAGGAGTTGGTGGGTTTCCTGTCCAGCCAGAGAGCGCCCATAGTAGAGCTGATGGAGTTCTCCTAGAGCAATTGCCAGTAAGCCAGGGATAAAAGGACTGCGGCGGCTCGTGCTACCAGATTCGGCAATCGATCGGATAGTGGGTGTGACGATACCAACTAGGGTAGACAGGGAAACCTGCTTACGTTTTTGCCGTTCCTGCCAGCGACTGCCTAGCAATTTCTCTAGTTCTGCCTTGAGGTCTTCTATACCCCGCAGGTCTAGCTGTACTGACAAGTCCAACTCAGGGTCAAAGCCAAAGGTACAGGTAGGGAAAATCCGCTCAATCCCCAGCGCCTGCCGCCATTGCTCCATGACCCGATCGAGGACAAAGGGTTGCCATTTGTCGTACTGATCAATTTTGTTGAGGACGACCACTACTCTAGGACATAACTCCCGTAGGCGATCGAGATGTTGTCGTTGCCGCCCGTCCGCCGAACCCGCTACTACAAAAATACCAACATCAATAGGGGGCAGTTGCCAATCAGAGTTGTGGAGATAATCCAAGCCAGGGGTATCAATCAGACAGAGATAGGGATTGAGTTGCCAGCGTTCCAGGGTTTGGGTCACGCCCGATTCCGCCCGCACCTTGAAAGGGGAGTTTTTGCGTGCCTTGCCCAGCAGAGCATTGAGTAAAGAACTTTTACCCGTGCTCACCTTGCCCATGACCAGGAGATGGAGGGGTAGCACTCGGTCGGCAAGGCTCTCGATTCGACCGTTGTTAGTCAATTCATGCCCAGGGGAGAAAAATTGTGGCAAGTCGTTCATTCCTCACATTATAGCGCCCTATTCAGGAAATAATATTAAGATAACCCGATCGGAGCTGCTAGTTGCGCCATGCTTCCCCTTTATGATGACAATCCCACCCGCACGACCCCCATCGTAGTCTATACTCTGGTTATTTGCAACGTGGCAATCTTTTTGTATCAGGTTTTTAACCTCAGCAATCAAGTTTTAGCTAGTATGTTTTTTGATACTTGGGCGGTGGTACCAAAACAACTATTTAGCGCCCCTAACCGCGAATATTTTACTCTAATTAGTTATCAATTTTTGCATGGGGGATGGGGTCATATTATCGGCAATATGTGGTATCTGTGGATTTTTGGCAACAATGTGGAAGACTATTTAGGCAAATTCAGGTTTATATTTTTCTATTTAGCCTGTGGCGTGGTTGCGGCAGTAGTACAGTCCATTTTCTCTGCTAATGTCAACGTGCCGTTAGTGGGGGCAAGTGGTTCCGTATCAGGAGTGATGGGGGCGTACATTACCAAATACCCTCGTGCTATAGTATTTACTCTTATTCCCCCTATTTTTATTGTTCCTTTACCTGCTGTAATTTTGCTAGGCTTTTGGATATTGGGACAGACAGTCTATGCCTTCACTGCGCTGCATTCTAATGTGGCATTTATTGCCCATGTCGCTGGCTTTGTTGCAGGGATGGTATTGGTAAGAACGTTCAGTGATGAGGGTGATGAAGCATGAATGATGCCTTACTCCTTACCGTCAACAATTTGTATGGCGGCTATGTACCAGAAGTGGATATATTACAGGGGGTTTCCCTTTTTGTGCAACCAGGGGAATTAGTGACAATTATTGGTGCTAACGGTGCTGGTAAATCCACATTGGCAAGGGCAATATTTGGCTTGATGCGTGTCAGTCAGGGGGAGATTACATTTGATGGCAGACCGATCGTGGGCTTACCCCCTGAACAATTGGTGCGATTAGGGATGGGTTATGTGCCACAGGTTGCCAATGTTTTCCCCTCTTTAACTATCAATGAAAATTTAGAGATGGGAGCATTTACTAGCAAGCAGGATACAAGGGCAAAGAAGGAAGAAATTTACAGTATATTCCCTACTTTGGCGCGCAAACAAAGGCAAAAGGCGGGTACTCTTTCAGGGGGTGAGCGACAGATGTTAGCAATGGGACGGGCACTGATGGTATCCCCCAAACTGCTAATCCTAGATGAACCTTCTGCCGCTTTGTCCCCAATTTTGGTCAAGGAGATTTTTCAGTTAATCTTGCGCATTAAGGAACAGGGTACAGCAATTTTACTAGTAGAACAAAATGCCCGCCAGGCGCTAGCGATTGCCGATCGGGGGTATGTAATGGATAGTGGCAAAGTTGCGTTTACTGATACGGGCAAGGCTCTGTTAGATAATCCCAAAGTGGTGGAACTCTATCTCGGTTTTAGTGATGACTAAGGTAAATTTCTTGATTGTCGGCACCCAAAAGGGAGGTACAACAGCTCTAGCTAAATTTCTCAGCCAACATCCTGATATTTGTCTAGCTCCTGTCAAGGAAGTGCATTTCTTTGACTACGATCGCCATTACCATTTAGGCATAGATTACTACCACAGTTTTTTCCCTAACTACAGGGGGCAAAAGTTAATCGGGGAAGCAACACCAATTTATATGTATTTACCCCACATTGCCCCTCGCATTGCTGAATATAATCCCCAGATGAAATTAATTGTTTTGCTGCGAAATCCCATCGATCGGGCCTATTCCCACTACCAAATGGAGTTACAAAGACAGTGGGAAATTTTGCCTTTTGCCGTTGCAATTGCCCTAGAGCCGCTGCGGCTGTCATTACCGCAAAATTTGGACGCAGAAAAAACAGCTAAACGGGTATGTTCCTATTGCCATCGCGGTTTTTATACTGCCCAATTACGGAATTTATATCGCTATTTCCCCAGGGAGCAGGTGTTAGTTTTGTTGCAGGAGGATTTAGCTAACGACCACTCAAGTACCCTAGAAAAAGTCTACGCCTTCTTAGGTGTGGAAAGTCCTCCCCAACTGCCCCCACCAGACCGAGTTTTAGTCGGCAATTATCAGCCCCTCTCCCCCTGGCTGCGCCAAATTCTCAAACAGTATTTTAGAAGGGAGATAGAAAATTTACAGCGCTTACTCGATCGGGACTTAAGCCATTGGCTCAAGAGCGGGTGATGGGACTCGAACCCACGACATTCAGCTTGGGAAGCTGACGTTCTACCACTGAACTACACCCGCAGTAGTCCCCTATTGTACTACACTTCCGCTAAAAATTTGTCGTACTGCTCGCCAATCTCCTTGACTGCCACTTCAAAGAAGCGTTTGCCGTGTTCTACAGTCGCCAGGGAGGGGTCAGACCCCATACGTCCATCGGGATAGCGTTGGCGAAAGTCCTGGGGGCTATAGATTTTCACACCCACGTTAGGCAGGGGAGCCAGCTCTGCCTGTTTGATGGCTTCAGGGTAGGCATACATAGTGAGAGCAATTTCGCTGGGCGTGGCGTGGAAACCTTCCCGATCGCCGTAGAGTTCCTTTGCCAGTTTGCTGACCTCGGGACCAACCCACCAATTGGCAATCTGACAGCGGATGTGGGGTAAGTCACTGTAGAGTTCACAAAAGGCAGTACGCATAATGTTAATATTGCCGCCATGCCCATTGATAAAGAAAAAGCGCGTAAAGCCATGTCTTGCCAGGGAGGTGATATAATCCCGCAACACCAGAATTAACGTGGTAGGACGTAGACTAATTGTGCCTGGAAAAGCTGTGTGGTGCTCCGCCATCCCGATCGTGATAGTAGAACCCACCATGACATCCCGTTGAGCACTGATGCCTTTAGCGATCGTTTCCGCACAGATAAAATCCGTACCAATTAAGCCCGTTGGACCGTGTTGTTCTGTGGAACCAATGGGAATGATGATACCCTGAGACCGCTGCAGGTAAGCTTCAACTTCTTGCCAAGTGGAAAGATATAGGAGCATAGACACAGTTGCTAGAGTCAGGGGAATTGTAACATAGGCTAAAATAAACAAGGCGTTTAGGGGGATACCGATCGTGGCACAAAGGACAGCGCGGCAGTGGATTATTGCTATCTTTTCTGTTCTGATTTCCCTGTCTTTTCTGGGTGTATCTGTTGTTCCTCTAGTTATTAGTATTCTGTCACCCCCTGCCCCTAAACCTGCCCCCCAGGAAACCACCCTTTCACCAGAGGAGAAAATCAAGGTAGAGATTGCTAGCTACGAAAAAGTTTTGGCGAAAGAACCTACGAATCAGTTTGCCCTAGAAAATATTGTGCAATTGAAAACTCAAATTGGTGACATCAAAGGTACAATTCCCTATCTACAAACCCTAGCCAATACCTACCCCGAACAAACGGTCTATCGCCTAACTCTAGCTCGCACCTATCAGCAACTACAAGAGACAGACAAAGCAATTACGGAATATCGCAATGTGTTGGCAATCGAACCCAGTAATCTCAATGCTTTGCAGCAGTTAGTAGAGACTGAATTATCCCTCAATCGTGTGGACAGCGCCATTGACTTGTTGCAAGCAGCGATCGAAAAATCAGAAGCAGCGAACAAAATCAAACCTAACAGTGCTGATGTCGCCAGTGTCAAACTATTTTTAGGGGATACCTATCTGCAATTAAAGCGATTCGATGAGGCGGAAGCAACATATCGGTCTGTGAAAGAATCTGACCCCAAAGATTTTCGCCCCATACTGGGAGAGGCGTTTATTAAACGGGAATTACAGCAGGAAGAAGAAGCGCAAAAACTGTTTGCCAAGGCAAAAGAAATGGCACCAGAGCAATTCCACAGCCGTATTGATGAATTAGCTAAACCCGACAAATGACTTATTCTCTGCGCATTAAAGACCTAACTGCCGCCGATCGTCCCCGTGAAAGATTGCTAGCGCAAGGGGTCAGTGCTCTGTCCAACGCTGAATTATTAGCTATTCTCCTGGGGACAGGTTCAGGCAAACTATCTGCTGTTGGGTTGGGACAGTTAATCTTACAAACGATCGCAAAAGACGAGAAAGCTGATCCCCTCCCCTATTTGCAGAATATTTCTGCTGAAGTTTTGATGCAAATTCCAGGGGTAGGACCCGCCAAAGCCACAACAATTTTAGCGGCAATTGAATTAGGTAAGCGAGTGTTTTTTAGCCGTCCCCCCGATCGGACAGAGGTGACAGAACCGAGCATAGCGGCTAATGCTTTGAGCCATATTCTTATGTGGCAACCCCAGGAAAGATTAGCAGTCTTGTTACTAGACCATCGTAATCGCATTATTGCCCAGAAGCTAATTACTATCGGTACTGTCAATGAAACGATCGCCCATCCTAGAGACATTTTTGGGGAGGTTTTACGGCAGGGGGCAGTGAAATTAATTTTAGGGCACAATCATCCCAGCGGTAATACTGATCCCAGTCCCGAAGATATTAGATTAACCCGTCAATTATTGCAGGCGGCGAAAATTTTGGACATTCCCTTACTCGATCATTTAATCCTAGGTAATGGTACATTTACCAGTATGCGCAGTGTGACAAATCTGTGGGAGGAGTGATGCTTAAAAACATTATTTTTGATTTGGGTGGGGTGATTTATCAACTGGATTTCCCCCGCTTTAACCACAACCTCCGCGCTCTGCAACGGCAGGCACAGGATACACCCATTTATTCCCGTCTCCATCAACCCCCTGTCTTTTCTGACTATGAACGGGGCACGATCGATACCCCCACTTTCCGCGCACGGATGCGCACCGAGTTAAATTTAGTCGCCACTGATGCCGAAATTGATCAAGCTTGGAATTCCCTTCTCGTCGGTGTATTTCCTGACCGTAAACAACTACTCAGTCAACTGAAACCCCACTATAAACTAGCTCTGCTGAGCAATATCAATGACCTACATTTAGAGTACGTGCAAAGGGACTGTGGAGAAATTTTTAACTTGTTTGATCACTGCTTTTTCTCCTGTGAGCTGGGTACTAGAAAACCCGAACCGCAAATTTTTCAAATCGTCCTCGATCGCATGGGATTTCTCCCCCAGGAAACCTTGTTTATTGATGATTCACCCCCTAATGTGGTGGGGGCAGAAAAATTAGGAATTGTTAGCATTTGTCTCACCGATCCCAATCAGTTATTGGCTATTTTGCAGCAGCACTGTGGTCAGATTTTACTCCCTAGCTGAACAGACTTGTACCGAAACAGACATTTAGTTCTACAATTTTAGGTGAGGATGTAACCACAAATCTGTATGACCGATCGGATTGCCCAAGTTCAGCGCCAAACGGGAGAAACCTATGTTGATGTGACCCTCAATCTCGATGGCACAGGGAAGGCGGAGATTGACACGGGTATTCCTTTTTTAGACCATATGTTGCACCAACTGTCCTCCCATAGTTTGATCGACTTGAGAATTAAGGCAAAAGGAGACTTGCACATCGATGACCACCATACCAATGAAGATGTGGGTATTACCCTAGGTCAATGTCTCAGTAAGGCATTGGGCGATCGGAAAGGCATTCAGCGCTTTGGTCATTTTTTGGCACCCTTGGATGAAGCATTGATTGAAGTGGCATTGGATTTTTCTGGTCGCCCCTATTTGGTTTACGGGTTGCAAATTCCCACCGATCGGGTTGGCACCTATGACACGCAATTAGTACGGGAATTCTATCAGGGTTTGGTCAATCACGCCCAAATTACCCTCCATCTGCGGCAGTTAGGGGGGATCAATTCCCACCATATTATCGAAGCCTCTTTCAAAGCCTTTGCCCGTGCGCTGCGGATGGCAGTTGCCCTTGATCCCAGACGGCTAGGGGAGGTTCCCAGTTCTAAAGGGTTACTCTAGTGTTTCCAAGAATAGCCAATGGCAAGACTGAGCTAGCTATCAGGACAGAAAAAATACAAACAGCTTTATGGAATGCCTAGTTTTGTTTAATCATTGGTCGATACTTGAGGATGCTAGTTTTACAATAGTAGCCCGAAGGCTAGAGTAAATGTACAGCTATTTTTCGCTGAGGGTATCAGCACTGAGGAGTTAAGTCAGGGAGGGGAAATATGTACGCCGTAGTGATGACAGGGATAGGAGAGCCAGAGGTTTTACAATACCAGTCTGTGCCCGATCCGATTATTAAATCGCCGACAGAAATGTTGGTAAAGTTAAAAGCAGCAAGTGTGAATCCCATTGATACTAAACTGCGGCAGCGGGGCAATTTCTATAAACAAATACCAGCAATTTTAGGCTGTGACGGGGCAGGTATTGTGGAAGCCGTAGGTAGTGCTGTCACCAAATTTAAGGTGGGAGATGCTGTCTATTTTTGCCATGGCGGGCTGGGTAAACACCAGGGCAACTATGCGGAATACACCACGATCGAGGAGGATTTAGCCGCCCTCAAACCTACTTCTCTCTCTTTTGTAGAAGCTGCAGCAGCTCCCCTAGTCCTAATCACAGCTTGGGAGGCTTTGTACGATCGGGCCCGTTTGGCGGACAACAAGAAAGTCCTCATCCATGGTGGGGCAGGGGGAGTTGGTCACATGGCAATTCAATTGGCAAAGCACAAGGATGCTATGGTTGCTACTACTGTCAGTTCCCAGGAAAAAGCAGAATTTTGTCTATCTCTATGTCCAGATGTCTATCCCATTTTTTACAAACAGAGGGATTTCGTGGCAGCAACTATGCAATGGACAAATGGGGAAGGTGTAGCGGTTGCCTTTGATACGGTGGGGGGCAAGGTACTGGAGCAAACCTTTGCGGCAGTGGAAATCTACGGTGATGTCGTGACGATTTTAGCCCCTGATGCTGACACGAACTGGAAGGTAGCAAGGGATAGAAATTTGCGTATTAGTTTAGAGTTGATGTTGACACCTATGCTGCAAGAAAGACGGGATTTACAAAAACGCCAAGTGCAGATTTTAGAACAAGCCCGATCGTTATTTGACAGTGGTAAGCTTACAGTCAAGGTAGGAGAACAGCTACCCCTCAAGGAGGCGGCACAGGCTCATGCTCTTCTGGCTGGGGGTAAGGTAAAGGGTAAAGTAGTGCTAATTCCTAACTAGTGCTTTGCCACCAGGTTTTGGCAAACTCCAGGGCTTGTTCCCGATCGTTAACTATTTGCAGAATCTGGGCTTCCCGAATAGCGATGAGGAGTTGTCCCAGGCGGGGCCCTGGTTTGATAGCCAGGAATTGTTGTAGGTCGTCCCCAGTTACCAAAGTAGCAGGGTGGGCAATGGGGTCATGGGGATTTAACCACCGATCGAGCCACAGATCACTGACAGGGATGCCATCAGCTCTAGCAAGGGCAAATAGGGCGGGCAACATCTCTCCCACATGGCTAAACAGGTAGTATTGCTCGAGGGGAGAATTTTCCGCCGAGGGGAGCTGGGGCAGGTAGCGCAACAGAGTAGTAATCCATTTTTGTTCCTGGCGGCTTAAGCCCAAAAAATCCCACATACTGGCACTGGGCACAAGAGCAGCATACTTGAGAGTTAAATTGACTATCGCTTGGCAAAAATAATTCTGCAGGGGGTAACGCGCCAGAATTTGCCCGATAGTCGGAGCAAGGCGACAAAACCGATCGAGGCGCAATTTAGTTGAGGGCAACCAGGGGGAGAAAATTTGGTCTTCCAGGCAGGTAAGCAACCAGTCGCTATCGCTCTGCAGTAAGTAGGTCAGTTCCATCCTGATGCGCTCGATCGCTACCTGGGGTAGAAGAGGGGCTAACTGTTTGATAGTCTGATGCGTCCAGGGTTCGATGGTGAAGTTGAGTTGGGCAGCCTGACGGTAGGCACGCAAAATGCGCAGCGGATCAGCGGCAATATTTTCCGGCGAGACCATCCTCACTATTTTCTGCTGCAGGTCACCTATGCCATCGTGGGGGTCAATAATTTCCCCAGGACGGTGAACAGGTACAGCCATTGCATTCATACAAAAATCCCGCTGGCGGAGGTCGTCTAGTAGAGTTGCCCCTACTTGCTTGGCAAAATCTAGGTTCCCCTGGGGCAAAACCACACGGGCAATTTCCCGTTCCCGATCGAGGAGGACAAAAGGCGCTTTGTATTTGCGAGCAATCTGTCTAGCTGTGTCGATACTCCCTGCCGGTAGGACGAAATCTATATCTACTTTAGGGCGCGGTTCGCGAGTCTCACCGAGCGGCTGTCTCCCCAACAGACAATCGCGCACCCACCCCCCAACACAGTAGGTCTCCCTAGGTAAGTCCGCAGGGTCGATCGGTAAATTTAGGTTGCCAGTGCCAGGGCTAAAGCTGTCTGCCAAGGAGGAAGGTGTACCTGAAACTGCTCCTCTAAGCTACTACAATCCAACACCGAATAGGCAGGGCGTTGGGCAGGGGTAGGATATTCCGCTGTAGTAATGGGTTCTACAGATGTAACCACTTGCTCCGATCGCTGCGGGTCAAAGCGCAAAATCGCACAGGCAAAATCATACCAAGTCGTACTACCCTGGCAGGTGAGATGAAAAATACCAGATTGCTCCCTCACCCTGGGCACGATATGGGCAGTCACTTCTGCAATTACCCGACTCCAGGTAGGCGACCCCACTTGGTCGTTGACAATTCGTAACTGTTGCCGCTCCCGTGCCAGACGCAGAATCGTCCGCAGAAAATTTTTGCCCCGCATTCCGTATACCCAAGCTGTCCGCAAAATTAAATACTGCCCCCCCACTGCTGCAATTGCCAACTCCCCTGCCCGCTTGCTTTTGCCATAGGCACCTAGGGGATTCGTAGGATCAGTCGGTTTGTAGGGAACAGAACTATTGCCATCAAACACGTAGTCCGTAGAGTAGTGGATCAACCAAGCCCCCAAGCGCTGACACTCCTCTGCTAAAATCCCAGGGGCAACTGCATTGATTCTGTGGGCGAGGTCTGGTTCCGTCTCCGCCAAATCTACTGCCGTATAGGCAGCGGCATTGATCACACCCTCAGGACGTATTTCCCGCAGGCAGTGGACAATTGTATCAGGGTCTGCCAAGTCCAACTGGGTACGGGATGGAGCAATCACCTCTCCCAAGGGTAGGAGGCTGCGCTGTAATTCCCAACCTACCTGACCCGTCACCCCTGTTAAGAGAATTTTCATTCCTCAGATTGCCTGTATCCACTCGTAGACTTCATAGCTAGTCCAAACTTGGTTTTGCCAGTAGGGGTCAGCCTCAATCAGCGCCCTCGCCTCAGCTTCGTCCTCAGCAAGGTATACACCGAACACCCGCCGCAAGTCCTGGGTGGGACCGATCGTTTGTAACTTCCCCTGGGTCTGTAAAGATTTTAGGTAATCCAGGTGGGCTTGGCGAAAAGGAGCGCGCTTTTGTAACACATCCTCGCAGTAAGTACCCCAGAGGACAAACTTCTTCATAGACCTGCCTCCTGAAAGGAGCGATAACATTTGCGGTCATCGTGGAGGTGGCAGCGATCGCCAATAGTTTTAAGCAATGCCCAAGAGAAGCGGGTTTTGTAGAGGTATTCTCCCCAATGCTCCTCCAAGGCAGCTTGTGCTAACCGTAGACGATAGAAGGGGATAGAGGGAGCCAAATGGTGGGGAATATGCCAGTTGATGTCATGGCAAAGGAATTCCACCCACCAGGGGTAGTCGCAGTGTACAGACCCCATCAATTGCGCTTCCACAGCTGACCACTCTGACCGAGTTTTGAAGGGGATATCTGGCATAGTGTGGTGTACCAAAGTGAACGTACTCATCCAGAAGTGGTAGACCAACCAGGGAGCTAGGAAAAACTTGACGACACCCCAGACCCCCGTACTGACCAAGAGAGCAGGGAAGAAGATGAGGGCGTAGAGGAAGACTAAGTGGGTGGAGAAACGTACCTGTTGCCGTTGCCGCGGGGGGAACTTAACTGCATCAAAATGGACGGCTGCCCAGTGGGCTATGGAACCCAACCACCAAAAACGTCCTCGCAACAGCCGGTAGAAAAACTGCATGACCAAGTTGTGACTTTTGTAAATTTCTGTGGTGAAGGGTGCCCAGGCGTTATCTTCTTCCAGTAAATTAGTGTACTGATGGTGATGGTCATGCTGAAAGCGCCAAGGATAGAAGGGATAGAGTAGGGGCAAGAACAAAAGATGTCCCAGCCAGTCATTCACCCAGCGCTGCGCAGAAAACGATCGGTGTCCGCACTCATGCCCTAGGACAAAGAAACCTGTGAGGGCAGTACCTGTAAACACCCACAGAGGCGGCAGGAGGAACCAAGGGGCAATACTCAAGCCCCCATAACCGATCGCTACAGCAATGACACTGACAAGTACCCCTAGCCAGGCCCGCAGAGGTGAACGCTGGAAACACTGGGGGGGCAGGGTTTGCAACACACTCCGCAGGTTTAGGCAGGGTTGAGTTACGCCCGCGGGCAGAACTGGGCGCTGCGCTTCTTCAGTTGTAATGGTCATATCTTATTTAGGAGAGCGGGTTTGGATTTGGCGGTGCAGATGCTCTAAGAGCATGTCTATTTCCAGATGTAGTTGGGCGAGTTTCCGTTCTACTGAGTCTTGGCGGTCAGATTTAGTTTCTTGGCGACTCACGACCTGAAGATTGGTAGCCATACACTGTAAAATCACACCTTGACCATGGTAGCCTATGCTGTCCCTTCAGGCAAAATATTCTTGCGATAGAAATCAACTACATGCACCCTCTGCTTGAGACGGCAATTGCCGAACTGCAACCCCTCTTCCACGCCATCGATCGACAAACCCAACGCCACTTAGACAGGGTTTTGCAAGCATTCCGCCAGGCACAAGTTGGCAGTCATCATTTCGCCAGTGTGTTAGGCTACGGACACAACGATCGGGGGCGGGAAATTGTCGATACTGTCTTTGCCACAGTTTTGGGAGCGGAGCGCGCCCTAGTCAGAGTACAAATCGTATCGGGTACCCATGCCATCGCCTGTTGTCTATTCGGTAACCTCCGCCCTGGGGATGAATTATTAGCCGTGGTGGGTGCACCCTACGACACCCTCGAACCCGTAATTGGCAAGTATCCCAGCCCTGGCTCTCTGGCAGAATGGCAAATCAAGTACAGGGAACTACCGCTTACTCCCCAGGCAACGATCGATTGGGCTGCCCTTGCCCATGCCATTCGTCCTGAAACTAAGATAGTACTGATTCAGCGCTCCTGCGGCTATAGCTGGCGACCAAGTTTGGACTTAGCAGACATCCAGCGCATTGTAGAAGTAGTCAAAAACCAAAACCCCCACACTATTTGCTTCGTCGACAATTGCTACGGAGAGTTTGTGTTAGAGCAAGAGCCAACGGCAGTCGGTGCGGATTTAATTGCTGGTTCTCTGATCAAAAATCCAGGGGGAACGATCGCTCCCACGGGTGGTTACATTGCGGGCAAAGCAGAGTACGTAGAAAAAGCTGCTAACTACCTGACCGCTCCTGGCATTGGCGCAGAGGGAGGCACCATGCTAGAACAAACCCGCCTCATTTTACAGGGACTATTTCTAGCTCCCCAGATGGTGGGAGAAGCCCTCAAATGTAGCCACTTAGCAGCAGTGGTATGGGATCGCTTAGGCTATCCTGTCAATCCACCCGCCTTTGCCCCGCGGCGGGACATCATTCAAGCCATCAAACTGGGTACACCAGAAAAGCTAGTGGAATTTTGCCGCACTGTCCAACGCTATTCCCCCATCGACAGCTACGTTGACCCTGTGCCTGCTCCCATGCCTGGTTATATCAGCGACTTAGTCATGGCAGGGGGGACATTCATTGATGGCAGTACCCTGGAACTTTCTGCTGATGCTCCTCTCCGTGAACCCTATGTGGTGTTTCTGCAGGGGGGAACTCACTGGACTCATATGGCGATCGTCCTAGAGCAACTAATAGAGAAACTAGGAATAAACGCTAGGTAAAAGACCGATTTCTTTGCGGTCATCGATCGTTGTCCCCCCACAGATCAGACACTTTAACTCTGTGTATTGCCAGCTGTAGAACACATCCCCATGAATAGCCAGATTGCGCAACAGGCGAATTTTATCTATGGTCGAGGCTACCGTAGTGGATTGCTTTAGCCATTTACTAGCGGGATGTGCCCAAGTTTCCATAAATTTTTGGAAGTGAGCACGTATGGGTAGGTAGAGATTATTCTCTTCCTCTGTGATTTTTTTGAGCCTGTAGAGGTTTAGGAAATCTGCTTCGGTAAGTAGTTCTTTTTGTAGAATTTTCTCGTCATAGGTGTACCATTGCTGACAAACTAAGCGGGGTAGACTACCCAAAGTTTCTTTCCCCATCCGATTGTTCTCCCGTAGGAAATTAATCACATCCCAATTGCTGTTGTCCTCAACATAGTGGACAAAGTTTTTCACAACTAATCTGACTAGCCGCTCAGGAATGGCTGATAACCGCATGGCTGCTTCTTTATAATCTCCTAAAATAGAACCAAACCCCCTAGCTTCTACTTGTTGGCAATGCTTAGCAGCTAAAATAAGGTCCCGTCGATCGATTTCTTGGAGACTTGACCACACAGAGGCGAGACTGGATTTCACTTCCTCCCCAATGTGGGTATCTGACCCTGTATCCCTACTGCTTATCTGTTGTATTTTTTGTTGCAACTGGGCATTCTCCCTGTGTTTAATCTGTAGTTCTTTTTCCAGCTGTGCCAAGCGGGATTGCAGTTGCAGGGGTATCTGCTGCTGTTGCTGGGCAAGAACTTGGTTGCGTTCTTCTAAAATAGCGACTTGGGCATTGAGGTTATTGATCGCTTTGTCTTTCTCGGTCAGTAAATTATTTTTCTCTTGTATTTCCAGGTGTACTACTGCCATTCTAATTAAGTTAAAGAGATGATTATATCTCTTCTCCCGCAGGTCAATTACTTCTGTCCGTTTATTCCTGACAATAGTAGCTAGGGGATTACCTTTCTCTACTATTAGTAGTTCTCCCTTGTGATTCCTAATCCTGAGAATAGGTACGCTCTGATTTTCTAGGCAGTGACAGGCATAACAGCGACGGTTAAACTGAAAAGTTATTGCCATGAGCCAACTTTACCCTCACTGTTTGAAATTAGCACAACTGATAGGTTATTGGAGTGTATCAAGAAAAGTAAATTGCTGGTGGCACCAGAGGAATTGCGCTAAAATTAAGCTAAGTGCTACCCAAGTCTATGGCTTACATCCCTGATCCCTCCCTTACCGATCTTGCCCTAGGCATGGTCTCCACCCAGAGCTACCCAGCGATCGTAGGCACAGCGGACATGATGTTGAAGTCGGCAGGGGTAGTGCTAGTGGGCTTTGAAAAAATTGGCAGTGGTCACTGTACCGCTATCATCAGAGGCAAGATTGCCGATGTACGTCTAGCCGTCCAAGCAGGAGCAGAGACAGCGGAGCAGTTTGGGCAGTTAGTTTCCACCTGTATCATTCCCCGACCCTTGCCCAATTTGGAGGTGATTCTCCCTATCAGCAGTCGGATGGGCAATTTACTCAATCTCTCCTACAGTCTGTTGAAGGGGCAGGCGGTGGGCTTACTGGAAACTAGGGGCTTCCCCGCAATGGTGGGGGCGGCCGATGTCATGCTGAAAACGGCGGATGTGCACCTAGCAGCCTATGAAACGATCGGGGCAGGTTTGTGTACTGCTATCATTAGGGGCAATGTGGCGGATGTGGCCTTAGCGATCGAGGCGGGGATGTACGAAGCGGAACGGATTGGTGAATTTCATAGCTTGATGATTGTACCCCGTCCGCTGGATGATATGGAAATGGTGCTCCCTCTGCACGAATGCTGGCTACAAAAACCAGAACCTGTACGCTTGCCTGTCAAGATCAAGGAAAAAGAACTGGTGGAAATCCCCTCCTACAAGGAAGTGGAACTTTGAGAAATGTCTCCCTAGTTCTGCTGCTGCTTTTGGCTGTGGGGCGGCAAGCGGGTGCGCAGGACAGTCCTCTCCTACGGCGCTGGTTACAGGCTCCCCCCAATCTGTGGGCAGATATTGAGAATTCTCCTAGTTTTCCTACTAAACTGCGTCTACATATCAATAGTAGGGATGACAATTTAGGCGGCGGCATAGGGGTGGAGGATGTTTTCTTGGGACAGAGCAGCATCACTCTCAGTGGGGGCTATGAACGGGAATCCCCTGACCGCAACTCCTATCATGCCCATCTGCGCTACTACGTTTTACCCCTTGGTGGCTACATCAATTTAGCGCCCCAACTTGGCTATCGCAGTACTCTCAATACTACTGGTGTAGATGTGGGTATTCAAGTGGTTTTTGCTTTGTCTCCCCAAAGCGCTGACCTGCGGTTAGCACAAACTTTCACTACGCCGGGGACTACTACAGAACTTGGTACTACTACTATCTCGGCTAGCTATGCCCTCGATCGGCAGTTATTTCTGCACAGTGGCATACAGTGGCGACGTTCCCCCCTATATTCTGATAGTTTGGTGCGCCTTGGCTTGGAATGGCGACTGTGATGATGGCTCAAAAATTGTTAATTGGCAGGTTTACTGAGGTAGAGTTTCCATAGCCAGGCTGATAAGATATTTGTAGTGATATGGGCAACAGTGGCAGTGAGGGTGCTCCCTGTGGTTAGAGTCATTATAGCGAAAATCATGCCTATACAAATTACACAGAAAACGTACAGACAAAAACGGGGTTGACTGAGATGTAAGATGCCAAAGATAACACTACTAGTGACAACACCAAACCAGTTTGAACCCAAAGCAGGCAGAAGAATACCCCTAAATAGCATCTCCTCACTTAATCCTGGTAAAACACCCAGCCATACTAGGTCTTGGTAGGTTAAAGGGGCTACTACTAGCCAGAATTTTTCGTCCGCACTGTCACGAAACGGTTTAATGTAGCGATAAAGCACATAACTGACACCGCTGATACCTAAACCCAAAGCTAGGCCAAGCAAACCCTGGGATAAGCTCAATTGCATCGGTATTAGGGGCAAGTGCAATAGGAATAGGCAGACCGCCGCAATAGCCCACAAAAATAGGGTCGTAACCGCAATTACACCTAAAACCTGCTCCCGCTCTAATCGCCAGGTATTCATCTCCTAACCCCAAATTCCAGTCAGTAAATAAGCAAGCAAGCCACTCCCGATCGGGACAGTTAGATTGTCGCTCCCAGCAGGTGACACTGCCTCGCAAATTGTTGCTACTATCGCTACCAGGCATCCAATGGGTAACAACTCCACTGCTATTCCCCTTGCTGTGGCTAAAACAGTAACTGTGACTACAAAACATATTAACGCCATCACCCCTGAACCTTCCCAACTTTTATGATTTCCCCAGATTTGGTAAGGATGTTTACCCCATTTTTGTCCTACCAGAGCGGCAATACCGTCTCCCCAGCTCATTACCAGTACGCCCAAGACAGCGAAAGCGGGTTGTTTAATTGTCCAAAAATAGGCAACTAGAACAGTGATACTGAGAGCATAGAAAAAAACACCATAGGTGCGCCTGCCTACGCTGTTAATCACGGGCAAGATGGGCAAGTGATAAGACAGAAAAGTAATAACGCAAAAGGCGACACAGAAGGCTAGACAAAACCACAAGGGAAAGTTAAAGTACCACGCCAGGGGTAAAATGTTGCCCGTGCCAATATGCACTACTTTGCGGACTTGCTCCGTTGTACCGATCTTTTGCACGATCGCCGCCAAAGAAAAAACACTCGCTAGCCACAGGAGGACAAGTGCCAATTGCCAGAACAAATTGTTGGAAATGGTCATGGGGAAAACAATAACCTGAGTAACTATCCTAACGGATGGGTGGTGTTTTGGTTGGGGTGGGGTTTGCTGGTGCGGTTAACGATCGGGGCAATCTTACCAGCGGGTTACGATGAGACCTATTACTATCTTTACGTGCACTATCTAGATTGGAGTTACTTTGACCATCCTCTCTTAGTCGCTCTGACAACGGGTTTGGGCACATGGCTTACAGGGGCTGTCACTCCTTTCACTATCCGCCTGGGTTCGATCTTGCTCTACACAGGCACATTGTATTTTTTCTACTTGACTGCTAAACGATTGTTTAACCCCCGATCGGCTCTCTTTTCTTTAGTCTTAGCTACCCTCATACCGTTTTTTACAGTTGGGTTTGGTGTTTTAACTTTACCTGACAGCTCCTTAATGTTTTTTTGGTCTTTGACTCTTTATCTAGCTAGTTGGGAGTTCTGGCGGGAAGAAATTTATCTGCCTTCTTGGCGGATTTTGTTGATTAGTATAGCGATCGGTTTGGCTTGCTTGGGTAAATATCATGGCTTTTTATTGGGTTTTGGTCTGGTTTTATTTTGCCTGTTTAGTGATAGGCACCGGCGGGCTTTGTGGTCGAAGTGGACTGTTTTAGGATTTGTCTTTTTCCTGATCACTATTTCCCCGCTACTGTGGTGGAATTACCAGTGGGATTGGGTGTCTTTTAAGTTTCAATCAGGGCGAGCTGTCCCCGATCGATCTTACAGTTTGGTGGATTTATTTGTCACTTTTTTGGTGAGCAATGGCTATTTATTTCCCAGCTTGGGTCTACCTTTGTGGTGGGTAAGTATGGCAAAACTGGGACAAGCATGGCTAGGGAAAGTGTCAGAGCAGGAAAAATTAATTCTAGCAGTGAGTGTGCCTGTATTTTTGGGCTTTACCTTGATGGGGGGCTATCGCCAAATCCTACCTAGTTGGCATATGCCAGGCTTTTTTACGGCAGTAATCCTCCTGGGGGAGTGGGTGAGTATCTGGCACGATCGGTATCCCCACAGGGTGAGAATTTGGCTGTGGAGTTCAGGCATGGTTATTTTTTCACTCCTCACAGTAGCACTCCTGCACACTAGCTACGGGTTGCTGCAAAAGGGGGGCAAATATGCCATTGCTGGGGGGTTTTGGGACATTAAACAAGACCCTTCTACGGAATTAGTAGATGTGGTACAAATGCGTCAGGTCTTTCTGCAAGATGCCACGATCCGCGAGCAACTAAAAACGGTGGATTTTATCTTTTGTAATAACTTCTTTTTAGCAGGGCAGGTAGGCATGGCTCTAGTACCCCAAATTAAACAACCCGTCACTACTTTTGCTACTGATTTGCGGGGATTTGCCTTCTGGGAAGACGATCGATCGTGGTTAGGTAAAAACGGTCTTTACATCACTTCCCAACTGTTTGCCGAAGATTTAAGTAAGTATGA